>JADINH010000044.1 GCA_017694225.1 Candidatus Avisuccinivibrio stercorigallinarum
TCAAGTTGCTCTGCTGCAGGTTAATGCAGGGTTTCTGTCAGGCTCTGTCCGTGAGAACATGGCAGTATCTGACCCACCCTGGCGCGGGGATGCTGCGCCGCACTTTTCGCTGCTGCCGGCTTTGGCAGGCCGGGGCGCAAAGCTTAAGGCAGGACAACTCTTTTGGGGGGATAAAATGACACGAGCTGAACTTATCAGCACGCTTGCCCGCATGCATGACACGGTAAGTCCAAAGCTTATTGATCAAAGTGTGCGTGAAGTGCTGGAGGCCATTATTGAAAGCCTGGCTGAGGGCAAGCGGGTGGAGCTGCGCGGCTTTGGCACCTTTGAGCTTGCAGTCAGGCCTCCGCGTACTGCCCACAATCCGCGCACCAAGGTTAAGGTGCAGGTAGGGGAAAAGCGCCAGGTGCGTTTCAGACCTGGCGGCTCACTTCGCGATAAGGTTAACGGCGTCAATCAGCCGCCGGAGCTTGAGCCTGACGATAAGCTGGAGCTTAACTCAAAGCCGGATTTGCCCGAAAGCGGGTCTCAACCCGGCGCAGACACTGAGCCTGAGCTGAAGCTTGAACCCAAGGCTCAGCCTGTCTTGCAGCCGGTGGCAGATCCAAGCTTTGATGACGATTAACGGCCTTAATTGCTAGGTGGTGTTGTGCTATCATATTGAGCAGTTTGTTTGAGGTAATAGTCATGCTGAAGTTTTGGCTCTATATCCTGGTTTTACTTGTTATCTGCGTGCTCGGCCTTTCCATCGGCTCTGCCAATGAGGCTTTGGTCTCCTTTGATTTCCTGATAGTCAAGACTGAGATGTCACTGGCTATGGTGCTGGTGGTGGGTGTGGTGTTCGGCATCATCATCGGCCTGTATATTTCATCCATTTTCTGCCTCAAGGTCTGGTTCAAAGCCCGCAGCAGCCATGCGCAGGTCAAAAAGCTCAAGAAGCAGGAACAGAAACTGCAGGCAAAGCTCGAGGAAGCCCAAGGCTAGTTAATGATAGAGCTGCTTTTTCTGCTGCTTCCGCTGGCCGCCGCCTATGGTTATTTCATGGGCCGGTCATCCGTCAAGAACAAGCGTGAGGACAGCAAGTCTCATCAGAACCACAATTACATCCGCGGCGTGGAGTATCTGCTCAACAACGACCGCGAGCTGGCCATGGACCGCTTCATGGCCTACTTAAATGAAGCTGATCCTTCATTTGAGACCAATCTGGCCCTTGGCAATCTGTTCCGCAAGCGCGGTGAGGTCGACAAGGCCATCACCATGCACACCTCGATTGCCGCCAATCAAAAACTCGATGTCAGTGAGCATGAGCTGGCAAAGTTAGAGCTCGGCCGTGACTTCATTTCGGCCGGCCTGCTTGACCGCGCAGAAAACATTCTGCTGGAGCTCGTGGAAATCCCGCGCCAGCGCACGGATGCGGCGCGCCTTCTGGTGCGTTTGTTTGAACAGGAGCGCGATTACAAGCAGGCCATTGAGATTGCCTTAAAGTACCGCGATGCTTTGGGCTCCTCTATTCTCTCGCAGCTTTCGCAGTACTACTGTGAGGTGGCGCAGTCAGACCTGCTTTTGGGCGATGCCCCCAAGGCCCGCGCGGGTTACACCCAGGCTCTGGATGTTTACCCCGATTCCATCCGCGCCCGTCTGGGCCTAGCCGACCTCCTTTTAAAGCAGAACAAATTTGAAGAGGCCTACAAGCTTATCAAGGAAGTGAGCGTGCTGCGCTCGGATACCGGCCTTATCTGCCTTGAATACGTCCTGCGCTGCTTTCCCAACAAAGCCGATCCCAATCTGCGCTTTGCCCTTGATGATCTGGTGCGCCGCACCAAGTCAGCCGAGGCCATGGTGCAACTGACTGAGGTGGTGGAGCTCAGCTCCGGGCGCGATGACGCCGAGCTGATGCTGCTGAACTTTGTCAAGGAAAAACCGAATTTAAAACTGTTTTCTGCGCTGATGCGCCTGCGCTCAAAGGAAAGCGGTGTGGCTGCCAATGAGGCCATACTGCAGTTAAAGAGCCTGGTGGACGCGCAGATCGCCTCCAATCACCGCTATGCCTGCCACCGCTGCGGCTTTCAGTCCAAGATGCTGTTCTGGCAGTGCCCATCCTGCCGGCGTTGGGATACCATGAAGCCCATTGTCGGCCTTGACGGAGACTAAAACATGTCCAATATCCGCGTGATCACTGCATTGGATTATCCCGATGCAGCCTCTGCCCTTGAGTGCGCCAGACGTTTAAAGCCTGAGCTGTGCGCCCTGAAAGTTGGCAAGGAGCTTTTTACCGCCGCAGGCCCGCAGCTTGTTTCAAAGCTGCAGGAGCTGGGCTTTAAGATTTTCCTCGATTTAAAGTTTCACGACATTCCCAACACCACCGCTAAAGCCGTGGCGGCTGCCGCGCGCCTGGGCGTGTGGATGGTCAATGTGCACTGCTCCGGAGGGCGCGTGATGATGGAAGCTGCGGCCGAGGCTGCGGCCTCACAGGCACATAAGCCCATTCTCATCGGCGTTACTGTGCTCACCTCCATGGACGAGGCACAGTTAAAAGATCTGGGCATTACAGATCCGATTGATGAAGTTGTGCTGCGTCTTGCCGCCCTGGCCAAAGAGTGCGGCCTTGACGGCGTGGTGTCCTCAGCCCGGGAGGCCGCTTTGATTAAAGAGCGCATTGCAAAGCCTTTTGTCAACGTCACCCCGGGGATCAGGCCGGCCGGTGCCGCCCTTGGTGATCAAAAGCGCGTGCTCACTCCGCTTGAGGCTTTAAAGGCCGGTGCTGATTATCTGGTGATCGGCAGGCCGATTACCCAGGCTGCCGATCCGGTGGCAGCGCTGGAGCGCATCAACGCCGAAATTAAAGATTTCCTTTGATCTGACATTATGGCAGGGGCTTTTGCTCCTGCCGTGCATCCTTTCCGATTTCAATCTTTGCTTTTAGTTAAAACCTCGCAGGGCATTACCCGCGTGGACGGCAATAAAAAGGGCAGTTTTACCCGTAAGCGCACACCCAGGAGCGCAGTTTATGTGCCAGGGAGCGCTGTCTTAGCTGCGGGCCAAAAACTAATCACCGTCTATTGAAAATCTTAACTCCTCTTATATTGATCCGGTCAGAGCACCATACGGCAGCGGCGGGATTTTTTGCAGCACCGCCCTGATAATCTGCTTTTAAATGCACACACAGTGCAGGAAAAGAGAAGTAAAGAAATGGAAAAAGCCGGGATAATCCCCGGCAGTTAAGGTCAGTAATCTGTTCTTTACTGCCGCAGTTTTATGGCTGCGGCTGCAAGCTTATGTGGCAGCAGGCACAAGAAGCTGCATTACTGCCTTGAGAGGGGTGCTTATTCAGCAGGCTCATCTTTAATGCGGTAGTCTTCCTTGGTGGTGCCGTCACGCTCAATTAACTTCTTGAGCTCATTGGGCAGTCTGCCCTGGCCTGACCAGGTGCGTTCCACACCGTCAACGCCGGTGAAGCGGTAGCGTACCTTCATCTTGGCGCGGGCCGGGGCGGCAGTGCCGGTGGCAGCCTGCAGATCTTCCATGGTGATGTCAGAGTCCTTCATCTGCTGCAGCAGATTGGCGACCTGTGCCTGTTTGGCAGCATTGCGGGCATTCATCCGCTCTTCACGCTCTTTTACCTCGTTGTAGATGCCCTGAATTTTAGTAATGATTTCTTCAATGTCCTGAGCGCTTGCATCACGCAGGCAGGAAGAAAGCATTCTCTGATTTCTAAGTTCTTTTAAAGTCAGCGCCATAGCAGTTACCTTGAGTTATTGTTGGTTATTATTAAATGGAATTAGTAAACGATCTGTAATATTATATCAGGCATTATCAATTAATGTTGGAAATTATCAAGCTTTATTATTGTTGGTTATGAAAATTATCATTATGCGCCACGGCCAGGCTTCTTATTTTGGAGCTGACAGAGTTCTTACCGCTGAGGGCCGTCAGGAGGCTGAATTAACTGCCTTGAAACTTGCCTCCCATGCACATATAACTAAGGTTTACGCCTCACCTAAAACCCGCGCGCAGCAGACTGCACAGGCGGTAGTTTCCCGTCTGCCCGGCCGCCGGCTCAATATTATTACCGAGCAGGCCCTAACTCCGGCCGGAGATCCGTTTATTGCCGTAGAGCAGGCATTACTTGATGCCAAAGAAAATGATGAAATGCTGTTAATTTCCCACATCCCGCTGGTCGAGCATTTGTCCCATTATTTGTGCCCCAGCCTGGAAATTCCGCTTTTTGTGACGGCTGCCGCATTAATTGTGGCTCAAAAGGATGGTAAATGGCATCCAGAGGCCTTTATTACCCCGCATGGCGAGCATTTCTTTGACGCAGCCCGCAGTCTGTGAAAAAAGGCCGGAAAAGCTGATAAAAACAGTCATTTTCGTTTTGAAAATCCGCCTGCATTCGCTAAGATAAACTCAACGACAACGCTTGAAAGGAGTTATTGCGATGCGGATTTTTAAGAAATATGCCCCGGTACAGATTGCCAGGCATGTAAGTGCCTTTTTCAAAGGTTACTTTTACATTCAGGGCAAAGGTGCCTTCCGCTTTGACGGCGGCAGGGTGGTTATTGATCCGCGCCAGGATGCCGAGACCCGCAGGATCTGCAAGGAGATTAATTGTTCGATTGCGGCATTCGCACGCACTTAAGGCTTGGGCTTTAAAGCCGGAGCCGGGCACTTTGCTGGTATAATGCAGGTGCCTTTTTTATTTGTGTTTTAAGGATTTTTATGCAGCCCGATCTATCAGCTGTCCATCAGCTGCTTGATACCCCGCAGAGCGCTGAGGATATCGAGCAGGCCATTGTCAAGGAGCTTTACACTGTGCAGGACGTAGTGCGTTACTGCGTCTCCTGTTTTTCCGCACATCATATCTTTGTCGGCCACGGTACTGACAATTACTGGGATGAAGCCCTGGAGATTGTGCAGGCTGTGATGCATCTGCAGCCCCCGTGCGATGAGAGCACGCTGTCCTCGCGCCTGACCTTAAGCGAGCGCCGGCTGATCGCCAAACTCATTACCCTGCGCATCTTCAAGCGCCTGCCGGTGCCGTATTTAACCCACCGCGCCTTCTTCTGCGGCCATCAGTTCTATGTCGATGACCGTGTGATCATTCCGCGCTCACCGATTGCCGAATTAATTGAGCAGGGTTTCAGCCCGTACCTTGACCGCAACCCCGAGCGTGTTTTGGACATGTGCACGGGCTCGGGCTGCATCGCCATTGCCATTGCGCTGCATTTTGATGAAGACACGCAGGTGGACGCGGTTGACATTTCCCCGGAGGCCCTTGAGGTTGCCAATATCAATATTGAGGGCTACGGCCTTGAAAATCAGGTCACTCCGATTTTAAGCGACCTCTTTGCCGCGCTGCCCAAAGGCGATAAATATGACCTCATTGTGGCCAATCCTCCGTATGTCGATGAGCGTGACTTAAATGAGATGCCAGAGGAGTACCGCGCTGAGCCGGCCCTCTCGCTCGGCTCCGGGCGCGACGGACTTGACTGTGCCCGCCGCATTCTGGCGCAGGCTTCTGATTATCTTAATGATGACGGCGTGCTGATCATGGAAGTGGGCAATTCTGCCGAGGCACTCAACGACGCCTTCCCGCAGGTGCCTTTTCACTTTATTGACCTCAAAAAGGGCGGCACCGGCGTATTCCTGTTAGGCGCCGAGCAGCTTAAGGCCTACACAGATCTGTTCAAGGCGGCAGCTAAGGAGGCGGAGCATGGCTGCTAATACTTTCGGGCGCAATTTTACGGTCACCACCTGCGGTGAAAGCCACGGCGCGGCGCTCGGCGCCATCGTGGACGGCTGCCCGCCGCGCGTGCCGATAGATGAGAGCATCATTCAGCGCGATCTCGACCGCCGCCGCCCGGGTTCCACCCGTTACGGCACTCCGCGCAATGAGCCTGATAAGGTGAAGATCATCTCCGGTGTCTTTGAGGGGCTGACCACCGGCACTCCGATCGGGCTTATCATCGAGAATACCTCACAGCGTTCGGGTGATTATTCTGACATCAAGGACTCCTACCGTCCGGGGCATGCAGATTTTACTTACGATAAAAAATACGGCATCCGCGATTACCGCGGCGGCGGCCGGGCTTCTGCCCGCGAGACCGCCATGCGCGTGGCTGCCGGTGCGATCGCCAAGCAGGTGCTGCGCCACTTCTTTAAGGTGGAAATTGCAGGCTGTACCACCGCCATCGGTCCCATCTCAACTGAGTTGTTTGACCCGCAGGCTGCGCTGGAGAACGCCTTTAACTTTGCAGATCCGGGCAAGGTAAATGAGCTGGGTGAATACATCGACAAATTGCGCATGGAGCATGACAGCTGCGGCGCGGTGGTCGAGGTCAGAGCGCGCAATGTGCCGGCAGGCTGGGGCAGCCCGATTTTTGAGCGCCTTGATGCCGTCATTGCCTGGGCCATGATGTCCATCAATGCAGTCAAGGGTGTGGAGATTGGTGACGGCTTTGCACTTGCGGGCATGCGCGGCACGCAGGCGCGCGATGAGATGACCAAAGAGGGCTTTTTGTCCAATCACGCAGGCGGCATTTTGGGCGGCATCAGCTCTGGTCAGGAGATCCGGGTGCGCCTGGCCCTCAAGCCCACCTCCAGCATTTTGACCCCGGGGCGCAGTCTCAACCGCTTTGGTGAGGAGATTGAAGTGGTGACCCGCGGCCGCCACGATCCCTGTGTTGGCATCCGCGCGGTGCCGATTGCCGAGGCTATGCTGGCCCTGACCCTGCTTGATGCCGCCATGGCGCAGCAGGCACAGTGCACCTTTGTGCAGCCCCAATAAGGCGTGTATGCAGGGGTAAAAGTAATAAGACGGGCAGGGCAATGCACGGCCCGTCCGGGCAGGTTCAGGAAATTCAAGAAGAAGGAAATGGATTGTCTGGAGGTTTTGTTTAACCATCAGTCACTGCGCAGTTTTGAAAAGAGGGCGCTGACTGAAACTGAGGTCAACAACATCAAAAGAGCGGTGGTGCAGACCTCAAGCGCCTGCTTTTATCAGGTGGTGCGCACGGTGCGCGTGACTGATCGCAAGCTGCTGCAGCAAATCGGCGAAGTCTCAGGCGGCACCATGAAGCTTGCCAAGGCGCCGGAGTTCTGGCTCTTTTGCCTTGATTACTCGCTGCTGCGCCGCGTGGGTGAACTGCCTGACAAGATCCCATTCCACCTCTTTTTCCTCGGGGTAAACGACTGTGCCCTGGCCTGTCAGAATGCCCTGACCGCTGCTGAGGCGCAGGGCCTTGGCGGTGTGGTGATTGGCGGCTTTAACAATGCCATCAATGCCGTGTGTGAAATCCTCAAACTGCCCAAAGGCGTGGCGCCCTGCATCGGCCTGGTGCTTGGCAAACCCGACGAGCGCTGGCGTGGGGAGCAGAAGCCGCGCCTGCCGGTTGAGTGGCTTATTCAGGAGAACGGCTTTACCGATCCTTACAATGAGGAGGAGTTTTCCTCCTACAATGAGCGTTTCCGCCAGTACTGCCTCAAGCGCACCAGCAATCAAAAGGACAAGACCTGGGCTCAGGCCTGTGCCTCATCGCTGGCGCGCAAAGACCACAGGGACGATTTAATCGCCTTTTATCAGCAGCAGGGCTTTGAGTTTGTATAACTCTGCTCAATACAGTTTTAGTAAATTTGATCGTAATTTAAGGTCTGATCAGTTTGGGGCTGCCTCAATTTTGTGAGCTGTGCACGATTTTTGTGCTTTAATGGCGTAAAACTTCAAAACTGCCTTGCTTTGGAATACTAGTATGTGTGTACAATAAGCTTCGGGCAGCGCTTTTGCTGCCCGCAGTGCAAAATTAGTGCATAATTGTCTGTTGCCGGCATGGGACTTGAAGCATGATTGAAGCAAGACAAAAGCAGATTTTAGACTATCTGAAACTGCATAATCTGGTGACTGTAGAGGAGTTGTCAGATCTCACTAAGGTATCCACGGCCACCATCCGCCGCGATTTAGTACGCCTTGACAAGGCAGGTCTGATTTACCGCGTGCACGGCAGCGTGTCCTTAAACCGCTTTGTACAGCAGCAGCCGAGCACCTCCGAAAAAGTCACGCAGCATCACAGCGAAAAAAGCCGCATCGGCCTTAAGGCCGCCTCCCTCATTAAAAACGGGGATTCCATTGTGCTTGACGCGGGCACCACTACTTTGGAAATTGCCAAGAACATCAAAGCTGACAATGTCACGGTGATCACCCCGGATCTGCATATCGGATTGTTTCTCACCACCATGGGGCGCTGCCGCGTGCTCATTACCGGCGGCCCGGTGGACAACAAGAGCCAGTCCTGCATCGGCAATGACTGCATTGAGATGCTGCATCAGTTCTGCCCGAGCCTCGTTTTCATGGCCTGCAATTCCTTTACGCTCGAAAGCGGCATCACCGCACCGACCTATGACAAATGCCAGGTCAAGCAGGCGCTGGCATCCATCAATGCCAAAAAGATATTAACGGCTGACAGCAGCAAGTACGGACTGTCGAGCCTTTACAAGATCTGTGCGCTGGACGTCTTTGACAGCATCATTACCGATGCCGATTTGGATGCCCAGGCCCAGAAAGAAATCGGCACCCTCGAGCATACTGAGCTAATTTTGGTGTGACAAAATTAAGGGAATAAAAAAGCAGGCCGCAAAGCCTGCTTGTCCTAAGAGCGTTTTTTAATTTAGAACCACACTACCTCTAAGATCAGCACCTCGATGATGCCGATACCCCAGGCGATGGTGGTAGGAATTGACCAGACGAGGATCTGCTCTTTAACCTCGGTTACACCCAGCATTCTGTTAACCACCCAGAACATGGAGTCGTTGAAGTAGCTGAAGAACAGTGAGCCGACGCAGCATGCGATGGCGCCGAACACCGGATCAACACCAGCTGCAATCACGATCGGGGCGGAAATACTGGCTGCAGTGGTCATAGCCACAGTGCCGGAGCCCTGAATGAAGCGCATCACAGTTGCAATGGCCAGCGGCAGGATGATGATGGGGATGGAAGCTGATGCCATGCCCTCAGCCATGTAGGTGCCCAGGCCTGAGTCCTTGATGATCTGGCCTAAAGCACCGCCGCCGCCGGTTACCAGCATGATGACGCCTGCTTGTGCCATGCCCTTTTCCATTTCAGCCAGAGCGGTCTTGCGGTCAAGACGGCGGGCTAAGGTGAAGATGGAGATCAGCACACCGATGCCCACAGCCACGATAGGCTGGCCTAAGAAGATGAGGTATGCCATGAAACCTTCAGTAGCGCCGAAGGCGGTGGATACGGTGTTGATCAGAATGAGCAGGATAGGGATGACCAGCGGGGCAAAGGCCTCAAAGGTGCCCGGAACCTGAGACAGATCTTCCTTGAGCAGGGAGGTGAAGTCAGGCTCGCAGCGCGGTACATCCACGATCTCGCCGTTCTCGTTGGGGATGCGGAAGAGCTTGCGCGGAATGTAGTACTTGGCGTACAGGAGGCAGCCGATGGTCATCGGGATGGCCAGCACCAGGGTGAACAGAATGAACTTACCGACGTCAATGCCGAAGATGCCGCACACGCCCAGCGGGCCCGGAGTAGGCGGAACCATGGTGTGGGTGATGACGAGGCCTGAACCTAAGGCTACGCCCAAACCGATGACGGACTTCTTGACCGCCTGTGAAATGGCCTTGGCGATCGGTGACAAGATCACGAAGCCTGAGTCACAGAAAATCGGGATGGACACGAAGAAGCCGGTCAGAGCCATGGCGTCTTCTTCACGCTTCTTGCCAAACAGGCGCAGGAAGGTGAAAGCCATGCGCTTGGCTGCACCGGTGGCCTCAAAGATCTGGCCCATGATCACGCCAAAGCCGATGATGATGCCGATGCTGCCGAGCGTTCCGCCGAAGCCTGAAGTGATGGAATTGACGATGCTCACCGTCTTTCCGCCAATCACCTCATTGGTAAGCGGCATGCCGCCGAT
>JADINH010000045.1 GCA_017694225.1 Candidatus Avisuccinivibrio stercorigallinarum
AGGCCTGCAACGCGGTCGATTTTGATGATTTAATCTACCTCCCCACCAAGGTGATGCTCTCCCGGCCCGACCTGAAAGATAAATGGGCGCAGTGCTTTTATTACGTGCTGGTGGATGAATATCAGGACACCAATGAAACGCAGTATCAGCTGCTTAAGATCATCACCGCCGGCAGCCGGCGTTTTACCGTGGTGGGCGATGACGATCAGTCCATTTACTCCTGGCGCGGCGCCCGCCCCGAGAACATCAAGACCCTGGCTGAGGACTTTCCCAACTTAAAGGTGATTAAGTTAGAGCAGAACTACCGCTCGTCAAACCGCATCCTGCGCTGCGCCAATCAGCTCATTTCCAACAACCCGCACCTCTTTGCCAAGACCTTGTTCTCTGAGCATGAGGACGGCATGAAGCTGCAGATTTATCAGTGCGAGGATGAAAATCAGGAAGCCCTGACCGTGGCCGCATCCATTGCCGGCATGCGCTTTGATTTAAGCCGCGCCAAACTCTCTGATTTTGCAGTGCTCTATCGCAGCAACTTTCAGTCGCGCTTTATTGAAAAGGCCTTAGGCCAGGCCGGCATCCCCTGCAAGGTCACCGGCGGCACCAGCTTTTATGCCCTCGCAGAAGTCAAAGACATCATGGCCTGGTGCCGCACCATTGCAAATCCGCAGGATGACAGCGCCCTTTTGCGCATCATCAATGTGCCCCGCCGCGGCATCGGCACGGATACCCTGCAAAAACTCACCGAGACCGCCCGGGCCAATCATCAGTCCATCTTTGACTGCGCCATGAGCGGCCGGGTTGACCGCCTGCTCAATACTGAGCAGCGCAATGCACTGGCGGAGTTCATCATCATTGCCACCCGTCTGCGCGCGTACATTCTGTCAAAGCGCGATCTGGAGCTTGCCAAAAACCTGCCCGAGCTTATCGGCTATGAGGCCTATTTAACCCGCCCGCGCGAGAACAAGGCTGCCATCGCCGGGCGCATGGAGAACGTGCGACAGTTCTGTCAGTGGCTGTGCGAGCTCATTCAGGGGCGGCGCGGCGATGCCCCGCTGTCTTTTTCCAAGGCCGTGGACAAGCTCACCATGCGCGAGATGTTAGAGCGCCATCAGGACGGCAGCGAAGAGGAGGATGACGCAGTGCAGCTCATGACCCTGCACGCCTCCAAGGGCCTGGAGTTTCCCTACGTCTTTATGGTGGGCCTGGAGGAGAACATCCTGCCGCACAAGAGCGCGCTTGAGGACAATGACGGCAATGTCGAGGAGGAGCGGCGCCTTGCCTACGTCGGCATCACCCGGGCGCAGAAGTTCCTGGCGCTTACCTACTGCAAAAAACGCAAGGTGCGCGGCGCCATTTCCTTTCCGCGCGAAAGCCGCTTTTTAGCCGAGCTGCCCGAGGAGGACGTGGAGCGCCATCTGTGCGGGCAGCCGGTGGAAATTAAAATGACGCTTGAGCGCAAGCAGAAAAATATTGATAATGCCATCGAAAAATTGATGGATTTGATTGCCCCTTAAGCACAGGAGCTCATTTTGGAACAGCCCTTTACCCTGATCACTGCCTCAGCGCAGGAGGCCCTCTCGGGCCTTGAGGACAACAGCATACAGCTGACTGTGACCAGTCCGCCCTATTTCAAGCAGCGCACCTACAGCTCAGGCCACAAAGGTGAAATCGGCCTGGAGCGCCATCTTGACACCTACCTTGACCACTTAGTCGAGGTCTTTACCCTGCTCAAGGACAAGACCAGGGAAGACGGCCTGCTGTTTTTAAACCTGGGTGACACCTATGTGGGCGGCGAGCTGGCCGGGGTGCCCTGGCGCACTGCCCTGGCGTTAAGCGATGCCGGCTGGATTTTGCGCAGCGACATCATCTGGCACAAACCCAATGCCATGCCCTCAGCGGTCAAGAACCGGCCGACCGTGGATCATGAATACATCTTCATGCTGGCCAAGAGCAAGGACTATTACTACAACACCGATGCCATCCGCGAGCCGCATGTGACCTTTACCGACAAATCAAGGATGAAGGGCGGGCGCAGTCATTTTGGCAAGCGCGGCGGCACCCCGGAGCAGGGCAAAAACAGCGGCAGCCACAATCTGCATGACGGCCGCTGGGATCAGGCCTTTCATCCATTGGGGCGCAACAAGCGCACGGTGTGGGAAGTGCCTTTGGGCAAATTTCGCGGAGCGCACTTTGCGGTGTTCCCTGAAAAGCTCATCGAGCCCTGCATCAAGGCAGGCTCGAAGGAAGGCTCGCTCGTGTGCGACCCCTTCTCGGGTGCCGGCACCACCGGGGTGTCAGCTCTAAGGCATAAGCGGCGCTACCTCGGGATTGACGTGAATGCCGACTACAACGAGATGGCCCGCGAGCGCCTGGAGAAGCTGCTTGCCGAACTTGAGCGCGCTGAGGAAAAAGCAGCCGGAGCAGGCTCTGGTGATGGTGCCGGGACAGAGGCTGCCGGTGCTGTGCCGGAGGAGCTTGAAGAAGAGGAGGATGCCGGGCTGCTGGGTGACTTCACCACGGCCATGGCTGAAGCTTAAGCGCTGTGCTTTAAGGCCTGAGACTTAAGCACTGAAAGTTTAGCTGCCAGGATCAGGATAAAGAAAGAGCAGACCTGCTGCGGCCTGCCCTTCCTTATAAGCCGCCCTTTGGGGGCGGCCCTTTTTTCTGTGACCTTAACTTTAAGGATTAGTTGTTGCCCACAGCGATTTCCTTCATGCCGGTCATGTAGGCGCGCAGCTTGCGGCCGACTACTTCGATCGGATGATTGTAGATGCTCTCATTGCACTTGATGAGCTCCAGGTTGTCCACGCTGTTGTCGCAGTCCATGCCCTTGCCGATGACGTCAGCGCCCTGCTTGGACATAAAGTCCTTGAGCATCGGGATAGCTACGTTGGCAAAGAGGTAGTTGCCGTACTCAGCGGTATCGGAAATCACCACGTTCATCTCGTAGAGGCGGCGGCGGGCGATGGTGTTGGCAATCAGCGGCAGCTCGTGCAGGGACTCATAGTATGCAGACTCAGGGTAAATGCCGGACTTGGTCATGGTCTCGAAGGCCAGCTCAATGCCTGCCTTGCAGAAGGCCACCAGCAGAATGCCCTTGTCGAAGTATTCCTGCTCGGTGATCTTGGTGTCGCACTCAGGTGCAGTCTCAAAGCCGGACTTGGCGAAGTTTTCACGCCAGGTGTGCAGCTTGACGTCGCCGTTAGCCCAGTCTTCCATCATCACGCGGGAGAACTCGCCGCTCTCGATGTCGTCCATGTGCTTTAAGTACAGATCCTTCATGATGCTCTTGAGCTCGTCAGCCAGTTCACAGGCCTTGAGCTTGGCCGGATTGGACAGACGGTTGAGCATATTGGTGATGCCGCCCTGCTTTAAAGCCTCGCAGATGGTTTCCCAGCCGTACTGAATGAGCTTGCAGGCATAGCCCTTGTCGATGCCCAGCTCCAGCATGCGGTCAAAGCACAGGATGGAAGCAGCCTGCAGCACGCCGCACAGAATGGTCTGCTCGCCCATCAGGTCTGACTTCACCTCTGCCACGAAGGAAGAACGCAGGCAGCCGGCGCGGTCACCGCCCAAAGCAGATGCCCAGGCCTTGGCAATAGCCCAGCCCTCGCCCTTGGGGTCGTTCTCAGGGTGAACTGCCAAAAGGGTCGGGGTGCCGAAGCCGCGGCGGTACTCCTCACGCACCTCAGTGCCCGGAGCCTTAGGGGCAACCATCACTACGGTCAAATCCTTTCTGATCTGCTGGCCGACTTCCACGATGTTAAAGCCGTGGGAATAACCGATGGCAGCGCCTTCCTTCATTAAGGGCATGATGCTCTCAATCACGTTGGAGTGCTGCTTGTCCGGAGTTAAGTTGATGACGAGATCAGCAGTCGGGATAACTTCTTCATAGGTGCCGACCTTGAAGCCGTTCTCAGTGGCACGCTTGTAAGAAGCGCGCTTCTCATCGATAGCAGCCTGGCGCAGGGCATAGGAAACGTCCAGACCGCTGTCGCGCATATTCAGGCCCTGATTTAAACCCTGAGCGCCGCAGCCGACGATCACCACCTTCTTGCCTTTGAGGAAGTTGCAGCCGTCAGCAAACTCAGCTCTGTCCATTAACTCGCAGCAGCCTAACTGTGCCAGCTTCTGACGTAAATTCAGGGTATTGAAATAATTAGCCATAGTGAAAAAACCTCTGCTTTTGTAAAGCTGTTTCAAATCTTGTTGTTGACTGCATCTTAGCACATATTTTGGTTCGTGCAACGTAATTTATTATATTTTGCAAAATGCGCAATATCGGTTCAAATTAGGCTATACTGCAAAAGCTTACGGCTGCCCCGCCGCGCTGACAGCGCGCTGCAGCAGCAGTTTGCGCTTTAATTTTCCGAGAAAAGCAAAAGATTTAAGCCCCGCAAGTCCGGGGATGAAACAGAATAAGAACAAAGAACAAATAAGGCCTGCAGATGACAGAGATGATTGACCTGCGGCATCAGAGGTGGTGGAATTTGATTAACTTAGCTGACGCAGCAGACTTTCTGCGCATCTGCGAAACCGAGAATTTAACCCGCGCAGCCGCACTTGCCAAGGTAAGCCCTTCAACTTTAAGCCGCAGCTTGAACCGGCTGGAGGACGAGCTTAACGTCAAGCTGTGCACGCGCGATCAAAAAGGCATCATC
>JADINH010000006.1 GCA_017694225.1 Candidatus Avisuccinivibrio stercorigallinarum
GATCAGGGTAAATATATTGCAATTCTCCCTTTTCATCTACAACATTAACAGGATGAAAACATAGAGTTACATTTGGATTCTTCTCTAAAAAATCAACTTGTTTCTGTAGCTTATTAGAATCGATCCAATAATCATCGCCTTCACACAAGGCTACATATTTAGATTTAATATGACTTGCCGTATCATAAAAATTTTTATTCACACCGAGATTTTTATCTCTTTGCAATAGTCTAATATTATTGTGCTTCTGCATATACTGCTTAACTATAGTAACAGTAGAATCAGTAGAGCAATCATCACCAATAAGAACTTCAAAAGGGAATGAAGTCTCCTGACAAATAAAACTATCTAAAGCTTCAGCAATATATTTTTCATGATTATACGTAATACACAATATTGTTAACAAAGGCGTCATTATTAACCCACAGTCTTTTTAATTAATAATGCAATTTTCTCTATATAATCATCTTCTAAACCGATATACAAAGGAATACATAAAATCCTCTTTGAAAGGCTTTCAGATATTGGGCAAGAACGTTTTTCAACATAAGGAAGAGTATTTAAAGATGGGTAAAAATACCTTCTTGGATAAATATCGCATTTATTTAAGGTATCTATAACTTTCAATAATTCAGCTTCATTATCAAAAACGACAGGATAATATGCATAGTTATAATCCAACCCTTCCTGAGCTGCTGGTCTTGAAATAACATTATCTAACAGATAATCATATTTCATTGAAATTGATTTCCTTTCCGAGATAATAGAGTTCAAATACTTAAAATTTACAAGACCTAAAGCAGCTTGAATTTCGGATATTTTTGCATTTATACCTGGGCATATATATTCATCGTAATGATGTCCAAATCGTTTCAGCAAATCAACCCTAGAACTCAATTGTGTACTATTTACTGAAATACCACCACCTTCTGCCATATGATAAAGCTTAGTAGCATGGAACGAGACCGTAGAAAGATCTCCAAATGTGAGGAGAGATTGACCTTTGTATTTAGAACCGAATGCATGTGCCGCGTCATAAATTAGCGGAACATTGTAATTTTTTGAAATTTTTTCTAACTCATCAACCTTGCAAGCGTATCCAAATACATGTACAGGCATAATTGCTTTTGTATGTGAAGAGATAAGTGCTTCAACTTCTTCAGGATTAATTGTAAAATTATTGAGTTCTATATCTGCAAAAACAGGTGTACATCTTTGCCAAAGAATACTGGTTATAGTAGCAACATAAGTAAAAGGAGTTGTTATTATTTCTCCTTCTTTTATATTAAGAGCATCTATTGCCAGCTGTAATGCTATTGTTCCATTTGATACTAATTGAAAATTCTGACACTGCAGATATTCTCGAATTACCTTCTCTAATGAAGTAACACACCTTCCTTGATTAGTAAAAACCCTATCACGCCAAATCTTTTCTAATTCTGCGATATATTCTTCTAAAGGAGGTACAAATGGTTTTGTTACAAAAACAGACATAGATGTGATTACCCAAAACTTTATGCGATATCAGTAACGTTCAGCATCGCCTTAATTGTATAACAAAATGAGTCTATCGACTCTTACTATTTTAATAAAAGTTTTATCTACTTCGGCAGATAATTTACCGGATTTACCGACTGACCACGGTATCTGATCTCAAAGTGCAGTCTGACACTCTTGGCATCAGTTGAGCCCATGCGGGCAATCTGCTGACCGCGCTTTACAGTCTGGCCTTCAGTTACCAGCAGGACGTCATTATGTGCGTATGCAGACAGGAACTCATTGGCATGATTGATAATAATGAGGTTGCCGTACCCGCGCAGCGCATTGCCTGCGTACACCACCTGACCATCAGCTGCCGCCAGGATCTGCTGTCCGCGGGTGCCGCCGATATCAATGCCCTTATTGCCCTGCTCAGACAATGAGAAGCCCTCGATTACTGAGCCCTTGGCAGGCCACATCCAGGTCACGCCGCTGACCTTGCGGGTGGCACCTGAAACGATCACCGGATTCTTGGCCACCACCGTGGTAGTGCTGACCGTACTGCTGTCAGTTGCAGCAGATGCTGCAGTGCTGTTAGTGCTTGTGCTGGTTGAAGCAGTGGTGCTGGTCTTAGAGCTTGATGCTGCGGCAGTTGAGACTGCTGCAGTTTGACCTGCTACCGGCACAGAGGCCTGCGTGCTCTGACGGTTAGCAGTGGTAGCTGAGCTCTGACGTGAGAGCACCAGCACCTGACCAGTGCTTAAAGTGTAAGGCGCAGTTAAGTTATTGACGCCGGCGAGGAAATCAACTGACTGGCCGTGTTGCTTGGCAATGGAGTACAGTGTATCGCCCTTTTTGACCGTATAGGTCGGAGCTGCGGATGCTTTGGTGTTGAGACGGATCACCTGACCTACTGCAATGTTGTAAGGCGGCTCAATGCCGTTCTGCTTTGCCAGCGCTCTAAAATCAAGACCGTATCTGAACGCAATCGAGTACAGGGTATCACCCTTAACCACTGTGTAAGTGTCACCAGATGCTGCTGTCTGATCTGGCACATATGGCCTCACCACCCCTGCCCCGCTTGATGCTGCGGCTGGGGCAGCAGTTGCTGCAGGCTCAGTGTAAACCGGAGCTGCACTCACCACCGATTGATCTGCTGGCAGAGGCTCTGCGTAGGTAATAACCGGCTGGGAGCTTACTGCAGTGTCTGCAGGCAGCGGTTCAAGAGCCGCACTGCCCGTGGTGTTTGCGCTATAGACCGGAGCTCTGCTGCCATTTTGATAGACAGCAGCTGGAGCTGCCGAGGTCATCGGCTGAATGGATGTCGGACGTGCAGTCACGTCCACCACCTGTACGTTTGATGATGAATAATCCCGATTGCTGGTTTCACAGCCTGCCGCCGCAACAGCGGCCAGCAGTGCTGCAGTCAGATAAATCTTGTTCAATTTAGTCTTATTCCACTAACCTATTGCCAGCTTATACACAATGTAGATGGCAACTAGAATTATACAGGCCCAGCCGATGGCATCGACGTAACGGCGCAAGGCTTTTTCCATGCGCTCGCCGCCCCACATGATAATGCCGGCTTCAAGGAAGAAGCGCATGCCGCGGCCGACCAATGACACCAGCACGAAGTTCAGTATGGTGATCATGCCGACGCTGCCGGTGCTTGCCATGCTCTCTGCGGCCACCAGGCCGGAGGTCACTGCGATGACCTTATAAGGCACCGGTGTAAAGGCACCAATGAAGATCATCAAAATACCGTACTCCTGAGTGTACCAGCTGCGCACGGTTTGCATGGCATCAGTGTAATTGAGCCACTCAATAAAATCTGCGATATAGGGATCATAAATGAAATAACCCAGATAATATCCGCAGATAGCGCCCACCACTGAAAACACCGTGGTCAGTGCAGCAAAGTGCAGGGCACGCTTAGGCTTTGCCAGGCACATCGGAGCCAGCATCACATCAGGCGGAATAGGCCAGAAGATGGATTCAATGAAACTGTTGACGCATAAAAAGATCGGTGCATTGCGGTGCTTGGCCAGCTTAATGCACACTTCATATAAATAAGAGAAGATCTTCAAAGGACACCTTTAAGGTCTGGTACAAAATTAAAAACGGTAAGTCTTTTACAAAAGCCAAAATTACTCTATTTTCTGCAGCAGAACCACAGCCTCTGCAGCAATGCCTTCCTTGCGGCCGACAAAACCGAGCTTTTCCGTGGTAGTGGCTTTGATGCTGACGCAGTCAAGTGGCAGGTCGAGATCAGCTGCGATATTGCGGCGCATCTCTTCCTCATATGGAGCAAGCTTCGGCACCTGCGCCAATACTGTCACATCAATATTAGCCGTGGCATAGCCCAGAGCTTTAATGCGCGCAGCGCAATCGCGCAGAAGCACTCGGCTGTCGATATTTAAAAACTTGTCGTCATTGTCCGGATACAAATGGCCGATGTCACCAAGTGCCAGCGCCCCTAAAAGAGCATCGCACAGCGCATGAATCAGCACATCACCATCTGAGTGGGCGATAAGTCCCTGCTCATACGGCACCTTTACACCGCCCAGGGTGCAGGGGCCGTCACCGCCGAAGCGGTGCACATCAAAACCGTGGCCTATTCTAAGATTGCATTGCATATTTGAGCACTGCTGAGGCTGTCAGCAGATCCTCTTTGGTTGTAATTTTAAAGTTGTCATCATGCCCGCAGACAATCGAGCACTTATGCCTGTAAAGCTCCATGGCTGAGGCCTCATCAGTGACCTGACGGCCCTCCTGCCTGGCCTGCTGCAGGGATTTAATTAAGAGCTCACGCTCAAAACACTGCGGGGTCTGCGCCCTGAAAATACGCTGGCGCGGCAGTGTCTCTTCGATTGTGCCGTCAGTGCTGCAGAGCTTTAACGTATCTGCAGCCGGTGCTGCCAAAATTGCGCCGTGACCATGAGTTAAACAGAAATCCGCTAATTTCTCAATATCTGAACTGCGCACCAGCGGTCTTGCTGCATCATGCACCAGCACCCACTCGGTATTGCAGTGCAAAAGCCCTGAGAGCACACTGTCCTGGCGCTCGACACCGCCGGAGACCCGGTGCACTCGCGGATTGTGGCTTACCTCTAAGTTGGCAAAGAATGGATCATCAACAGAAACTGCAGCGTAAATTTCACCACAGCACGGGCAGGAAAGCAGTTTTTGCAGAGTAAGTTCAAGAATGCAGAGATTATCGCTGATCTTTAAATATTGTTTGGGGATGTCTGCCCCCATGCGGCGTCCGACACCGGCAGCGGGAACCACAACATCTAAAAGAGCATTTGTCATGATTGTTAGTTTTGGGTATCAGACGGGCCGGCGGCGATTACGCGGTAAAAGGTCTCGCCCTCTTTGATAAAGCCAAGTTCGCTGCGGGCCAGTTCCTCGATAGCGGCACTGCCCTGCTTTAAATCTCCGAGCTCATCCTGCAGCGCCTGATTGCGTCTGGTTAAAAGCTCGGAGCGCTCCCTGGCTTTATCAAGTTCTGCGCTTACCTGCTGATACTGCACATAGCCGTTGCGGCCTGCATAGATGTCGTAAGACAGCAGGCCGATAACTACTAAAAGCAGACAGGCAAGCAGGCGCACGGATTCACCTCTTTAGCCCTGTATTTCCTGATACTCTTTTGCGGCCTTAATGAAACCGGAAAAGAGCGGATGACCGGCACGCGGATTGGAGGTGAACTCAGGGTGGAACTGCACGCCGATAAACCAAGGGTGATTAGGGTTCTCCACAATCTCCACGAGCTTATTGTCAGTTGAGCGGCCTGCCACCACCAAGCCTGCATCCACGATCTTGGAGATAAGCTTGTTGTTGACTTCATAGCGGTGACGGTGGCGCTCGACGATATCGTCCTTGCCGTAAAGCTCGCGCACCTTGGTGCCCGGGACGAGATGGCAGAGCTGGCCGCCAAGACGCATGGTGCCGCCTAAATCTGAGTTCTCAGAGCGCTTTTCAACATTGCCCTCTTCATCCACCCACTCGGTGATCAGAGCAATGACCGGGTAAGGGGTCTCAGGATTGAACTCGGTGGAGTTGGCATTTTCCATACCGGCTACGTGACGGGCGAACTCAATGATGGCCACCTGCATGCCAAGGCAGATGCCCAGGTACGGGATATTGTTCTCACGGGCATACTGAGCGGCAATGATCTTGCCCTCGATGCCGCGGCTGCCAAAACCGCCCGGAACCAGAATAGCGTCAACGCCCTGCAGCAGTTCAGTGCCGCGGCTCTCCACATCCTCGGAATCAATGTACTTGATATTGACAGTGAGACGGTTCTTTAAGCCGCCGTGCTTTAAGGCCTCGTTGATGGACTTGTAGGCATCCGGCAGTTCAATGTACTTGCCTACCATGCCAATGGTCACTTCGCCGATAGTATTGGCCTGCTGATAAATCACCTGCTCCCAGTCGGAGAGATCAGCTTCCTGGCAGTCAATGCCGAAGCGCTCGACAATGAACTGGTCAAGATACTGGCTCTTGAGCAGGGCCGGGATCTTATAGATGCTGTCCACGTCCTTTAAGGAAATAACGGCGCGCTCTGAGACGTTGCAGAACATAGCGATCTTCTTGCGCTCATGCGGCGGAATAACACGGTCGGAGCGGCAGATCAATATGTCCGGCTGAATACCGATGGAGAGCAGTTCCTTTACTGAATGCTGGGTGGGCTTGGTCTTAACCTCACCTGAAGTCGGCAGATAAGGCACCAAGGTCAGGTGCATAAACAGAGCGTTCTCACGGCCGATCTCGACAGCAAGCTGACGGATGGCCTCCAGGAAAGGCAGGGACTCAATGTCACCTACAGTGCCGCCGATTTCCACCAGAGCAATGTCATAGCCCTCTGCACCGGCCACAATGCGCTCTTTAATGGCATTGGTAATATGCGGAATCACCTGAATTGTAGCGCCCAGGTAGTCACCACGGCGCTCCTTGCGGATGACGTCGGAGTAAATTCTGCCAGTCGTAAAGTTGTTGCGGTGGGACATCTTGGTATGAATAAAGCGCTCGTAATGGCCCAGATCCAAGTCGGTTTCTGCGCCATCCTCGGTCACGAAAACTTCACCATGCTGAATGGGGCTCATGGTGCCCGGATCAACATTAATGTAGGGATCGAGCTTTAACATGGTGACTTTAAGGCCGCGGGCTTCGAGCAGTGCGGCGAGGGATGCTGCGGCAATACCTTTGCCTAAAGAAGAAACAACACCACCGGTAACAAAAATCAGCTTCACAGGAGATTCAGACATAATTGCTCCACTATAAATATTTTGGTGCATTATACCCTAAATACACCGACAAAATTACGGCAAATACAGCTATCTCCGTCCTGATACCTCATGGACAAAGATACGATTTAAGCAGACGTTCTACTTACAAAATCTGCGTCTTTACATTCAGCAGAGACTGCTGGAAAAGCGCTGCAAAGATGTAAATCCTACAATCTTTTCACACTTTTAACTTTCGGCATGGCCTTGAGCTTTTCCACTACACGGCTTAACGAAGACGCACCAGCCAGCATCAGATCAACATCGATAATGGACAAGTCCTTCATGCGGTCAATGCGCGAGCGCACGCCGAGCACATTGAGCTTTTCGTTGGCAATGACCGTGGTCACATCGCGCAGCAGACCAGGGTAGTCAGGCGCTGTCACGCGCAGCGTGGCGGTATAGCCGTCCTGCGAAGTGGCGCTGCCCCACTGTGCATTTACCACGCGCTCAGGATTGGTCTTCATCAGATTTTTAGCCTGCGGGCAGTCCTGACGGTGGATGGAGATGCCCCTGCCCTGAGTGATGAAACCGATGATCTTATCGCCCGGGATCGGCTGACAGCACTTGGCGATATGGGTCATCATGTTGCCCACACCGTCCACCACGATGCCGCTTTTTGAATGGCGCTTCTGCAGTAGCTGCTGTGTGTTCTTGGTATTGGAAGAGACCAGCGACTTGATGTCCGGCTCTTTCTCCTGCACCTCGTTTTTGCCCAGGCGCTCCTGCAAATAAGATATAACCTGATTGATGCTGATATCGCCCGCGCCCACACCGGCAAAGACGTCATCGACGGTCTTTACATTAAAGCGTGAGAGCTTCTCTTTGAGCAAAGAGGCCAGCTGATCTTTGTTGATGCCCAGGCGGTGGCGTGCCACCTCCTTTTCCACCGTCTCTGAGCCCTCAACAAAATTGCGCTCGTAATCTACTTTGCGGAACCAGGCCTGCACCTTGGAGCGGGCCTTGGCAGTCTTTAAGAAGCCATTGTCAGCATTGATCCAGTCACGTGATGGATTAGGCTCTTTCTGCGTGATGATTTCTACCTGCTCCCCAGTCTTGAGCTTGTAGGTATAAGGCACAATACGGCCGTTGACCTTGGCGCCGATACAGCGGTGCCCCACCATGGTGTGCACATGATAGGCAAAATCAAGCGGCGTGGAGCCGGTAGGCAGATCGATGACCTCGCCCTGCGGGGTAAACACATACACGCGGTCTTCAAACACCTGCTTGCGGAACTCCTCAAGCAGTGCGCCAGATTCCACCATGTCATCACGCCAGGCTAGGAGTTTGCGCAGGAAATTGATGCGCTGCTCAGCACCCGATACCTGTCCTGCTCCCTCTTTGTACTTCCAGTGCGCGGCCACGCCCAGCTCTGCCATCTGATGCATAGCCTGAGTTCTGATCTGCACTTCGATGGCCTTGCCGCCGGCACCGTACACCACGGTGTGAATGGACTGATAACCGTTGGGTTTGGGGTTGGCGATATAGTCATCAAATTCTTTGGCCAGATGCTGCCATTTGGTGTGGATGACACCTAAAGCTGCATAGCACTCGGGCATGGTCTCAACCACCACGCGCACGGCGCGGATATCGTAGAGCTCTGAGAACTCCAAATGCTTTTTCTGCATTTTGCGCCAAATGCTGTAAATGTGTTTCGGGCGTCCATAAACTTCGGCTTTAATGCCCTCTTTTTCAAGCAGTGCTTTGAGCTCAGCCACGAAATTGGCAATGTACTGCTCGCGCACCACGCGGCGCTCACCCAGATCTTTTGCAATCTGCATATAGGTCTGGGGATGGAGAAAACGAAATGCCAGATCCTCAAGTTCCCACTTGAGCTGGCCGATGCCCAGGCGGTTGGCCAGCGGTGCATAAATATTGGACACCTCACGGGCGATCAGCATGCGCACCTTTTCGCTTGCGTGCTTGGCTTCGCGGATCACCGCGATACGTTCGGCAAGCTTAATCACCACCGCGCGCACGTCATCTACCATGGCAAGCAGCATGCGGCGCACGCGGTCGACCTTGGCGTCAGATGAGGTTTTGCCCTGACTTAAGTTCTGCAGGAAACGGATGGCCTCCATATCCTTGACGGCCATTAAGAGCTTGGCCACGCCGGGGCCGAAGTTCTCCTCAACCTCTTCTTTGTTGAGCAGATTGTCCTCAAACGCCGGATATAAGAATGCCACTTCCAGGGATTCAAGATCCATATTGAGAGACATCAGGATAGAGACAATTTCAGCAGATAAATGGGAATGCCTGGCAGAGAGCTCCTGATTTTTCTGGCCTATCTTGGACATCACGAACAGATGGGCTTTATGCAAAAGCTCCTTATCGTGCTCGGGCAAGACCAGCGCTTCACTCCACTTGTCAAAGTCAAAGGAAGCTTTGTGAGTTTCTCTTAGGGCAACCATGGCTACTCCTGCTTAGAAAAGACCAGCATTAATTCAATATGTGCTGTACGGGGGAACATATCAAAAGCACCCCAGCCTGCCAGCTTATATCCATTTTGCAGCAGCTGCAGACTATCGCGCGATGCGGCAAGTGGATTACAAGATATCATAACAATTAATTGCGGCTTGAGCTTAGATAAAAACACTGCGGCGCGCTTTGCACCCTGACGGCCTGGATCCAGCACCACGGCGTCATATTTGCGCCTGGCCCAGAGCTGATTTTCAAAGGGCTCCTCCAAATCTGCCACCGTAAAATCAAGATTAGGCAGCTGGTTCTGCTCAGCATTCTCACGGGCCTTTTCAATCATGCTGCGCACGATGTCCACACCAAAGACCTGAGCACCGCTTCTTGCCAGAGCAAAAGTGAAGTTGCCAAGGCCACAGAACAGATCGAGGATATGCATGGAGCTGTCAGGCTTGACGGCATCCAGCACTTTTTGAACCATAACGTCGTTAACTGCCTTGTTTACCTGCACAAAGGCCGAGGGCAGGAAATTCAGTCTGCAGCCGCCGGAGGTAACAAAAAGCTCAGAGAGATTGTCCGTAAGGCAGGTCTCTGTAAGCTTTTCTTCCTGAGTAATTGCATCCTGATAAGGCACAGCGATGCTGATCAGGCACTGCTCAGCAAGACCAAACTCACGCAGAGCTGTTTTATCAGCCTCATTTAAGACCACGGTAAAACGCAGATAAATACCAGGGATGCCGTCGCTGTCCACAAACTCCACATGTCCAAGCTTCTTTTTGCTTCCAAGCTGGTTAATCAGTGCTGTTAATTTGGGCAGCAGCGCATTGATGCGGGCGGTCAATACCGGGCAGGCATCAACCGCGGCAAGTTCATGCGAGTACTGACCACGAAACCCAAGTTCCACTCTGCCGTGTGAGCTGCGCACTGAGAAACGGCAGGCTCTGCGATAGCCAAGCTCAGCACCTGCAGCCACAAAGTCAGGCTCTCCAATTTCGATTTTGCAGTTTTTATTGAACAGTCGGGCCGCTGCTTTGACCTTGGCGTTAAGAGCGGTCTCAGGTGGCATATACTGCAGCACACAGCCGCCGCACTGCGCCTGCAGCGGACAGTCAGGGCTGCGGCGCTCGGGAGAGCGTTCAATGAGTTTAATCACCTTTGCAGTGCCTGAGCTGCCCTTGCTGACATCGGGCATGACCTTGGCCTTTTCACCAGGCAGCAGATTGGGGATAAACCAGATACGGCCGTCATGCCTTGCCACTCCGCGGCGTGCAGATCCAAATCCATGCAGGCCGCCTCAAAGGGCTTTTGCACCTGCCTGTTCTTTTGCTCTTTGTAGAAAGCTACCATTTAGTGTTGTTCCTTTAATGCATGGTTTTGATGTAGCTGCGGTACAGCTCACGGCTTAATAATTTTTTAGTGCCGAGCAATGCAGACAAACACTGCCGGGTTAAGGATTTTAAGGTCTGCAGCACCTGCGTCTCTTCAAAACGCTCCTGCGCCAGGGCATTAAGTTCCCTGCCCTTAAAGCTGTACTGCAGGGCACCTGATGACGGAAAGAAGCCAGTGTTGATGTCAAAACCGTAAAGCTCGTTTTCTTTAAAGCGGCCGCCGGAGCTTAAGTGAAAATCAAGCGCAAGACCGAGCTGCTTTAACAGTGAGAGCTCAAACAGTCGCAGCTGAAGTTCCATATCATCACTGCGCTTTTCAAGGGCGTGCAGCACATTCAAATACAGACCAAAAAGCTCCGGTGCCGGATCAAAATGCTTGAGCAGATAGTACAAAAGTTCATTGACATAGGTGCCGCAGAAAAGCTCCGGCACTTCAAGTTTAATGAGTTCACCTGCCTGCGCGCAGTCCTGCAGCATCCACAATTCCGAGCGGCCTTTAAGCAGCGATAAAGTCAAAGGGGTAAAAGGCTGCAGCAGGGCTTTTAACCTGCTGTTTTGCTTTTTAGCCGAGCGCGCAGTTAAACTGATGCGCCCGTAATTTAAACTGAAAGCCTCAATGAGCAGGCTGTGTTCCTTGTACTGCCGTGCATGAAGCACAAAGCCCGGCTCTCCTTCAATCAGGGAGGACATTACTTGTCCTCAAAATCTGCATACCCCAGGCTCTTTAAAGCACGTTCGTCATCTGCCCAGCCGGTCTTAACCTTTACAAAGATGGACAGGAAGACCTTTTTATCAAACAGCTTTTCCATGTCGATGCGGGCATCAGTGCCAATCTTCTTGATGCGTGAACCGCCCGCGCCGATGACCATCTTCTTCTGCCCCAGGCGCTCGACTAAGATCACAGCATGGATATTGAGAATATTGGGTTCTTCCTTAAAGTCCTGAATTTCCACAGTGGTGCTGTAAGGCAGCTCATCGCCCATCTGACGCATCAGCTTCTCGCGGATAAGCTCAGCGGCCATAAAGCGTGAAGAGCGGTCAGTGATGCTGTCATCATCAAAGCAGTGCTCCCCGTCAGGCAGCGAGTTTCTGACAATCTCCTTTAAGCTGTCAAGATTAGTGCCATGAGCAGCAGATACCGGCACGATTTCCTTAAACTTGATGCGGGCGCCAAGGCGCTCAATCAGCGGCAGCAGTGTGGCCTTATCATGGAGCTTGTCAATCTTGTTAATGACCAGCACCACCGGGACGCGGGCATTCTCAATTTTGGAGAACACCATTTCATCGTCATCAGTCCACTGCGTGGCATCGACCACCAGTAAAATAAGCTCAACATCGCCCAGAGCGCTTTCAGCCGCGCGGTTCATCAAACGGTTGATGGCGCGCTTCTCCTCACGGTGCAGGCCCGGGGTATCAACATAAACTGTCTGATATACCCCCTCGGTGTCAATGCCCAGCACACGGTTGCGGGTGGTCTGCGGGCGGCGGGAGGTAATGCTTACCTTCTGCCCTAAGATGTGGTTCATCAGGGTGGACTTGCCGACATTAGGACGGCCGATAATTGCCACAAAGCCAAATTTCTGCTGTTCTTCCATATCTGTCTCCCGGCTAATCCTTGCTCTTTAAATACTCTAAGGCAGATTCTGCTGCAGCCTGCTCAGCGCGGCGGCGTGAGGTGCCTGAGCCCTTGAACAAACGCTCAACGCCTGACACCTTCACAGACACAAAAAAGGTCTGATCGTTGTCTGCGCCGGTGATGCGGTCTACGGTATAGTGCGGCAGCTCCAGGTGCTCAGCCTGCAGCCACTCCTGCAGCTGTGACTTCGGATCTTTTTGATTTACAGTCGGGCTGATGGTGCGCAGGCGGCTGTCAAACCATTTGAGCACCACGGAATTAACCAGCGCAAAATCCTCATTGCTGTCAAGAAACATTGCGCCGATGATGGACTCTACGGCATCAGCGAGCAGGGAATCGCGTCTTGAGCCGCCTGATTTAAGCTCACCTGGGCCCAGGCGCAGCTTGTCGCCAATTTTCAGCTCACGGGCGATTTCAGCCAGTGTGGTCTCACGCACCAGGGTTGAGCGCATGCGGGTTAAATCGCCTTCCGGGCTGCCGGGGAATAAATCAAAGAGCTTTTTGGCAATGATCATGCCGAGGATGGCATCACCAAGATATTCCAGGCGCTCATTGTGCTCTGAGCTGTAACTGCGATGGGTTAAGGCCTTGTCCAGATACATGACGTTCTGGAAACCATAGTCAAGCGCCAGCTCCAGTGTCTGCAGACTGTGCTCTCTGACCGCTTCTATTCTGTACAACATGGCTATTCGATGCCCCCAATGCGTTCAAACCTAAAGCCCGGGATAAATGACGGCAGGATGCTGTCACTGTCATGCTCAAAATCAAGAGACAGCCAGATGCCGACAGTCTTGCCGATAATATAATCCCTGGGCACAAAGCCCCAGAAACGGCTGTCACGGCTGTTGTCGCGATTATCACCCATTACAAAATAGCAGCCCTCAGGCACCACCCAGGAGCCGAGATATGAGCCGTCCTGACGGTAATAATGCTGCAAAAACTCCGGTGCCAGCGGATTTACCATGGTTGTGTGCGCGCTGCCATTATCAAAGGTCTCGCGATAGAGCTGATAACGCTCGGTGTAACCAAGGCCCTGCTCTTCATATACACCGACACTGACACGCTCAACGGCCTGAAGGCTCTCACAGTGCTCTGCAGTGCAGGCGCGGCGGATATAAATCTGCTTATTGCGGTAAATCACCTCGTCGCCCGGCAGTCCCACCACACGCTTGATGTAATCCACATTCGGATCTTCCGGATACTTGAACACGATGACATCACCGCGCTGCGGCTCATCAGTTCTGATCCAAGTGGCATTGGTCAGCGGGTTTTTGATGCCGTAAGACCACTTGGTCACCGCAATAAAGTCACCTGACAGCAGGGTCGGCATCATTGAACCTGACGGAATGCGGAAAGGCTCAACCACAAAGGAGCGGATGAAAAACACCAGGAAAATGATCGGGAACAAGTCCGCCAGCTGTCCCAAAGCGCCGGTGGGCTCCATCACCTTTTTGCGCTTTTTCTTATCAAAAGTCGGGTCTTCCTGCTCCAGGCGTGCGCACTGAACCAGACGCTGCGGCCTTCTGCAGCGCCAATCATAGATCCAGCAGATGCCAGTCACCAGCGTTGCTGCCAATAAGATTAATGAAAAGGTATTCACGTTATTCCTTACCTACCTTTAAGATTGCGAGGAATGCCTCCTGCGGCACTTCCACCCGGCCGAGCTGCTTCATGCGCTTCTTGCCGGCCTTCTGCTTTTCCAACAGCTTGCGCTTGCGGGTGATGTCACCGCCGTAGCATTTGGCTAGCACGTCCTTGCGCAGTGCCTTAACCGTGCAGCGGGCAATGATCTGCGCGCCGATGGCAGCCTGAATGGCGATATCAAACATCTGACGCGGGATAAGCTCCTTCATCTTTTCCACAAGGGCACGGCCCTTGGACTGAGCCTCGTCGCGGTGCACGATTAAAGCCAGGGCATCCACGCGCTCACCTGCAATCAGAATATCCACACGCACCAGATCGCCGCGCTCAAAGCGCTTGAAACCGTAATCGAGTGAGGCATAGCCGCGCGATACAGACTTCAGACGGTCAAAGAAATCGAGCACCACCTCAGACATCGGCAGTTCGTAAGTTAAAGCAACCTGATCACCATGATAAACCATGGAGACCTGCACGCCGCGCTTTTCCTGACAGAGCATCATCACCGGGCCGACATAGGCCGACGGCATCAGCATACGGCATTCAGCAATCGGCTCCTTAATCTGTGCAATATTGCTCACCGGCGGCAGAGCAGCCGGGCTGTCGATGTGGATCACCTCTCCTGAGGTCAGCACCACTTCGTAAATTACCGTCGGAGCAGTGGTGATGAGGTTTAAGTTGTACTCACGCTCCAGGCGCTCCTGAATGATCTCCATGTGCAGCATGCCAAGAAAGCCGCAGCGAAAACCAAAACCCAGGGCCTTGGAGTTCTCAGGCTCAAAAAAGAGCGAAGCGTCGTTTAAGGACAGCTTGTCGAGGGCATCGCGAAATGCGTTGTAATCATCGGTATCCACCGGGAACATGCCGGCATAGACCTGAGGCTTGGCTTTTTTGAAACCTGGCAGCGGCTCAGTTGCGCCGTTCTTGGCGTTGGTAATGGTATCGCCCACTGGAGCGCCGTGAATGGTCTTCATGCCGCAGACCACCCAGCCCACTTCACCACAGTTGAGCACCGGCACATCCACGCGCTTGGGAGTGGAAACACCCAGGCGCTCAACTTCCCAGTTCTGTCCGGTTGACATCACCTTAATCTTGTCGCCCTTGCGGATGGTGCCGTTCTTGACGCGCACCAGGGATACCACACCCATGTAATCATCAAAATAAGAATCGATGATGAGGGCCTGAAGCGGAGCATTCGGATCACCCTTGGGCGGCGGCACCTGCTGCACCAGACGCTCTAACACATCAACCACACCAAGACCGGTCTTGGCGCTGCAGCGGCAGGCATCATGCGCTTCAATGCCGATAATATCCTCTATTTCATCGATCACGCGGTCAGGATCGGCTGCCGGCAGATCAATCTTATTTAAAACCGGGATAACCTCCAGATTGAGATCAATAGCCTGATAGCAGTTAGCCAGGGTCTGAGCCTCTACGCCCTGGCCGGCGTCCACTACCAGCAGTGCGCCCTCACAGGCAAAGAGTGAACGGGACACCTCGTAGGCAAAGTCCACGTGGCCCGGGGTGTCAATAAAATTGAGCTCGTATGTATTGCCGTCCTGGGACTTGTACTTTAAAGTCACAGCCTGGGCTTTGATCGTAATTCCGCGCTCACGCTCAATATCCATGGAGTCGAGCACCTGAGCCTGCATTTCGCGGTCGCTCAGGCCGCCGCATTCCTGAATAAAACGGTCTGACAGGGTGGATTTGCCGTGATCGATATGCGCAATAATTGAAAAGTTACGAACTAAACTCTGGTCAAAGGCCTCGGACATACTTCTACCTAAAAAACTGTATTACGTGCGCTGACGCGCAAAGACTTTATGCTGCAGAAAAGCTGCATTTTTCACTTTCAAAATCAGCAGTAGATTTTAACAATTTAGCCTTAAAACTAAAATAGAGCCTGCCAAATAAAGATCTGCGCACCTCACGAATAGTGCACTCAAAAGCTCAGAGCTTTAAGTTTCTATGATCTTGTATTGCTTTTCAGCAAAATCGTATTGATGATGCCTTTAGCTTTCACCTTTTTATAAATATGCAACAAGTAAAAGCTGATAAAAGCTTTGTATTTATGCTGGTTCTTAAACTTTTTGGCCAGCCATTTTGTAGCCTTTCTGGTCGCATAAAAATTGAAGTTTATGTAGCTGTCTTTATCCTGCTTAAACGACAACCAAGTGCAGACATCCGGCTCAAACATTTTGGCATACTGACGGTAAACAGCTACAGACTGCTGATTTTCACGTTTGTTATAAGTCCATGGATTCCACGGTTTTTCTCCAATAAAGTGCACAAATACAGAGTCTTCTGCTTTATGCCACAGTGCCTGACAGTTATCCGGCACTGCCTGCCACAGATTGTTAAGTACAATATTTAAAGCATCCTGATCTGGGAACTTCGGCTTATATTTTTTGATGGCATCGATTGTTTTGTCCTCAATACCGAGCTCCAACCAAAGCTTCAAATTTATCAGCAGCATACTGGAGAAAAAATAGCCATTGATCTTGCATCCGCATACATCTAGTTCATTGCCCATATGAGTGGCAGCACTAGCATATAAAACAGTTTTTTCAGAAAATTCTACGCACAACAGGCTGTCAATAGCTCCCACACAGACTTCATCGGCATCAATATATAAAAGAATTTCAGACTGTAGGTCAAGCTCACTTAAAAACACCCTGGCACATTGAGTAGCCATGCGCTTATTAAGAACTGCACAGATTTCGTTAAAGCGCTTGAATGCCTCAAAATCATAAAGTCTAAAAGACGCAGCGCCTTTGCATAGTTCTGAAGCCCTGCGAACTAATTTAACCTCTGCTGCTTTTAAATCATCATGCGGCAGGCACACATGAAAAACAAAATGCACATCCGGATTGTTGTGAACCAGCGATACAATTAACGCTCCTGACGGCAATATAAAATTTTTATCAATGGTCAACAAAACATCTACACATCGTGAGCCAGCAATATTCATATGAAGATCCTGATCCAAATAAAGCGCACTACTTTATTTTAACTTAGATAATACAAACTCAGCCAGACGCAGAGGGATGTCGCCTACAACCGCGTATTCATGCAATGCATTCTGCTTACGGTAAATCGTGATAGTTCCATTATTCAAAGCAGGGAATAAGACAGAAGTTTTAGGTGCGCGATAAACCCTGAATGAACTTAAGCCGTCTGAATACTCCTGATAACTAACGCGATCTTTGCCAAAAGTCATAACACCTGAATCTATCAGTGTAAAAACTCGCGGAAGCAAAAGTTCTAACCAAGGGGCTTCATTACTGTGATGTGTTGCCGCTTCAACTTCATCAAACAGCGCTTCTTTCAAAGGAAACTGCAGATTAGCCACCGCTTGATAGTCGAGACTTAAGAGCTTGGACACAACCCCGCCCTGCGGCTCAAGCACTGAAATCTCAACCGGAAGAGAGGTATCATCATCCTTGGCGACCAGATAGCCGTAACGCAGACCGTCCTGCGGCGCCAGACGCAAAAGCGAGACCTTATGACCAGCTACGCGGGCACGCCCGGTAAAGACACAGACATAATCTTTTAATTCAGTGTTTTTATCGAGCAGGCGATCCCAGATTAAGGTCGGATGCCAATTGAGTTCATCGACCACTGAACGTACCTGATTAAAGTCAAAGCCACTGCCGTCACGCAGAGCATAGCCGCGGTTTTCACCGTTTAAATACTCCCACACAGAATAAGATTTGTTGTCCTTATTGTGGTGCAGCAGCAAATATGGAGAAAGCCCCCCGGCCTCGGAGCTGACAACGGTATAACGCCCGGAGGAATTGAAATAAGCGATCTGCAGTTTGGCATATTCATCAAGGCAGGCTGTAGAAGTGCTGTCTGCAGCCTGCACATTAAATGCAGCCAACACGGACAGCAGCATTGCAACACTGGATAAAAAAATAGTTTTCATCATGGCACCAAACTATCAGCAAAAGTTAAGGCTTTTAGTTGATTATATCTGCAAAACTCATTTAACAGACAAGTTTTTCAAACACCTGCTTTAAGCTTTAACCCGTGATCCTCTATAATCAGCAACAGATCTTCATCGAGGCATGGAATCATGAGCGAAATGACACAACTCAACAAAACAAATGCGGACAGCATGATGGATATTCTGCTATGCGTTGATAAAAATTTTCTTCTCGGCTGCGGAGCCTTAATTGCCTCAATTCTTTTTTATAACAAGCAGCCCATCCGCTTTCATATTTTTACATCAGAGCCTAATCAGCCTTACATTAAAGAACAACTGCTAAGCCGTCTTAAGAGCAATGTATTAGCTGCTAGTGCGGAGTTTTTGTTCTACACTTATGAAAATATCGCGCTTTATAAACTACTCAAAGGCAAAGTTAATGAGCGTGTTTTAATCCAATGCATCAGAATTATGGCTCCTAAAGCATGCAAGACAGGCAGTAATAACTTGATTTATCTTGATGCTGATATCATCTGCTTGGGAGACCTGAGCGCTTTATCCAGAACCGATCTTCAGTCTTCCCCTATCGGTGTTACAGTTGGCGGCCCCAGAAATGTTTATGGAAAAGAAATTAAAAACTATTTCATCTCCGGCGTAGTTGTATTTAACCTTAAAATTTGGAACAACACTGAGCTCGACAGGCAGTGCATCGAATTTATTGCAGAGAAGAAACCAAAATTAGCAGACCAGGATGCACTGAACTATTTCGCATCCGAGCAGGCTGTGATTTTCCCTGCTGAATATCAGCATTATTGGGAATATAACGATGAAACTGTGCTGCTTCATTATGCTGCCGGTAAACCATGGGCTCCATGGCGGTACAGCGTCAATATAAAAGCGGTCAATGCTTTCAGGCGCCATTGCAAACTGTTTGAACCAGATGTTACCCAATGGTGCTCCTTCAAAAAGGATAAGCAGACTTTGGTGAATTTCAACCAATTTCATGCCAGACGCGCCATGAAATATTTGGCACAGCTGTTCAAGAAAAGAAAGAACTACACAGCCGCTCTGTACTTTTATTACGAGCACTACCGCATCAAAGTCAAAAACAAGGGCATTATCGGAACCTTGCTGATGCGAAGCAATACCAGAAGTTAATTAGAGACAATTGGGCCGGCAGAGATAAACGCCGGCCTTCAATTTTAAGGGTTTCAGAATTATTCAGCTGCAGAGTGCAGTACGTAGCCTCTGACGTAATTGTTAATGCGCTCAAGCTCTTTCTGCTGCATCTGACGCAGCAGTTCAGCATTAGGCTTATCTTCAACTGCATTCAGATCAGAATGCTGTGCAATATTATTAAAGTTCAGCACGAGATCGCGGTTGTCATTTTGATAGCTTGCAAGGCTCAAACCACTTACCGGGCCCATGGATGCATTGGAAACTGGTGCTGAGAGCTCAGCTGCATCTCCTGCAGTATAAGTCTGCCATCCCACCACGGTAACAGCAGCCACAGATGCAGCCACAGCAAGCTGCGACACCACCAGGCCGAGCTTCTTGAAATTGAGGAAGCGGCGCTTTGCGTGCACGGGCAGCTGTGCATTCTCATCCTGATCAACAAGATCAGGCTTGGTCTTCACCACCTCTGCCATTACTTTATCTGCAAAAGACAGATCCACCTTCGGGGGAAGCTCATGGCGCATTGCACTGCCAATTAAAGACCAGTTCTGCAGGTGGCGCTTTTGATCAGCATCAAATTCCTGCATTCTGCCCTCTGGGAGCCCCTCTCCGTCAAAGATCGCGGAAATTTGTTCCAAAATTTCTTTATCTTTTTCAGATGTAACCATTACATTCTCTCCAAGCCTTTACTGCGGCCTGCCTTCGGCAAGCTGAGCCATCCGCTCTTCAATGAACTGACGCGCTCTGAAAATTCTTGACCGGACGGTGCCGATCGGTGTTTTCATCACCAGGGCAATATCATCGTAAGACATACCCTCGATTTCTCTTAAGGTAATCGCAGTTCTTAAATCCTCCGGCAGTTCTGCCAAAGCCTTGCTGATCACCTGTTCCAGCTCTTCAGATTCAATTAATCTGTCAGGGCTTTCCTGCGAGGTTAAAACTCCCTGCGTATCCTGAGATTCAAATTCCGGTGCATCGACATCCACATAGTAGCGGTGCCTGGAATTGCTCTCCAAATACGTCTTGGCTGCATTGACCACAATGCGGTACAGCCAGGTATAAAAGGAGCTCTCTCCTCTGAAGCTTCCGATGGCCTTATAGGCCTTGATGAAAGCTTCCTGTGCAATGTCACCAGCATCTGCGCGGTTGTTTACAAACTTGTTTGCAATCTCACAGACCTTGTGCTGATAACGCAGCACCAGGATGTTGTAAGCCTGTACATCGCCATTCTGCACCCGCTTGACAATGGCGGCATCACTTGATGCTGTATCGTTATCGCTGCGGAGTTTCATAGCTGCTTTCCAACACCTTATACCCTTAAGACCGCCAAGTTCTCAGGAAGTTCCGTTTAAAGAAAAAGAATAATGTTGATAGGGCTCACACTTTTTACAAATGGGGTTCCTAAATTTCTGCCCCCTAGTTTAACAAACTTCAGCCTCTTATTTGCCCGTTGTCATGGAAAACTCTGCACGAGGGGGCTTTCTGTGTTATTTTGGACACAGGCTTTTTGTGTCGGAAGAAGTGCTATGCGATATCTCTCCTTTATCTTTGCCGCCCTTTTTGCCCTCAGCCTTCCGCAGCTGAGCGCCAAGGCCCAGACCGTTGAAACGGACTTCGGCGCAGTTGAACTGCCCACCGATGAGGAAATCAATGCCCAGATAAACGAAATTGACGGCTCAAAAATCTCCGATGCCGAAAAGCAGCAGAAACTGCAGCCTTTAATCAATGCCGGCACCATCATCGACAAATACGTCAAGACCTCACAGCAGAATGATGATTTTGCCAAAACCAAGGCCCAGGCCCCCGCGCAGCTTAAAGAACTTGAGCACGAGCTGCAGCAGACCAAAGCGCAGTACAGCACTGTTCCTGACGTGAGCACCCGGAGCGCAGATGAAATCAGCGCCAAACTTACAGAGCTGAACGCGCAGCTGCAGGAGGTACAGGAAAACCTTGCTGACGCCAATGCCGACTACACCGCGCTGCAGACCCTGCCCAACCGCGCCCAGAACACGATTGCCAAGAACAATGCCCGCATCTCCGAGCTTTCCTCCGCCCTGTCAGCCACCACCGCGCTTACCGATCCGCTCAACTACCGCGTGATGGCGCTTGAGCATTACACCCTGGAGCTTGAAAACACCCTGCTGCAGGATGAGCTCAGCTCCCAGAATGTCCTGCAGGATCTGGCCAACTACCGCATACACATCAACACCATCAAAAACGATTATCTGGTCTCTTATATCCATGCCCTGCAGACGGCGCAGCGTGAACTGAGCACGGCAGGTCTGGCCAAAGCGCAGGAGGAAGACAGCGAGCTGTCCAAATACAACGCCGCCCTGCAGCAGCAGATCAGCGCCAATCAGCAGATTTCCTCTTACATCGACAAACAGCTGCAGGACAATCAGCGTCTTTCCCAGGAGCTGCAGCAGGTGCAGACCGCGCTCAACATCGTCAACCAGATTGAGGATACGCTCGATGAGCAGTTAAGCGGCGTCAACGGCAGCCTGTTTTTATCCCGGCTGCTCAACCGCCAGCAGAGCGAGATCCCCAATGTCAAAATCAGCTTCAATCTCGATGAACTCATCCCCAACCTCAATGTCTGGCTCTACGATTTAAGAAGCTACCGCGATGAGCTCTTTGACATCGACAATTACTGCGCCGGCCTCATTGCGAAATATCCGGAGCTGGCACAGCATCAGGACGATTTAAAGGAGCTGATGCATCAGCGCCGCTCACTCTTTGACGAGCTCTATCAGAGCATGTCCTCAGGCTTAAGCCAGGCCATCAATCTTAAGATCAAAAACACTGAGCTGCAGCAGACTACCGCTCGGGTCAAGGGCACCATCAATGATCATCTGTTCTGGCTCAGCTCCAACCTGCCGCTTAGCACCGATTTTGCGGCGGCCTTTATCCCGACCTTAAAGGCACAGCTGGACAACATCGCTGAGAACACGCGCACTCCGGGCTTCTGGCAGAATACCTTTCACACCTTCAGCCTGCTCTTTTTCCCGCTGGTGGTGATCTTTGCACTGACCATGGTGTTCAAGCCGCATCTCAAGCGCCGCGACGATCAGCTGGCCATGCGCCTTGACCGCAAAACCGACGGCTATCTGGTCACACCAGAGGCCCTGCTGGTGCGCCTTGGGCTTGCCATACCGCGCATTGCGCTCTTTACCGCTTTGGGCGCAGTCTTCATCTTCTTTGCCCTCGACACTATGGCACAGCAGCTCTCCGTGGTGAATATGCTGATCCTGCACCTCACTATCTTTATCTTCTTTATCGAGATCTTAAAGCCCAATTCCATCATGCAGCGCCACTTCTGCATGCCGCCTGCGGTGATTGCCAAACAGCGCCTGATGCTGGACAAGCTGTGGCTTGCCATCGTGCCGATTTTGATTGTGGCCAATATCCGTGAAATAGATCCACCGGGCATCAGCACCGATCTGATCGGCTACTGCCTGACCCTGTGCTGCACCGGCTACATCACCTATATTGCGGTCAAATTCTTAAAGCAGGAGTTCTCTGAAAAAGAGCTGTCCTTTATGTCCTGGGTGAAAGGACTGCTGCTGATCATCATTCCGCTGACCCTGTTTGTCATGCTGGCCCTGGGCTATTACTACACCGTAATTAAGCTCGTAAACCGCATTGCGATTTCGCTGTACACCTGCATTCTGTACATCATTATCAGCAGCACCATCCGCCGCGAGCTCTTTGTAGCTGAAAACCGCATGGTGCGCAGAATGCGCGCCCAGCACCCGGCCGCACTGCAGCAGAAAAACGGCCACAGCAAAAAGCAGGCTGTGTACAACAAAAAGGAAGAGCGGCAGAAGCAGCTGGATACCCTGCGCCTGGAGCTTATCAACAACAAAGCCTTTAAGCTGATAAACGGCGTGCTGATCTGCCTCACCGCCTTCCTGCTTTACCTGCAGTGGAATGACTTGGCCGGGGTGCTCAATTACCTTGATACCATCTATCTGTGGAAAGACGAGAGCCTGGTAAACGGCGTGATCACACTCAACAAGTCATTGAGCCTGGCTGACATCATCATCGCCGCGCTGGTGCTGGTGGTGACCGTGATCTTAAACCGCAATCTGCCATCGTTAATGGAGCGCATGGTGATGTTAAAGCCCAATCCGCGCTTTAAGAGCACCAGCTACACCGTGAGGATTTTGTCCTCCTACATCATCATTGCCCTGGGCATCGTGTTTGCAGCCGGAGCGCTGGGAATAAGCTGGAACAATCTGCAGTGGCTGGTGGCAGCCTTATCAGTGGGCCTTGGCTTTGGTCTGCAGGAAATCTTTGCCAACTTCGTCTCCGGCATCATCATCTTGTTTGAGCGGCAGCTGCGTGTGGGCGACATCGTCACCTTAAACAATCTGTCTGGCACGGTCAGCAAGATCCGCATCCGTGCAACCACGATTGTGTCCTTTGACAACAAAGAGGTGCTGATCCCCAACCGTGAGTTCATCACCACCGCGCTGACCAACTGGTCGCTGTCCAACACGGTAACCAAAGTGGAGTTTGCCATCGGCGTCAGTTACGATGCTGACATCAATAAAGCCAAGAGCATCCTGCATCAGATTGTGCGCGGCTGCAAATATCTGGCGGCTGAAAAGCCGTACACCATCTACGTCAGCAGCCTGGACGCCAGCTGCGTGACCATTATGTGTGAGGTCTTTGTCAATGAAATCGGCAACCGCAAACCCACTACGGATTATCTGAGCACCGAGACGCTGCGCCGCTTTGCAGAGGCCGGCATAGAGATCCCGTTCAATCAGCTGGATGTGAAATTAAAGAACCTGGACAACGGCCAGAGCTTAAAGATTGGCTGAGAAAGGCAGGTCACAGCCGCCGTCAAACGGCGGCCTGACAGGAATTAGGCGTCGGCGTGAGGAATTACGTCGTTGGGATCATATTCAAAAATAGCGCCAAATTCACAGACATCGAGGCATGCTCCGCAGTCGGCGCATAAATCCGGATCGATGCTGCAATAGCCCTCTTCATGCTCAGTGATAGCGTCGCAGGGGCAGCAGTCTTTGCACTCGCCGCAGGCAGTGCATTGCTCTTGATCAATTGCAAACATAGAGTACCTACTTAAAAACTGAGAATTCCGATTTGCCGTATAATTACAGCCAAAATTTTAAGGCGAAATTATATCATGACAACCATTTCTGATAATCTCTCTCACATTCATCAGGAGCTTACTGCATACTGCCAAAAATATCAGCGCAGTACTGATGAAATCACCCTGCTGTGCGTCAGCAAGACCAAACCGGTTGAAAGCATCCTGGAGGCCTACCATGCAGGCGAGCGTCACTTTGGCGAATCCTATGCCCATGAGGCAGATGACAAAATTGCCGCCATTAAAGAGCAGGGGTATAACGACATCATCTGGCACTTCATCGGCCCGGTTCAGTCCAACAAGACCAAGATCATTGCCGCCTGTTTTGACATCGTGGAAAGTGTTGACCGCATCAAAATAGCTGAGCGCTTAAACGATCAGCGCCCTGACGGCCTGCCTGCGCTGCAGGTGCTGCTGCAGGTCAATATCTCAGATGAGGAGCAGAAGTCTGGCTGCAGCTTTGAGGAGCTGCCTGCCTTAATCGAATTTGTGCAGCAAAAGCCCCGCCTGAAGCTGCGCGGCCTGATGGGCATTGCCAAAGAAACCGATGACAAAGCTGAAATTGAGCGCTCATTTGCCCGCCTCAACGCAGAATTTCAGAAATACCATGCACAGCTTGCAGATTTTGATATGCTCTCTATAGGCATGACCCACGACATGGAAGAAGCTGTGAAGTGCGGTTCAACTGAGGTGCGCATCGGCACCGCTATTTTCGGCCCGCGCGAATACAAGAAAAAGGAATGATCATGAGCAAAATCGCTTTTATCGGCGGCGGCAATATGTCCAGCTGCGTGTTCAACGGCATTAAGAAGACCCGCGGCGATCTCGATGAAATCGTGGTCAGCGGCCCGCATCTTGAGAAATTGCAGCACTTTGCAGACGACGGCGCCAAAATCACCACCAATAATGTTGAAGCAGCTCAGAGCTCTGAGGTAGTGGTGCTCGGCGTCAAACCGCAGATGTTGACCGGCGTACTTGAAGAACTCTCCGGCGCCGGTGTGGATTTTAAGAACAAACTGATTGTCTCCATGGCAGCAGGGTTCACCTGCAAAAGCATCACCAGACTGACCGGCAGTGAGCGCATTATCCGCATCATGCCCAACACCCCGTCCAAGCTCGGACTTGGTGTGATTGGCATTTCCTACAACACATCGGTTCAGGAGGATGACAAGACCCTGGCGCAGGATCTGTTAAAGGGCCTGGGCACAGTGATCGAGTGTGCTGATGAAGAAGGCATCAATGTCATTGGCTGCCTCGGCGGCTCCACCCCTGCTTTCCTCTACCGCTTCCTGGAGGCTTTAATTGCTGAGGGGGTAAAGCGCGGCTTTACTGAGGAGGCTGCACGCAACATGATTGAGCAGATGGCTGAGGGTACTGCCGCCATGTGCAAGGCCAATCATGATGTCACCATCGGTCAGCTGCGCGAGGCGGTTACCTCCAAAGGCGGCACCACCCTTGAGGGCTTAAAGAAAATGACCGAGTACAAGTTTGAGGAAATGATCTCTGCCGTAGTGCAGGCCTCAATGGACAGAACACACGAATTTGAGAGAATGTTTTGATGCTCAATATCTACATCATCATCGCTGAGGCGCTGGTCATGCTCTTTGAGCTGCGCTTTTTGCTGCAGTCGTCAAGTGCAGACTACTACCATCCGTTTACACAGGCCATTTTGAAGCTGACCAATCCGATTGTGAATATCAGCTTCATCCGCAACATGCATGTAAAGCAGTTCTTTGTGGGCGGCCTGCTGGTGGCATTTGTCATCAGCTTTGTATTCTGGACAGCCTTTGGCAGTTGGATCAGAATTTCAATGGAGTACAACTTACTCCTGGGCCTCTTGATGCCGCTTAAGGTCTTTGGCTACCTCATCTTTATGCTGCTTATCGTGCAGGCACTTACCTCCTGGCTGCCGTCGACCCGCCACATCAGCTACTACTGCTATCAGCTGACTGCACCGCTGGTGGCCCCGGTGCAGAGAATCATTCCGCCCATCGGCATGATCGACATCTCCCTGATGATCGTGCTGATTGCGATGTATGCCGTTAACAGCCTGTTCTACAGACTGTTTGGCATGCTGTGGGCTATTCTCTGACATTCAGCAGCTCAGCCCGTATAAATCAGGGCTGAGCTGTGTAATATTACTTCTTTGCATTCCTGCGGGCTTTTCTGCGCATACGTCTTTTGAAATTTACATCATGCACCCAATTGAGCAGTAATACCAGAGGGTGGAGGACAAACTCCAAAACTTTAAATAATCTGGTTAAAGTTTCCTTAGAAATATTGCAGCCTTTAGACTTTAAATAGTAATACAGCTTTAACTTGTAATAAACAAACTTGGAGTGATCCCATTTTCTCCAAAAATCCCAAGGCTTAGGTCCGGCATAATGCATGATCACAGCATTTTCGACATGCTCAAAATCGCGCAACAGATTATTAAATTTTGGATCAAGACAGATCGGAACTGTATCCTTAATAGCATTGTTTATTGCATCTTGATCCATAAATCCGGATTGATCTGCATAATCCTTTAAAAAGGCCACACATTTATCCGGGAATTTAATCTTCCTGCAATAATCCAAAGCGAAAATCATAACTCCTGAATTTAAGTAATACGGAGTTTTAAATTTATTGGTATCAGGCATAACATCCAATACGCCCGCTATTGCATCAGTACGTGAGTAGATAGAAAACAGTTCATCCAATGGTTTAAGGATCATTACATCACAGTCTACATAAATGCACTTATCAATGCCTTTTTCATAAAGATCCTGTATGGCAAAAATCCTGGTATAAGCATCATAACTGCCGAACCATGCAGGTATATCCTTCAGCCCTTGTTGATCTAATATTTGTTTAATATCAAAATGAATTAAATTAAGTTCACCATTAAATGTCTTTGCAACCGAGCTGATCTTCTTAAGATCTTCTTCTGCCAAAGCTGAATAATACAAATACACTGAAGCCGCTGGCTGATTATCGTATATAGACGACAAAACAAACGGCAATATGGGGCCGAGCTTTGCATTAGTAGCCAAAAGAAAGTTCATTTTATTCATAATCAGCTCCGCTGGCGATTTGCGCAGTGTAAACAGCTACATTAAATTAAATTCGACAACAGTGTCATCGTCTTGTGTCACTTTACCAGTAACTACTTCAATGCTGTCAACCTTTTGGAATCCTCTTGGCAGAGCTGTTCCAGATTTCGAACGCATTGAGATCTTTTCTTTCAGCTCTTTGGCACTGATATTCAATATTCTCTTACCGCAGTGAATTATTAACGATGCTTCCTGAGGTGCTACAGCCACGGCAGCAATGCCATCAGTGCCCACCTCAAGTTTGGCGTTTGGTATAGCCATCAGCTTATTGCCTTTTCCTTTGGATAACACCGGCAGTTCCTCAGCCTTATAGATCAGCAGCCGCCCCTGCAGGCTGGCAGAGACAATCAGATCATTGGATTTATCCATAAATTTCAAAGGGGGCAATAGGTTGGTGTCAGCATCCATGGTAACCACAGCTTTGCCGGCCTTCAGGCGGGTTTCCAGATCTGAATATTTGCAGATAAATCCATAGCCCTTGGAAGTAGCGAGCAGAAAGTAATCTCCCTCGCTGCCGGTAATAACGTAGAGGGGAAGTTCTCCCTGCTGCAGCGTAACTTTGCTCGACAGCGGCTCGCCCTGCCCGCGCGCTGAGGGCAGATCCTTAATATCAACGCTGTAAGCACGGCCGAGGTTGGTGAGGAAGATAGCTGCCTGATTGCTCTTACCGTTGGCTTTTGAAAGGAACTCGTCACCGCCCTTATAAGCCATGTGCTCGGCATCAAAATCAAAGCCGTTTGCTGCCTTGACCCAGCCCATCTTGGAGAGGATCACGGTCATCGGCACGCTGGGTGTTAAATCGTCATCCTTGATGGCTACAGCTTCAGCGCGTTCGATCACCACGCAGCGGCGCTCGTCGCCGTACTGCTTTGCATCGGCCTGAATTTCCTTCTTAATAAAGGTCTTTAAGCGGGCCGGAGATCCAAGCAAAGTCTCAAGTTTCTTCTTTTCAGCCTCCAACTTGGCAATTTCATCCTTGATCTTCATCTCCTCAAGGCGCGCCAGCTGTCGCAGCTTGGTCTCAAGGATGTACTCCACCTGCACCTCTGTGAGATTAAAGCGCGACATCAGCTCTGCCTTGGGGTTGTCAGAATTGCGGATGATGGCGATCACTTCATCGAGGTTGAGGAATACTGTCAGTAAGCCGTCAAGCAGATGCAGGCGCTTGTTTACCGCCTCCAGACGGTGGCTCAAGCGCTTGGTCACAGTCTGTGTTCTGAACTCCAGCCACTCTGAGAGAATGGTCTTTAAGTTCTTTACTGCCGGCTTGCCGTCAAGCCCCAGAATGTTGAGGTTGACGCGATAGGTGTTCTCAAGATCGGTCACCGCAAAGAGATGATCCATCAGCTGATTGACATCGACGCGGTTGGAGCGCGGCACAATCACCAGACGGCAGGGATTGTTGTGATCTGAGGCATTGATGAGATCAGCGACCAGCGGCAGCTTCTTCCTGGTCATCAGATCTGCGATCTGCTTTTCAATCTGACCGCCTGAGACCTGATACGGCAGCGCCTTGATGACAATGCCGTCTTTTTCGACCTCGTACACCGCACGCTGGCGGACGATGCCTTTGCCGGTTTCGTAAATCTTTAAAAGATCGCTCTTTGACGAGACGATCTCCGCCCCGCTGGGATAATCCGGCCCCTGCACAAACTGCATCAAGTCAGAGACCGTGGCCTCAGGATGCTCAAGCAGATAAACGCTGGCGTCAGCGAGCTCCCTTAAGTTATGCGGCGGAATATCAGTGGCCATACCCACAGCAATGCCGGTGGTGCCGTTGAGCAGGATGTTGGGCAGACGCGCCGGCAGCGCCTTGGGCTCCTCGGTGGTGCCGTCAAAGTTCGGCACCCAGTCCACACAGCCGGTGTTGAGCTCAGAGAGCAGAATGTCAGAGTAAATGGACAGACGCGACTCGGTATAACGCATGGCCGCGAATGACTTGGGAGATTCCACATCACCCCAGTTGCCCTGGCCGTCCACTAAGGGGTAGCGGAAGGTAAAAGGCTGGGCCATCAGCACCATGGCCTCATAGCAGGCGCTGTCGCCGTGCGGATGGTACTTGCCCAGAACCTCACCTACCGTGCGGGCAGACTTCACGTGCTTGGCCTTGGGGCCGATGCCGAGCTTGGCCATGGCATAAATAATACGGCGCTGCACCGGTTTTAAACCGTCTGTGACTGAGGGCAGAGCGCGGTCGCGGATCACGTTCATGGAAAAGTTTAAATAGGCACTTTCCGCGAAGGTCTGCAGCGGCATCATCTCGATGCCTTCGAGACTTAAATCTTTGGGATCAGACATGTAAAGCTTTACTTATTCTAATAATCAGAATGCTATAATCTTTCTAAGATTATTTCACATTTTCGGCCATATTTGTAATTTAAATCTATGCCAGTTAAAGCTCTGCTTCTTGCATTTTTCCTGACTGCCCTGCCGCTTACAGCGACGGTGCAGGCAGCTGCCCTGCCCCCGGAACTGCTGTCGGCAGCTACACTTGAGAATATTGAATACGATCCTGATTTTGACTATCAGCGCCTGGGCAAAATCAGCAATTTGAGCATCTTCCCCGAGGGCTGGAGTGCCCCGAAGAACCTCGTTGATCACGTGGTGGTCAACAAAGCCCATCATCAGATGTTCTTAATGCGCGGAGATGAAATCGTGCGCACCTATTGGATTGCGCTTTCCGATCGTCCCCAGGGCGACAAACAATATGAGGGCGACCGCCGCACCCCGGAGGGCACCTACACCCTCGATTACGTAAAGCCGCGTTCTTACTATTACAAGGCCTTTCACATCTCCTATCCCAATCCGCAGGATATTGCAGAGGCCAGAGCAATGGGCCGCAATCCAGGCGGCATGATCATGGTGCACGGACAGCCGCCGTCAAACAGTGAATACCACGACAGCGTGCAGCGCTCAGACTGGACCAACGGCTGCATAGCGATCTTAAATCCGGAGATGGACGAGTTCATCTCCCTGGTAGACCCCGGCACTCCCATCACCATCAATCCTTAAGAGGTAATCCATGGCTGCTATCTGCCTGGCTCACGTCAATTTAGCTCATGGCTTTCGCGGCGGTGAGCGCCAGACTGAACTGTTAATCCGCGCTCTTTATGAGCAGTATCAGCTGCAGCAGTTTTTAGTCTGCAGGGAGGACAGCCCGCTGATTGAACATCTTAAGGATCTGCCGGGACTTGAGATTATAAAGCTCAAGGACAAGCCCGATGCCCGCCTGTTTGGCCATAAGGCGCTGGGCAGCCGTGCCATTATCATGCACGCCCACGAGGCCCGGGCCGCACAGTGGGTATATCTGCACAGCCTGTTTTATAAAGTGCCCTACATCATCACCAGGCGCGTGCCTGAAAAGATCAGAGATAATGCCTTAAACCGCAAAATCAACACCAAGGCCGCGGCACTGGTGGCCATTTCCAACGCTATTGCAAAGGGGCTGCAGGCGCAGTTTAACCGCACCATCGAAATCATCCCCAGCGTCAATGCCGGATTTACCGTAAACGAAGCTGAAAGCGCCAACATTAAAGCACAATATGCTGACTATTTCGTGGTAGGACAGATCGGCGCCTTAGTCGACCGGCACAAGGGCCAGGGCACCACCCTGCAGGCCGCCGCTCTGCTCAAAGAGAAAATTCCCAACTTAAAGCTGGTGTTCTTAGGCTCCGGCGAGGATGAAGCGAGCCTACAGGCAAAAGCACAGGAGCTGGGCGTCGATGCCGATTTCCCCGGCTTTAAAACTAACGTGGCAGATTACATCCCGGCCTTTGATGTCTTTGCCTTCCCCTCAAATTATGAGGGCCTGGGCTCAGTGCTGCTCGATGTGATGGCCGCTGATGTGCCCGTAGTTGCCGGCAATACCGGAGGCATTCCGGATATCGTCAAAGACGGTGTTAGCGGCCTGTTGATCGAGCCTGGTGATGCTCAGGCACTGGCAGCCGGCATACTGCGCCTTAAAGAGGATGAGAGCCTGCGCAACAGACTGACTGCAGGCGGCCGGGCAATGGTCAAAAGCCACAGCCCGGAGGTGATGGCTGAGAGCTATTTCAGGCTCTATCAGAGCATAATAAAAATCAATTAATGTTATACAAAGACAGAAACATAATAATTTAGAGTAACAAAGCGATAATATTCAAAATTAGTAATACTGCAAAAAACATCTTGGTTTTTTTCCATCTCCGCTGTGATTTATTATAGCGTATATTTGTCCAAACACCTAAGTTATCGATCGCTCTTAAAATAACCTTGCCTTCCTCGGAGAACCAAATACGCGGATTGATATTTTGACTTTCAATTAACGGCGTTGTTTTTAAAACTGAATACCAGATATCTACAAGTTTATCTTGCAAAGTAATAATTACACCATCTTCACATGCAACTAAATTCCAAGGTTTAGGCTTAGTAGCGTAGTGAATAATTTTGATATTTTGAAAATCATCTATTTTGACAAAGTCGGCACAAGGGTTTATGACATCAACATTTTTATGTTTTTCATAAAACCTGACAACTTTATCCATAGTTAGAGATGTCATGAAGTTCCAAGTTGGATTTAAAAAGCTAATTCGTCCTTTGCATACAATATTAAGCAAATCCTGATCACATAAATTTACTTTATAATTTTGAAGATAATGCAGGCACTTTTTTGTTACATCATTTTTGCGCCAATTATCAAGATTAATTAAGAGTACACCTGCGTTTATATAAAATTCATTTCTTTTATATTTCAGAGTTAACGGAAGTTTATTCAGTTTCCTTGGAGTAAAAGTAATTTTCTTAGAAAAAACAGCTACACCAGGATCAGGAGAAGCTGCCAGAATGTTATCCCCAAGATCCATATTTATAAGTTCTGCCAGATCATCCTGGCAAATCAGATCTACATCTAAATACAGAACATTACCTTTTAAATTCGGAAGAAGATCAGGTATTAACAATCTCAAATAAGTTGCGTAATTGAGGTTTTCACCGTACGTTTTACCGCGCTTAAATAAGTCTTCAGAAGCCTGAATATAAGTAAATTTGCATTTGCAGATCTTGTTTTCTTGTAATTCAAAATTTTTAAGAAGTTTCTGATTTTGATCAGACAGTCCATCAGCAATAACAAAAAAGTTATATACAGGATGATCTGGATTTTTTGCGCCTTCCTGTAAAATACTATGTGCTGTTATTAATAAGTATTTTACATAGTTATTATCAACAGAAAAACAAATGTTCATTGGCATAGTATTTAACATAATATTGGTTCTCAAAATAAAGCGGAACAGTGCTTTAAGGAATTTACTTTACATAATTTTAAATTCTACATCTTTATATCTGCTTTTACCAGCAACTTAACATTAACTGCATGTTAAGATGATACCGCACCTGCTGCACACCAGTTATTCGTTGCTATTGATATTTAGACAAAGAAGCCGTGCAGTATTTCTGCATCGGCAAACTTAAATATACCAACAGGTCTTGCTTAGCCTCTGGCTGAACCATCGGCACGGAATGAACGCTGATACCGCAAAATCATTTTAGTAAGTTCAATCTCTCCTATATCTTTAAAAGAAGAATACGGAGTGTTAATGATTAGCAATTTTGCTCAAAAACTGCTCACCAAGTTTGTTCAAATTCTACCTCAGTTCTGCCAGCATTATCATTTCAATTACGTAACGACTTTATCATTTTAGAGCCTTTTTCTGGGCATAAAAATACCCGGCTTACCCGGGCATTGAACATCGTTTGGCAGAGGGTTACTTCTCAGTCTGTACGACCTTTAAAATTTCATCGACCTTGCCTTCAATAAACTGCTTAAGCTCTTTAGCCTGCACGGCGGCCTTAGCCTCCAGCGCTGCGCTCTTCAGCTGCATTTCCAGGTCTGTACGCAGGCGCTTTAACTCCGCAACCGTATTTTGACTTTCGCTCAGCTGCTTCTCGAGCTCCGCGGCCTTTTCTCTGTACTCATCCCGCTCTTTTTCGGTTTGATCCAGCTGTTGGGCCGTCTTCTCCATGTTTTCACGGTTTTCATTAAGCGCTCTCTGTGCAAAAGCGGCAATGTCTGTAATGCGATCCTTGAGCTCCTGGCATACCACCAGATATGCTCTGGTCGAGAGGTTATGTGCCAGAGTGCTCACCGCCGTATCGTTGATTTTATCGGCATTGAGCTCCTCCAGTCGTTTCAGATCCTCGTCATTGATCTCATTCATGTATTTCTGAATGGTGGAGTTGGAGCCGCGGTTGCCCAGCGCTGCGCGTATTGCGGGGACAGTGCATTTGCAATTTCCGGCCCTCAGCTCGTCCATTGCCTTTCTGACTTCCTCCTTGGATATGCGTGCGCCATATTTGTCGGGCTTGCCATTACCATTGCCGCCGCTGCCGGCAGGTGCAGCCGCAGCTGCAGGAGCTTCAGGGGCAGTGTCATTCAGAGCGGCCTCAGCCTTAGCGGCCTGGTCTTTATCTTCAATTTTCTTATTTGCCATGTTACTATACCTATAGTTTTTCCCCTTAGGGGTTACAAAATTGATAACAACTGCCCTTTATTACAGAAATCGTAATTTACGTAATAAATGTAATGCCGGGTCAGTTGTTACCGCCTAACTTAATACTGCGGCAGTTCCTGCGACACCACCTGGGAAATCAAGTCCCGGTCTATAGTGGCTTTCTTTTGCAGGGCGCTGTAGAGCATGGCGTGAGCGCAGATTTTATTGATGATGCGCATGCAGCCGCCGGAGGTTTCGTAGATGCCGGCCTGGGCATCCTCGGTAAACACATCTGCCTCACACCCCACATCATCAAGCCGCAGCCGGATGTAGCGTGAGGTTTCCTCTGCCGTCAAATTGACCGTCTGGCATACGTAATCAATGCGCTGCGTAATGGCGCGGTTCTCGGCTCTGTTCAGCCTGGTCCACAGCTCAGGCTGGCCTGCCAGAATGACCGATACGAGACTGGAGCTGTCATACCCTCCGCTGCCGTCGCAGCTGCCGAAGTTCAGGCAGAAGCGCACCTCGTTGCAGCACTCGGAGTTGAGCAGGTGCCCTTCATCGACCAGCAGGCAGACCTTGCGGCCTGACTGCACCAGGTCTTTAATCTTGGCCTGCATGATGTGCTTGCTGTCCCCGCGGTAGAACTTGGCCTCCAGCCCCAGAGCCTCCAGGCTCTTGGCATAGAACCAGCGCGGGGTGAGCCCTGATTCAGCGAGGTAGATGATTACGGTTTCAGGGTCTGCCACCTGTGAGGCGAAGTGGCGCAGCAGCGTGCTCTTGCCGGTGCCGGGCTGACCGGTCAGCACTGCAAACTGCGCGTGCCGTACAGCCAGGGACAGCTTCAGCTCGATGCTGCGCAGGTTGTCCGTCAGCATGATGTGCTCTGCGCAGATGTTGGTGCCAAACGGCAGCTGCCTTGCCTTGATGCCGAATACATCAAACAGCTGCTCTTCAAATTTCGCAATTTCGTCAGTCATTGTTAGTCTCCTGATTTCCCAGCAGCAGTAATAACTTCTGCAGCTCTAATGTGTCGTCGGTGTCGTTCTCCTGCACGGCCTTGGCCTTCTGCTCAAGTTCCTTCTTCTTGGCAGCGTCAAGCAGCTGCGGGGAGAGCATGATTTTCATCAGCTTCATGAACTCCTCTTCGTTCTTGTACGCACCGATGGCCTTGAGCTGTTCGCGGTAACGGGCCAGCAGCACGGCTGAATACTCGTACCTCAAATCCTGCGTAAACCTTTCTTCATTCCGGCGGTGCCTGGTATCGCCGCTGACAGCCTTGAGCAGCGCGGCGTCACGGGGATTGAGGGGGTGAAGTTCCACCAGCGTTAAATCATCGAGCACCTGCAATACGTGGGGAGTGCCGTCAGCGTCCTTGTGTACCTCGATGCTGATGTAATCCTTGCGCTTCAGACCGCTCAGATGTTCGACCTGATAAGGGATGCCGAACATGCTGACGGTGGCATCAGGCTGCAGTTTGCGCAGATAAGAGGTGGCAAAGGCAATGTCCAGAACCTCACGGCTGGGCAGCGGCAGAGCGTTGTACGGCGTTCCTGCCTTGGCCTGGGCCGGGGTCAGACCATTGAGGGCTGAGTGCGGGGTGTTGTTGTATTCATCGCACCAGTTCAGGCACAAAGCCTCAAAGGAGGAAAAGCTCATAGGCTCTTTACAGCGGGTTAAAAGCTTTTCAATCAGATCCATTGTCCGATAGTTGCGTTCCACTTTCCCTTTGGCATGACCCGCCCTAACGGGGCATAAGCATCTTTTGGTGCCTATGGTGCTGCAGGCTTTGCAGAAGCTGTTGCTGACAAAAATCTTGCCGTGGTCACTGCAGACGTAGCGGGGCACACAGTTCTCTTTGATAATGACGTCCCTGAACAGCAGGTTCACGATATCCTGAGACTGCGTTATGTCCAGCTTGATCCATAGAAAGCGGCTGAAGTCATCGATAAACGAGCTCATATAAACCTGCTCCGGCTCTCCGGTAAAGTCGTCCACCACGATGCCCTTGTCGATGTAGGTGACGTCAGTCAGGAGCATGAACATAGGCGCAGGCGCCTGGTACCTGATGAAAAACTCACCGTCCTCCATCGCGCCCTTGTTGCCGCCGCTGCGGTACTCAAGCTCACGGCTGCCCAGGCCGCTTTCCTGCAGATAGCGCTGCACGGTAGGACGAGTTAAAACACCAGGCTTTACCAGCCCCTCGCTTTCGACTGTGGCGATGAGCTGGTTTACCGTGGCCCGTTCGATGAAGCGCAGCTTTTTGATGCGCTCCAGGGCGGGGCCGCAGTCCTGCTTGATGGCGCTGTCGTGCTTTCTGGGGTACTTGGGTATCAGGCCGCTGACCCCATACTCTTCATAGTCCTTATGCCAGCGCTTGAGTGAGGTAATGCTTACATCATATTTTTCGTGCAGCTGCCTAAGCAGCCGCTGCCTGAGCGCACGGCCTCCCGGTGTTCCCTTAGGAATGGCCGCGAGGGGAATTATGCACTTAAGCTTAAATTCAACTTTTTCCTTATCTGATAGTGTCCTGCGGTTCTTTCTATCCGCTCCAGGTTTTTTCTTTGTCATGATAAAACCTCCATTTGTCCAGAATCGACAGTCTTTCTGACTGCCACCAGCCAAATGGTATCCAGCCCCCGTTTTTCGCCCATAAATCCTCTGTTAAGCTCTTAATCCCCAGGGGAGAAAACAGCAGCATGACCCCATGTAGCAGTGAAAACCTGCCGTTGAGCCTGAAGTCACTTTTAAAAAGCCAGGGTCTGGATGTAAGCAGTCCGGACTTGAGCAGGAGCAGCTCCAGTCCTTGCCAGGACACCTCCCAGGCAGAGACAAATTTTTGATAAAAGTAAAAAATCTTGAACTTCAGCCAGGCCAGCTGTGCCGCCAGCACGCCGTCGCGGCAGACTTCCTCCAGGCAGAAGCCCTTGGCATCTTTTTCCTGCTGGTCAAGCTCATCCTGCAGCGCTTCAATTTGCCCCGACAGCTTCTGACATAAAGGGCTGTCCGGATGTTTGTCTTGCAAATTCTTAAGTTGTTCGCAGAGCTCACCTGCCTTCGTGGTGGTGTTGATGTAGTGCTCGGCCAGCAGGACGATGTCCAGGGAATAGCGGATATACGGCCAAAAGAAATAAACAGGAATCATGGCCTGGGTCAGATAGGTGTCGCCCCTTCTTTGAGCCTCACGGCATGGCGTGAGCAGGGCACTGATTTCATCCTTGTGCGGATGGCAGCACCTGCGATCCACCATCACGGGCAACATCATGGTGCCAGTGCGCTTGTTCAGCAGCAGGTCTTTCGTCTCCAGCAGGTATTTCGTCTTCTCATCCTCATCCTGCGGCAGCGGCAGCGGTTCAAGTACATAGCGCATGAAAGGCGAGTGCTTGTACATCTTACGGCCGCAAAACGGGCAGGTCTGCTCTTTCTGATATTTGAGGCTCAACCCCACTGTAATCACCGTCTGGGGCTGGTTGCTCTTATACACATGGGGGTGTGAGCCCTCCGGAATATAAACATCAAGCCCGCGCAGCGTGTTCACATAGCAGGCGGCAGAAGCCTCCAGCCGGTAGACCTTGACCTTTTTGTCTTTTGCTTTAGTCCCTGCGGTATTTTGCTCTGCAAAGTACTGATCGAACTCACTGATCAGCACGCATTCGAAATAGAACCGGGCCTCAAGCTGCAGGCTGTCTTCATCGAACTGGACTTCGGCGGCAGGCATGTAATCAACAAGAACACCGCCTTCGGTCAGTACGCGCTCTGCCCTGACGATCTGGAAACCGGTCGCAACATGGAACATGAACATCTCCCTGGGCGGATTAAGGAACACATGCTCATGGCGCTTGCAGTCAAAATGAGTTATTAGAATGAGATTTATCTCAATTTTCAACTCGCGGTACAGTGGTAAAATCTCCAGCATCCAGCTTCCTCTGTGGGTTGTTAGTTTCGTTAATTTTGACTTTACAGAGGGAGTTTTAAAAAATCTTTGATATATGGCAGATTCCTGATATTTCCCGCGAAAAAAGAACCCATATAAGCTGGCGCAGCCGCGCGCTGGCAGTGAGCTCCGTTCGGTGCCCTCACTGCGCCCACTGCCAGCGCGCAGATCCGCGATCAATGATCAAAAACAAAAAGGCGTTACACCCAAACTGAGGAATTATTACACTTGAGAAAAGATCAAAATCAGTGAGCAGAAAATGAACAAACTAAGTCAGCATTAACA
>JADINH010000046.1 GCA_017694225.1 Candidatus Avisuccinivibrio stercorigallinarum
GATCAAAAACTCAATAAAGATTTGCCGACCCTAATAAATTCGATCTTACAAGAAATTGGTAAGTTACTTGTAAACAGGGAAGGCGCATTACTTGGTAATAGCCCTAAAACTGCTTAAGGTGCTAGGCATGATTAGGAAGAACAAAACAACGATCGCTGATGATTGTGTCTTCTCTAATAAAAGCCATGGGTACATAGCTGCGTCGTTCAGAACTGACACGAGGAATTACAATAGCTATTTTGGGGTTCCCTGCATTTACTTCAGAAAATCTCCATGGTATTTCCGCGTCTCGAACAGTTGCAGTCTTTTTAGATTGAAGTCTGAAGTTTTTACAAGCTTCTATTCTCTTAGCTATTTTTGAGTTATTGGAACATTTTATATAATCTTCTTCATTAGTACACCAAAAACAATAACGCCATGTTCCATTAATAATCTCATCACTCCCTTTGAAAAGTTTAATGTGTGAAGAAAGTTCGGGAAAATCATTTAAAATCTTTTTTCCTTCGTTTGCATCAAAAATAAGATTTCCACCATCAGCAGCTTTATTTCCAAACATCAGATTTAAAGGTGCAGAAAGCGATTTGGAGTGCGTTTTTACTATGGTGTTATATTGCATGGGAAGTAAATACGGAGAAATATTTAATAGTGTTTGACAACAGACAGTACCGTCTTTTGAATCAAAAAGTTTTTTTACTTGTCTCTCTATATATGAAAAGCCGACAATAACACAGATAACTGCAGCTTTATTTTTTGCAGCATTTGACCAGTGAAAAGATTTCCATGCAAAATTGATTTTGATGCCGCGTTTTAAAAGCATATCCCAAAGAATACCAACTTGCACACCTTGGCATATGCTGTTGGTGGCAACGAAAGCCGCTTCTATATTACGGTTTGCCGTCATATAGTTTGATGCTTTTACAAACCAAGCTGTTACAAAATCAACTAAACCGACTTTTGCCTTCGGTGGATAAACTTGTCTTAACCACTCTTTCTGTTCCTTTGTAGTAAATGTAGTTCCTCCAAAAGGCGGATTTCCTAAAATATATGTGCATTGCCCGGCAGGTAAAATTTCGTTCCAATCTGTGGTAAGGGCGTTTGTGCACTTAATGACTGCTGAACTGTGCAGAGGAATGGAAGGAACGCTGATGCCGAACTTTTTGGCAGTTTCCTCATTCATTACATGCATCATGAGCCACATTGACAGGTGGGCAATTTCTGCTGGCCAATCTTCTATCTCGATGCCGTAAAATTGGTTGATATCGACTTTAATGGCATCTGCAAGTACTATAAAACCATCGGTGAAGAGCGCATCCAGAACCTGATTCTCCAAGCGGCGCAGTTCACGATACGCAATAATCAAAAAGTTACCACAGCCGCAGGCCGGGTCTAGTACTTTGATGCTGGCAAGTTTATTTTGGAAAGCCATCAAATCTTCGCGGCGTTTTTTGATGGTGCGGGAGTTGTCTGCCTTCTTATTAAGAATCTCCTCGAACTCTGTTCTCAGACCATCCATAAACAATGGATTGATCACTTTTAGAATATTATCTTCACTGGTGTAATGAGCACCCATTTCTCTGCGTTTATTAGGGTCAAGTGCATTTTGGAACATTGATCCGAAAATAGCTGGTGAAATCTCATGCCACCTCAGTCGACCACAGTCCAGCAATTGGCTGCGGGTAGTCAAATCAAATTCAGGCACGAAGGCATCATCTTTAAACAGACCGCCGTTTACATAAGGAAAATCTAAAATCTCCTTTGCGATTGGTCTTCCTAGATGTGAGCGGAGCGGCTTAGGGGTATCAAGTACGTCGAACAGATCGATAAAAAACTCTTTGGCATTGCTGCCTTGCTTATCGGTAAGCTGCGCAAAAGCCTGGCTGAACTGATTATCCTTGAAAATGCCAGTGTCTTCAGCGAAGAGGCAGAACAGCACCCGCCTGATAAAGTCGTTAAGCAGATGCTTCTTCTCAGGATCATCTTTAAGCTGATTGCGCAGTGCCAGATCTTCTAGCAGGCGGGTCAACTTAGTACATGCTTTGGCATCGGCCTCTGAGCCCTCAGTGATTACCGGGCGCTGGAATTTGCCGGTAAGTGGCAGCAGCAGGGAGTAGTGTTCCGCCAGTTCTGACAGCGGAAAGGTGTCAATGTCATCGGTTACCGCGTCATAAATTGAGATAATGCTTGGGCTGCAGGTGACAATAAACTGCAGTTTGGCTTTGGGATTATTAAACTCAGGCAGAGCCTTAATGAGATCTACAGCCGGGCGCACATCTTCATCATGAGCCAAAAATCTAAAGTAGGCGCGGTTTGGGATGGCAAGATCTGAGCGGAGCAGTCCAACTGCCTGCAGGTCATCTGTGTCTTCTTTGTGTGCTTTAAACTGCGTATCATTCTGGAGCGCTTTATTAATAGAAGAGGTTGAAGTGCCGTAGATCTTCATCAGCTCAGTGAAAAAAGCATCGCTGTTCCAAGCCTTTTGCATATCCTGGCTTAGGGCCGCGACTTTGGTAATGATTGAGCCTTCGTTCATAAATACTCCGTAATTTGCAGTGTACGCATTTCTTTACTCTTTACAGCTTATTTTAGCGCAGTTCTGACAAGAAAATTAATTCTTGGTCAAACTTTAAGTGTAATTTTGTGCCAGAAGTCTCAGCTGACATCTATCATCTATTTGCATGAGCTCAGGTACTGTATTTGGCCAGCCTCAGCGTGCATCTTTGATTGTATATACAGCTGAAAAATGATTTGATAAGTTACCGGAGCCGGGCTCCGGTTTGCAGCCTGCCGCGGCGTTCGCTGACCGCACGCGGCAGGATGAGCATCATTCCCGGCCTTTGAAAAACAGGCGCGGATTTAACTGCGCGATGATCACGGCGCAGAGCATGATAAGGCAGCCGGTGTACTCCCGGCTGCTTAAGCTCTCGTTTAAGATCAGAGCGCCAAAGACTGCGGCCATCACGGACTCAAGTGAGAGAATAATGGTGGCAATGGTCGGGTTCATGCCGCGCTGACCCACAATCTGCAGGGTGTAGGCCACACCGTTTGACATGATGCCGCACCACAAAATGGCAGGCAGGGCTGCCTTTAAGGCCTCCATGGTCAGATGGCTTTCAAAAATCAGCATCATGATGAGGCCTAAAAACGAGGCCACAAAGAACTGTCCGCAGGAGAGCATCACGCCGTCGACCTTTTCCACAAAGACCGCTATCACCAGAATATGCACAGCGAAGATCACAGCGCAGATAAGAATGAGCAGATCTCCAATTTCAAAGGTCAAAGTGCCCTGCTTGACGCACAGCAGATACAGTCCGATGACGGAGAGCACCACACCGATGATGACGAACAAATTCGGTCTTTTGCCCAAAAAGAGCGAAATGAGCGGCACAAAAATGATGTACATCGAGGTGATGAAGCCGGCCTTGGAGGCCTGGGTGTAAACGAGGCCGAACTGCTGGAAACTTTCAGCGGCAATAAGGCACACGCCGCAGCAGATGGAGCCTTTAATCAGCACGGAGCGGCCGGCTGTTTTCTGCGGAGCCCAGGCGCCGCCTTTTTCGATGGCTTTTACCTGGCGGTGCTTCATAAAGGCGATAAGCGGCAGCAGGCAGAGCGCGCCAATCAGGGTGCGGAAGAAGGTAAAGGTAAAGGGGGACACATGATCCATGCCGATGCTCTGGCCGATAAATCCGGCACCCCAGATGGCGGCGGTGATAAAGAGCAGGATGGACTGTCTTAACTGAAACACTGTTTTTCCTTAGTACAAGAAAATGGTGTGGTGTTGACTGCGAAAAAACAGGCGGCCTTAAGGCCGCCTGCAGATCCTCAATGGATCTTACTTGTCTGCTGCAGACTTTTCGGCTTCTGCAGCTCTGATATGGTCTTCAATGCTGTCGCGCTTGGAGTTGTACCAGTGCAGGAAGCTTAAGGCACATACCATGATCACCACAGCGACGCCGAAGCTTAACACGACGCTCTGGGTGAAACCGGCCACGATGTAGCCTGCCATGGCAGAGGCGGCAATCAGGCAGGCATAGGGCAGCTGAGTGGCCACGTGCTCAATGTGCATGCAGCCCGAGCCTGCCGATGACAGAATGGTGGTATCTGAAATTGGCGAGCAGTGATCACCAAAGACTGAACCTGCCAGGGTGGCGGACAGGGCAATAATCGTCAGTGAGCTCTCAGGATCGATGGCCTGTGCCACGGAAACCACGATCGGGATCAGAATGCCGAAGGTGCCCCAGGCAGTGCCGGTTGAGAAGCTCAGGAAGCAGGCGATCATGAAGATGACCGGAGGCAGCATGACACCGGCCAGGCTGGCATCATCCTGCACCAGGGTGCTGATGTAGACCTGGGTCTGGAGCAGATCACGGCAGACGCCGGAGATGCACCAGGCCAGGCAGAGGATCATGTTGGCCGGGATCATGGCCTGAACGCCGCGCAGCACACCCTGCATAAAGGTCTTGAGATCAAGCAGCTTGCGGCCGACGAACTGAATTAAGGCAACCAAAAGGGCTGCAAATGAACCCATGACCAGGGCAGGGCCTGCGGAGGTGTTGCCAAAGGCTGAAGCAATGGAATGATAGGCCGGATCTTCACCCCAGTAGCCGCCAACATAAAGCAGGGACAGGGTGGAGAAGACGATAAGGGACAAGATGGGGATCACCATGTCCAGCACGCCGCCGTCTGCATGAACGGTCATCTCGTCATTGGTGCTCGCTGCGGCGTCACGCACTTCCTCGCCGCGGGCGGCAGCGATTTCAGCACGGCGCATCGGTCCGAAGTCGAAATTGCCGACAGAGACTAAGATCACCATCACGATGGAGAGCAGGGCGTAGAAGTTCCAGGGGATGGTGGCCACGAAGGCGTCCATCTCGTTTTCAAACACGCCGGTGCTCTTTAAGTTGGAGCCTACTGCAGCAGCCCAGGAGGAAATCGGGGCGATGATGCAAATAGGAGCGGCAGTGGCGTCAATGATGTAGGCCAGCTTGGCGCGGGAGATCTTGTAGGTGTCAGTCACCGGACGCATCACGGTGCCCACAGTCAGGCAGTTGAAGTAGTCATCGATGAAGATGAAGGCACCAAGGCCAGAGGTGGCCAGCAGGGCGCTCTTTCTGCCCTTGATCTTCTGTGAGGCCCACTTGCCGTAAGCGCGGGAACCGCCGGCCATGGCAATGACATACACCAGGGAGCCGAGCAGTGAGCAGAAGATAATGATCGAGAAGTCGACCTTATCGACCATCAGGGTAAAGGCATGCTCTACTGTGCGGATAACGGGCATGCTCTCGCCCATGCCGAAAGAGTAAATGCAGGTGCCGGTTAAAATACCGATCATTAAGGAAGAGAACACTTCCTTAGTAGTCAGGGCAAGTACCACTGCAATGATAGGCGGCAGCAGTGATAATACGCCTGCGTAGTAGGGTTCCATAACCTCTCCAAGTTCTAAATCTAAACCCATCTTTGCCCGATGCATTAATGTAGTGCAAAGGCGGGGGACAAAAAAGTGCGCAAATTATACCACAGGCAGATATATGCGGAATGACTGCACTTCTTTAGTGCTTATTTAGTGCACCATGCACTTTAACTGCAGGACATGACCAAGCCGCTGCACGCACGCGGGTACCGGTCTGCATACCTTCATTGTCAGCTGCGTTCGTTGCTGCGCGGCAGGCTGGGACGGCGGCTGCTGTTTGCTGCAGACATATTGCTGCAGGCAGTTTTAAACAGAACGGGGTGGATGCGGTGTAACCGGAGCGCGGGGCTCCGGTTCTTAAATCGGGTTAGAGGGATAAATGCATGCCCTTTGGCACCTGACGGTGCTTGAAGAGGTAAACAAGGCGGCTTACGTAGAACAGCGAGCAGGTGACGAGCGCTGCGATAAAACCAAGCCAGAAACCCTGCGCGGCCATAGGCTCTGAGCCGATAAAGCCGTAGGCCAGTGAAAAGCCCAGCGGCATGCCGACCAGCCAGTAGGAGCAGATGGTGACCCAGAAGATGGTGCGCGAGTCCTTAAAGCCGCGCAGCACGCCGATGGCGATGACCTGAATGCAGTCCGGCAGCTGATAGAGCACGCACAGAAACACCAGCCACTCGGCCATCTGCCACACTTCTTCTGAGCTGGTGTACAGGCCGATGATGTCATGGCGCAGGGTCAGCACAATGATGGTGTTGAAAGCCACAAAGATAAAGCCCAGCACATAGGTGCAGAGCATGGAGCGCTTGGCGCGGTTCCAGTGCATGGCGCCCATGGCCTCGCCGGTGCGGATGGTCACGGAATTGGCCAGCGAGAAGGCAAACATGAAGAGCAGGCCGGAGATATTCATGGCAATGGAGTGGGCTGCCACCACCACCGGACCGAAGGGGCTTAACAGGAAGGAGGTCAGCGAGAAGCAGGCCACCTCAATCATGGCAGACAGGGCCAGCGGAATGCCCAGGTGCAGATAGCGCTTGATGCCCTCTAAGGTCACCGGATACAGTCTGCGGTAGATGCGGCAGTTTGCGTAGAACTTGTGGCGCTGTACGTAGATTAAGAATAAGAAGGCGGCAATGTAGATGGTCAGGGAAGTCGCCACACCGCAGCCGATGCCGCCCAGGGCTGGCAGGCCGAACTTGCCGAAGATAAAGATGTAGTTGAGCGGAATATTGAGCAGCAGCGCAATAAACCCGAAGATCAAGGTGGGCATGGTGTTGCCCAGGCCCTCGGAATAAGAGCGCAGGATGTTAAAGAGAGCAAAGCCGGGCATACCAAGGCCGACGGCGATGAGGTAGCCGGTGGCCACGCGCACCATTTCGGCATTGATGTCAGGCATAAAGCGGTAGAGCAGCGGCAGCATGAAGACGATGCCGGCAGCGATCAGCGAATAGAGCATGCAGATCACGGTGGCCAGATGCACACGCCCGGCTATAAGCTCACGTTTGCCCGCGCCGCGCAGCTGCGCCACGATGGGGGAGATGGCAAAACTAAGGCCCATCACAGACATCAGCACCGGCCAGAATAAGGCGGCGCCGATGGCCACGCCGGAGAGCTGTTCGGTGCCGGCGGCACCGGCCATGACTGTGTCGACCACGCTCATGGAGGTCTGGGCTATCTGGCCCAAAAAGATCGGGCTGAACAGGCGCAGCACGCGCTTGATTTCAGTGCCGAAGCTGGGCACAACTTCAGCAGATGTCGTAGAAAGAATTTGCTCCGTCACAAAAACCTCAAGATTCAGGTTGCCTTGTTGTTATGGTTTATCAGGGTGTACTTTTCTTAAAAGACTGAGGCCAGACTATTGTATAGAGT
>JADINH010000047.1 GCA_017694225.1 Candidatus Avisuccinivibrio stercorigallinarum
AATCAAAAACGCTGCCGCAGGGCAGCATCCCTGTGGGGGATTAGCTCAGTTGGGAGAGCGACTGAATCGCGTTCAGTAGGTCATCGGTTCGATCCCGTTATCCTCCACCATCCTCACCAATCTTTCTCTTTTAACCCCGTCAATCAAGCCTTTATTTGTTGACCCCCTTTGATTTTTGCTTTTGGGCTGATGTCGAATTTTTGGGCTGTCATCAGTCTTTTGCACAGCACAGCCTGAAGACAATTCCTGCTGCCTGTTGAACAGTGCTTTGCTGCACTTTGGTGCAAAAAAGTGTGACCTGGCGCGTATTTGTGCCATTTCTGTTAAGATGACTGCTCTACTGGAGGGCAGTTTCACATGATCCCGCAGATCACGAATTTAACCAAGATTGACAGCGTTTTTGCACAATACCTCAAGGCTTTAAAGCAGAGCGATTTCAGCGGCGAAATCGAAGACAGCTACAGTGCCAGACTGCTTGGCGCCACCGACAATTCCGTCTATCAGGTCATGCCGCAGGCGGTGATCTTCCCCAGGAGCGAGCAGGATGTGAGCATTGCGCTCAAGCTCGGCACCCGTCCGGAGTTTAAAAAGGTTTTCTTTACCGCAAGAGGCGGCGGCACCGGCACCAATGGTCAGTCCTTAAACAGCGGCATCTGCATGGATCTCTCGCGCTTCATGAAAAAGGTGGTGTCCTTTGATGCAGACAAGCGTGAAGTGTGCGTGCAGCCCGGTGTGATCAAGGACGAGTTAAATGAGTTTTTAAAGCCTTACGGGCTGTTCTTCTCGCCTGAGCTCTCCACTTCCAACCGCGCTACGGTGGGCGGCATGATAAGCAATGATGCTGCAGGCCAGGGCTCTTTAAAGTACGGTCGCACCTCCAGCCACATTAAATCCCTGCGCGCTGTGTTAATTGACGGCACGGCAGCTGAGTTCGGCCCGGTTTCAGGTGAGGAGCTTAAGGCGCGCTGTGCGCTGCCGGGGCTTTTGGGTGAAATTTACCGCAGCTGCTATGCCCTGCTCAAAGAGAGCAAGGACAAGGTGCGCGAGCACTTTCCCAAATTAAATCGCTTCATGACCGGATACGATCTTGACCATGCCTATGATGATAAGACTGATACCCTGAATTTGGCGCGCCTTATCTGCGGCGCTGAGGGCACTCTGGCGGTGGTGACTGAGGCGGTGCTTGATTTAACTGAACTGCCCAAATACCGCGCTTTGTTAAACATCAAGTACAAGGACTTTGACAGTGCGCTGCGCCATGCCAATGACTTGATTGCAGCCGGTGCCTTCTCCGTGGAGACCGTGGATTCAAAGGTTCTGGGTCTGGCCAAAAAAGATCCGATCTGGCTGCAGGTAAAGGATTACTTAAATGATGACGGCTCAGTGGAGATCGCCGGCATCAATATCGTGGAGTTCTGCGGCCAGGATGCAGAGCATGAGCGTGAACTGCTGCACCGTTTTGCCGCTGCGGTCAGACAGCGGGCACAAAAGGGTGAGGGCGGCATCATCGGCGCTGAGCTTACCGAAACTCCCGAGGGCATTGCAGCGGTCTATGCCATGCGCAAGAAGTCAGTGGGCCTGCTCGGCTCCGCAGCCGGCGCCAAGAAGCTCGTGGCCTTCACGGAGGACACCGTGGTGCCGCCCGAGCATCTTGCTGATTACATCCGTGATTTCCGTGCCTTAATGGACGGGCTTAATGTCGAGTACGGCATGTTCGGCCACGTTGATACCGGCCTGATGCATGTGCGCCCGGCTTTGGATTTGACCCTCGATGAGGACAAGCAAAAGCTCTTTGCTATCTCTAAGGGCGTGGTGAAGCTGGTCAAGCAGTACGGCGGTCAGATGTGGGGCGAGCACGGCAGGGGCTTCCGCTCCTGCTTTGGCGAGGTGTTCTTTGGGGAGCTTTACGAGACTGCCCGCAAGATTAAGGCTGCCTTTGACAAGGACAACCGCTTCAACCCAGGCAAGATCTGCGTGCCTTACGGCTCAGATGAAAGCCTGGTGCCGCTTGACAGCCTGATGCGCGGCGATTTGGATCGCACCATTCCCATTTCAGTGCGCCAGAGCTTTGAGGGGGCTTTAAGCTGCAACGGCAACGGCCAGTGCTTCTCCTATCAAAAGAGCGCCCTGATGTGCCCGAGCTACCGCTACACCAAAGACCGCGTGCGCTCCCCCAAGGGCTACAGCGGCCTGATGCGTGAGTGGCTGCGCTTAATGTCAGAGCGCGGCTTCAACCCCGATGCTGAGGAGGCCGAGCTTTATACCGCAGGGCCCAATCCGCTGCGCTGGCTTAAGCGTGCCTTCAACAGCTGGTTTAACTCCGAGGGCGATTTTAATCACGAGTATTTGCAGCAGATTAAGACCTGCCTTAGCTGCAAGTCCTGCAAGACGCAGTGCCCGGCGCATGTCAATGCTGCAGACTTAAATTCGCGTTTTCTCTTTTTCTACTATTCGCGCTATTTAAGACCAGCCATGGATTTGCTGACCTTAAATGCGGAGGCCATTCTGCCTTTAATGGCCAAAATGCCGGCCCTGTCCAACGCCTTTTTAAAGTCAGGCCTGGCCAAATGGTTCTTTAAAAAGTTCTTTGCCTTTGTCGATCTGCCGCTCTTCTCCAAGGTGCCGCTTGCCGCTGCCTTAAAGCGTGAGGGCTTTGCCCTGATGTCGGTGAAAAAGGTGAGGGCGCAGCACCCGGATGTGGTGATCGTCTGTGATGCCTTTACCGCAAGCTATGACGCAGAAGGTTTGGTGAACCTCGGCAAAGCGGTGCGGGCTCTTGGCTATTCCGTGGGCTTTTTGCGCCCGTATATCAACGGCAAGCTGATGGTGATCCGCGGTGACCGCAGGCGTTTTGTGCGTTATGCCTCCAAGCAGGCTGCGCGCCTGCAGATGCTTGCTTCCCAGGGCATTGAACTTTTGGGCTACGATCCGGCCCTTACCATCTGCTATAACGATGAATACCGCATGCTGCTTGGGCAAAAGCGCGGCTCCTTTGAGGTGCAGCTGCCCGAGATCTTCTTTGACAAGGCGGTCAAGAGTGACAAGGCACAGGCTGCCATGGCCCGCTTTAAGGAAGAGGGTGCTGCTCTGTCTGATCCTTATTACATCTTCTGCCACTGCACTGAGCAGGCCCTGCTGCCGCAGAGCGTGCAGCTCTGGCAGTCAGTGTTCTCGGCCTTTAAGGTGCCGCTCCTGCCGGTGCGCACGGCCTGCTGCGGTATGGCTGGATTGTTTGGCCACATGCTGCAAAATCAGGATGAAAGCCGCATGGTTTATCAGCAGAACTGGCAGGGAGAGATCAAAAAACGCGATTTTGCCAGGATTTTGGTCACCGGCTTCTCCTGCCGCTCACAGGTTGCCCGCATGGAAGGCAGAAAACCTGCCCATCCGGTGGATCTGTTGGCAAAACTGCTGGAAAAAACGATATAAATCTCATTTTTCTGCTGCATTTTGGGTTTACAATCGAAAACTCCAGATTGCAGCAGTTTAGTTTACGGAGTGTTTTTGGCTACAGAAAAGTTTGGCTTGAAGGACTGGGCAGCCCTC
>JADINH010000048.1 GCA_017694225.1 Candidatus Avisuccinivibrio stercorigallinarum
GCTCAGGCTGATGTGCCAGGGCAGCCTGCATGGCCTCAGCGGGGCTGCGGTGTCTGTGATTGTGCTTAAGCCTGAGCGCAGGATTGACCGGGGCGCGGCTGTGCACGGCAGTTTGGGAAGAGGCTGCAGGTTCTGCGCTCTTTTCTGCAGGGGCAGCACTCTGCTCCTGCACTGCAGCCTGGGCGGCGGCTGCAGCCAGAGCTGCGCCAGCTGCCTCAGAGCTCCCGCTGGAGGGCTCTGTAGTGAGCTCTGCTAAGAGATCTGCTGCCTGTGCTTTTACTGCTGCATAAGTGTATGGGGTGAGCCCGGTGCGCTGCAGCTTATCAGCGCTCACTGTCCGATCCGCTGCGTGCTCTGCGCCAGGAGCCTCTTTGTTCTTATCGTGTACTGCCATGGATGTAAAAATAGGTCAAAAAATCTTCAGCTAATATAACGGCTCTGCAGAAAATTGCAAGGCCGCAGCCCGTCTTTCAGGCAGCAGGCGGGCAGGTGCCGGGATTTTTGGTGAATCAGCGGATTGAGGTATGGCTCAGCGGATTGATTGATGGTTGGATTGAATGAGGTTTGACGGAAGTTTAAAAAAGAGGCTTTTTAAAAATTAACATGGGGACCGAAGTCCCCGTGTCGATCAAATAAGGAGTGTCTTACGAAGTTGGTGCCATTATACACAAAATTTTGGGATAGATCACATTTTCGAGAAAATTTTTAAAAATTTTTCTGAAATGTTATCCCCGATCACATTTATAAGGTTGACAAATTAAGATTTACCTTCGTAAAAAGTTGAAAAAAGTGCATTTTCCGGGCAAAAAGCTGTACTTTTGTACTTCAGCGTGTTTTGACCAGCTGCTGCAGCAGCAAGCTGCAAGGGGACAAAGCGTCAGCCGCAGCCTGCGGCCGCGGAGCTGATTATGGGGTATGAGGAACGGGAATGGTGCTTAAACAGTTAACGGCGCGAGCGCAGGGACTTCATGCCGTAGGCCTCACGGGCCTTCCAGGAGGCAATCGGCCGGGCAGGTTCTGCCCGCACCTCAGGAATGTGCTCAAAGGCTGCAGCTGCGGCACTATCCTCCGCTGCGCCTGCCTGCACCGCAGGAGAGACGGAAAGCGTTCCGCCCTCATGGGTGTCGCTGAGCTGCATGGCGCTGCCCTGGCTGTGAGCTGCATGTGCACTGCGCGGGGCCTCTGGCGCGTGCTCTGCGGCCGCTGCCGCGGGCGCTGCAGCGTCTTTGACCTCAGCCTCAATGCCGTCTTCTGCCTTAGATGCAAGCACGGCATCAGCGCGCCGGCGGCGGCTGTCCTGCACGCTCTTGAGCATTTCAAGCTCAGATACCGGCATGCCCGTGATCTGCTGCACCTTTTCCAGGGCTGCGCCCTGTGCGAGCAGCTCTTTGGCCTGCTGCAAAGTCTCATGCTCGGGATCGCTGTGTTTGTCGATTAGCAGCTGCTGTACTTCCTGCTCGGCCTTTAAGCTGCTCTGCTTGTCCTTAAGCTCATTTAAGGCATCAATGCACTCATCCTGCGTCTTCTGCAGGAAAGTTTGCTGTGCCTCCAGCGCGCTCAGGCGTTTGGTGAGCTGCTCATTTTCCTGGCGCAGCCGGCCGGTTTTGGCCGCGGTGTCATTGTTAAGCTCCGAGAGCTTTAATTTTAAGGCGGTGAGATCTGAGCTTAAGGCCTCATTGGCATCCTCAAGCGCCGAGATGCGGCGGTGAAGCAGAATAAAAAAGACGAGCAGAAGCATCAGCAGGAGCAGGGCTCCTGCAATGATGGCCAGCACGATTAAATCAGTGTATGACTGCATGCAGGCTTCTTACTTGTTTAGAGGTTGGCCACTTCCTGCCACTCCTCTTCTGAGAGCAGCTTGTTGAGATCAATCAAGATCAGGAGCTCATTGTCGCGGTTGCACACGCCGCAGATGAACTTGGCGCTCTCCTCGGTGCCCACATTCGGGGTGTCGTCGATGTCGGCGCTGTTTAAGTCCACCACCTCGGCCACAGAGTCCACCAAAATGCCGATAAGCTGCTTTTCACTTTCAATGATCATGATGCGGGTGCTGTCGGTAATGTCAGCAGACGGCAGGCCAAAACGCATTCTGGTGTCAATCACCGTCACCACATTGCCGCGCAGATTGATGATGCCCAGCACATAGGCCGGAGCACCCGGTACCGGCGCGATATCGGAATAGCGCAGTACTTCCTTGACCTGCATGACGTTGACGCCGTAAATTTCGCGGTCAAGCTGAAAAGTCACCCAGCGCTTGAGCTCATTGCCAGCCTGATCATCACCCGGTGCTGCAGCCACTGCAGCTGAAGTGCCGTTTTCTTTTGCCATGATGAAGTCCTCTTTCAATCACTTAATCTGATTGTAAACACTTTTATCCTTTTGACCTAGAACTTTGCTGCAAAATTACGCGCCTGATCCAAATTCCTGCGCAATTTCGCCCTGTCCCATGCCTTTGTTAAACAGCGCAATCAAGGCCTTAACGTGCAGCAGCGCGCAGCGCTCGTCCTTGACGATGCCCGCAAGCCACGGCCGTGAGCCCGGGGTCTGGCGCCATTTGACCGCGTCGCGGCTTATCGTGCGGTTGCCCTCCAGCACGTCGCAGCCCAGAGCCCAGGGGCTTGAGCCCAGCGCGATGATGTAGGGATATTTGTCCTCACGCAGGGCAGCGTCGGGGCTGACCCACTTTAGGGTATCCACCACATTGATCTTCTGCCCGCGGATGTCGGTGACGCCCAGATACCACTTGGGCTGGCCAAAGAGCGGCGTTATCTTGTCATACTCAAAGATGCCGCCCAAATCCACCAGCGGCACGGCAAAGCGCACCCCCTGGGCCACAAAGAACAAGGTCTGAAACTCTTTTAAGGTATCCAGGTTGCGCCAGGCGGCCGGATCAAAGATCTCAGCAAACTCGGTGCGCTCCTGTGCCTCATTTAACTTTTCATCGGCCTTGACAGTGCTTTTTGCAGTCTCATGGGCCGTCTGCAGCGCAGTTTGTGTCTGTTCTGCGGCCTTGGTCTCAGTCTTAGTTTCAACTGCCGTCTGCGTCTGAGTTTGAGTTTCAGTCTCAGTCTGAGTGCCGGTCTGCGTCTCAAGCGCAGTCTCAGTTTTGGTCTCAACCACCGGCTCGGCTGCTGTCTCGACTTTGGAGAGCAGCTCTTCCAGGCTTAAGGTGCTCTCACGCTGCAGCGTGGGCAGGGCCTGATGCTCAGGCTTTACTTCCGGGAGCGGCTGCGGTTCAGGCGCCGGGGCAAAGACAGCACCGGACAGCGGTGGAACAGCTGCGCCGGAATAAGCGCTTCCTGAAACTCCATGTTCCAAAACAGGGGCAGGGGCAGGGGCAGGAGCCGCAGCTTCAGGCTGGGGCTCGCCCAGCATCTGCTTGAAGTACTGCAGCAGTGTCTTGTCTTCTTTATCCTGATACAGGGACATTAAGCTTCCCCCTTAGTGCTGACCATGCTCTTGACGCTCTGCGCCACCACTTCATGACTTTGATGCTTAGCCTTGTCCTTGTCTTCATGCCCGCGCTTTTTGGTGAGCAGCACCTCATCGTCAATCATCACGGCAGCCAGCGCCGGGCTGACCTTGTCTTTGTGCAGGGTGAGCTCCTTGTCAATTAAATAGCGCAGCAGGCTTAAGTAAGCCTGCGAGCCGCGCGAGCCTTTGTCCATAATGGACAGGGGCAGCGCGCGGGCTGAGGATTCACGAAAACGGGTGTCGATGGGAATGTGCTCGGGCCAGATATGCTCCTGATAATTGTTCTTTAAAAACTCCAGCGAGCGCAGCGAGGCATTGGTGCGCTTGTCAAACATGGTGGGCACAATGATGTAATTAAAGTGAGCGGTGCTGTCAGCCTGCTGCATGATATCAAAGGTGCGCACCATGCCGTGCAGGCCCTTGAGCGCCAGAAACTCAGTCTGGGTCGGCACCAGAATAATGGTGCTGGCCACCAGGGCATTGACCATCAGGGCGCCCAAGACCGGCGGGCAGTCAATTAACACCACGTCATAGCAGTCCTCAATTAAGGTCAGAGCCCGGGTCAAAATGCGCCCTACGCCTTGGCGGCCTGAGAGCTGGCGGTCGATGGTGGCCAGCGACATGGCCGCAGGGATGATGTCCAGGCCCGGCAGCGCCGTATGGGCGGTGCAGCGCAGAAACATCTCACGGTTAAGCTCCGGGGCGGCGTAGAGATCAAAAAGGTTGTACTCCATCTCCCCCTCGTCAAAACCGAGGTAGGAGGTCAAAGAGGCATGCGGATCGGTGTCGATCACCAGCACGCGCAGATGCTCCTGCTGCAGCCAGCCTGCCAGGGTGGCTACGGTGGTGGTCTTGCCCACCCCGCCCTTTTGACTTGCAACTGCCCAAACTAACACTGTTGTTCTCCGTTCTTGTTCTAATTTCAGCTTAGGGTTAAGCGCTCCGGGCCTGCCAAAATTTTTTGTGAGGTACAGCAGACCGGGGCAGCGCTTAATAATACTAATTAAAATTCAAATCCAGACTGCCGTCTGCTCCGCGGCTGAAGTTCATCTGCACTGAGCCGGCCCTGACAGCCTGCGGGGTCTGCACCAAATTCTCACTGTTCCCCGGCAGCACCTCAAGGCGCGGGCGGTCAATGGCGTTGCGCGAGATGGCAATCACCACGCGCCGGTTCTGTGCTCTTCCTGCCGCAGTGGAATTGGAGTAAAAAGGCGCATACTGACTGTAAGCCTCGGCCGCCAGGCGCGAGGGATCAATGCCAAAGTTCTCCAGCTCCTCCAGCACCGCAATGGCGCGGGCAGAGGACAGCTCCCAGTTGTTCTTGTAGACACCGTCTGAGGCAAAGAGATTGTCGGTATAGCCGCGCACGCGGATGTAATTGTTGATGTCCCTCAGGGCCGCGGCAATCTGGGCGATCACCGGCCGGGCTGAATTGAGCACCGCGGCACTGTCCTGGGCAAAAAGCAGGGCCGAGCCGATGTTGATGGTCAGCCAGCGGTGGTCTTTTTCAATCACCACCGCATTGTCAATGCCCAGCTCCTCAATGGTCGAGGAGATGGAGCGCTCGATGGCATCAAAGGGCTCGCCGGTCATGGCCTCGCCGCTGTCATCCTGCGCGGCGGCCACGCTGCCGCCCTCGGCAATTTCCTCAGCCTGTCCGCCCGGGGTCATGCCGCCGTCGGCGGTGACGTTTTCACTGTCCTCGGTGGTGGTGCCCTCAGTCTGCGGCTGGCGCTGTGTGATGCTGTCCTCGCCGCTGTCCGTTTCACTGTCAATTTCCATCACTGAGGTCTGGGCTGAGGTCATGCCAAAGGACATCACACCGCCTCCGCCCTGCACCGGAGCGGACACGCGCTCTGAGGCAGAAGCCGCCGCCTGCGAGGACTGCGCGGCAGCCGAGGAGGCCAGGGGCCCGGGCAGCGCGATCACGCCCGGGGTGGAGGAGATCATGCCCATTTCATTGAAAGACTGCACCAGGCCCTGCACCATGGACTGGGCCTCGGACTGTTTGGTCATGGCAAAGGAGTAGAGCACCACGAACACGGCAAACATCAAGGTCAGGAAGTCTGCATAGGAGACCATCCAGCGCTCTAAGTTCTCATGCGGCTCTTCAGGCTTTTTCATCTCTTTACCCTGACCTTTAGCAAACTGACCTCAAGCTTTGTGCCCCTATTCTGCCGTCTGGCCGGTAAAGACCGAAATGCGGCGTTTTAACATCATGGTGTTTTCGCTTGAGGCAATGGACACCAGGCCCTCCAGGGTCATGTACTTGTACAAGGCCTGCTGCTGATTTAAGGTGCGCAGGCGGTTGGCAATGGGCAGGCAGATGATGTTGGCAAGAACGAGGCCGTAAATGGTGGCCACGAAGGCCACAGCGATCGAGGCGCCGAGCAAATCCGGACGGTCAAGCAGCGACATGGCGTGAATGAGGCCGAGCACGGCGCCAATAATGCCCATGGTCGGGGCATAGCCGCCCATCGCC
>JADINH010000007.1 GCA_017694225.1 Candidatus Avisuccinivibrio stercorigallinarum
ATGATGTTCTGGGCAATGATCAGCGGATCGACCATGTCCATGACAAACATCAGGCCGAGGCCGCAGAGCATCAGCGCGAAGGCGATCGGGACGCCTACGGCGATGGACAATAAGAGGATGCTTAAGAAGACTGCAACTTCCATGGTTTAGGCCTCCCTGCCGTGCATATAAGAACCAAAGGCCTTAAGATGCTTCACAATGCGGATGATGAGCACTACGCCCATGCCGGCTGCGCCGACAACACCGGCAAAATAAACATAGCCCATTGAAATTCCGGATACCGGAGCTTTGTCAATGGAGTTGTACTCGGTGAGCTGAATGCTGCCGTTGAGCAGGAAATAGCAGCAGTAAAGCATGGCCAGGTTGACGATCAGAATCACGAACCACTGCACTGGACGGGGCATGGCCTTGCGGATAAAGTCCACGTAGATGTGGGCATCTTCTTTCATGGCGATGATGGCGCCGACAAAGACCACCCAGATAAACAAAAAGCGCGAAAGCTCTTCTGAGACCACGATGCTCGAGTGAAAGAAGAAGCGCAGACCAACATTGACGATCACCAGGATCGACATGATGCTGATCACCACCACTACAAACACCTCAAGACAGCGCATCAGAGCGTTGCCAAGTTTTTCCATGTTGTTAAACCTCGGAATTTAAAGGAAAGACTGCGGGCAATTTTACGCGAAACATGTTTTTAAAAGAGGGGTATTGATCACAAAGATTTAACATAAATGCACAAAGTAAGCGGAGAAAATCACAAAACAAGACCTGCTGATCACAAATCTGAAATGCCGTTTGGTGTTCTTATATCAAGGATGCACAATCTCTGCCCGTTCCCGCGTCCCTCCCCGTGAAGATTCTTACTGCAGCGTGAAGGACAGTTGGGCACTGCTGCCGTCTGCACGCACCTGCAGCACCCCGGCATCAAGCTTTAAGGGCTTGAGATCGTAAAAGCGGATCGCACCGGCGCGGCTGCCTGAGCAGACAATCTCCTGCTCCCCCAGGAAATAGGGAGTAAGGGAGATGCCGTTGACTGCAGCACTGAGGCTTTTGGGTGCGCCGAGCACCTGCACCGCGGCAATGCCTCTGCGCTGACCCAGGATAGTCATCGACACAGGCAGCCGGCCGGTGCCTTCCTGCAGGCCAGCATACAGCACACAGGCCTTGCGCAGGTTCTCTGCGCTGGCAAAGAAAGCCCCGGGGCTTAAGGCAGCCGCGCTGCCAGAATGTTTTGCGCTCTGCTGACTGCTGCTGCCCGGTTCAATCCTGCTGAAGGCGCTTTGCTGCTCTGAGCGCTGCTGCTTTAAACGCTCGGCGCGGGCGGCATCCTGCTCCTGCTGCGTATAGGGCGTGATGGCTGCCAGCGCTGACGGCACTGCTGTGGCTGCTGTCAAAGCGGCACCTGCCATCATCAGGGCGTAAATGCGCCGCCTAAAAATCCATGCCGCCATGCTCACACCTGCTCAAAATTCACGATGTGACAGGCAAAGCGCGGTTCTTGGGCTTTAACGCTCTTGTAAGCGGCCTTAAGCTCAATTAAGTACGTTTTGTCCTGCCTCTTGATGGTTATGCCGCAGTGCCCTGCTGCATCAGGTTCGGTCTCACTGCAGTTATATCCCAATAAGAGGCCGGCCAGCTTTAACAGAGCCAGGCAGGAACTTTGAGGGCAGTTTTGCAGGCAGACCGCACTAAAGGTATTGAAGATCTCATTAATGAGATTTTGCAGGGCAGCAGCATCGTTACTTTCCAAAGCTTGCTCAAATGAGCTTTTAAATTTATCCACAAAGGCATAGCTGTTTGGCAGGCGCTTGTGGCTGAGTTCTTTGACGATTGCATCTGCAAAGGCAGTTCTAACCTCAAGATTTGGGATGCCAATTTCAAGTTGAATTTGGTCAGCCTGCTTTATGGTGAAGTAACCTGTCTGATATAAAAGTGCGAGCATGGATAAATCTTTGGTGCTGCAATTTTCAATAGGGTGACAAAGCGTATCAACATACGCCTCTTTTAAAAAGCCGGGAGTTAAAAGACAGGCTATAGCATTAATGCCGTTGTTTTGCTTCAGCAGTCTGTTTAAATACTGGCTGAGCAAATCTGCCTGTGAACCGCCGGTTCTAACCCAGTAAGGTGAAAACTCATCGGCTGGGTTTTCCATAAAGTTCAGAATTGTCCAGGGGTTGTAAACCTGAACTGTTGCACGCTCGTCAAAAGAGTACGCGGCATAATGATCCTTTAATTCTTTTAACACCCTGGAGACCGGGTAATCCTCAGCAGTCTCATGACTGAGTTCACGCGAAGCGTTTTCAATGTATGTTTTGAAGTTATCTTCAAGCTCCTGCTGGGTAAATCCGGTGATGGCTGCATATCGGCTGTCAAAACTAAGATCTCTAACGATGTTACAAGAAGACAAGAAATCAAGGCTGGAAAATTCGAGTATTCCGGTAACGAAAACAAAACGGAATTTACTGTTAAATTTCTTGATAAGCCTGAAGAAAGTATCGAGGGTCTTGTGATGATCTGCAAAGGCAGCAGGATCATTTAAAGTTTTATTTAGCGGGGCATCATACTCATCGATTAACAGCACCAGTGAGTTATTCGCCAGTTTTGAAAGTTTTTGATTAAGAGCGGTATTCCATCTCGCTCCTTCATCAAGGGGAAGTTTGGCGGTAAAAAATCCGTCTCTTAAATTTGAACCAAACTCATGATCAAAAGTTATTCCAGCTTCCAGGTATTCATTAACTGTAGAAAAATCCAAACGCACGACCGGGTAAGTTCGATCGTCCCAGCCTGCCTGCTCCAGTTTTAAGCATTTAAATCTTTCTGTGCCATAAGAAAAGAGTTCATGAAAGGTGGAAATTAAAGTTGATTTGCCAAAGCGCCGCGGGCGGGATAAAAAGAAAAAGCCTTGCTGACGGGCTATATTTGCCACGAGATCGGTTTTATCCACATAGAGCATATTGCTATCAATAAAATCAGCAAAACCTGTAATCCCGATGGGCAGCTGCGGTGTATCTTCCATGACCAGTATCCTGAATTAACTCAGCTCTATCTTAGCATCCAGCGGCAGGCGGCAGACAGTACGCATGCACAAATTCTGCACCGTACGGAAGAAGCATTGCAATAAGGAAGGCTGAGGGCTGCTTTGTGTGCAGAGACGAGCTCGTCAAATTCTGCCGTGTGGAGCTTAATTTGTAGCTGCAGCGCGGGCGCCGCACCGCAGAGTGCATTCGCTGAAAGCACAGAGCCCCTGCCCGAAGGCAGAGGCTCTGCAAAGCTTCTTAAAGATGCGTCTGATTAAAGAGCGTTGAGCTCTGCTATCTGAGCGCGCACCTTTTCAAGCTGAGTGCGGTTGAGCTCTAACTGAGCCTTGGCGCCTTCAATGATCTTGGCCGGAGCCTTGGACACAAAGGCCTCGTTCTGCAGCTTGGCCTCACCGCCCTTGATTAAGCCTTCAAGTTTAGCGGCCATCTGATTTAAGCGCTTTAACTCATCTTCCTTATTGACGAGATCCTTCATGGGGATGAGCACTTCACAGGTGCCAAAAGGCTTGGCAGCGCATGGCTCGGTCTTCTCGCCGGCCTTGATGAAGGTTACCTTGCTTACCGAGGCTAAGGTCTCATAGAGATAGAAGTTGTCCCTTAAGATCTGCTCCTGCTTCTCGTCAGCGCCGCGCACCATGATCTCAAGCCTGGCTGACGGATTGGCCTTCATCTCAGTACGCAGGTTGCGGGTGGTGGTCACCAGGCTCTTGATAAGGGCAATCTGCTCTTCAGCCTCAGCATCCACGCTGTACTCCTCAGCCTTGGGGTAAGGGGCGAGCATGATGGTGTCGCCTTCTTTGCCGCGGCCGATGCAGGGGGCTGCCTTCTGCCAGATGACCTCGGTAATAAACGGCATTACCGGGTGGGCCAGGCGGGCAAAGCACTCCAGCACATCAGTGAGGTTGGCTGCGGTGATCTCGCGGCTCTCTTCAGTGCCGTCCGGATTGTCCAAAATGGCTTTGGAGAACTCGATGTACCAGGAGCAGTACTCATCCCAGATGAACTCATAGAGCTGATTTGCTGCCTGATCAAAGCGGTAGCTGTCGATGGACTGGCGGATGTCCTTGATGGCGGCAGAAAGCTTGGAGCGGATGAAGCGGTCGGCAAGACCGAGCTTATCCAGAGCCGGTGCAGTGTAATGCTTTTCACCAAGTCCCATCTTCATGGAGAGGAAGCGGGTGGCGTTCCACAGCTTGTTGCAGAAGTTGCGGTAACCGTCCAGGCGCTTCATATCCCAGTTGATGTCGCGGCCGTTTGAGGCCAGTGCGCAGAGGGTAAAGCGCAGGGCGTCAGTGCCGTGCGGTGCAATGCCCTCGGGGAACTGCTTTCTGGTGCGCTTTTCAATCTGCAGGGCCTTCTGGGGCTGCATCATGTTGGCAGTGCGCTTGTGCACCAGGCTGTCAATGTCGATGCCGTCGATCATGTCCAGCGGATCAAGGACGTTGCCCTTGGATTTGGACATCTTCTGGCCTTCTTCGTCACGAATGAGGCCGGTGACATAAACGGTCTTGAACGGCACCTGCGGATTGCCATCTTTGTCCTTCATGAAGTGCATGGTCATCATGATCATGCGGGCGACCCAGAAGAAGATGATGTCAAAGCCGGTCACCAGCACCGAGGTCGGGTGGAACATCTGCAGCTCTTTGGTGTTCTCCGGCCAGCCCAAGGTTGAGAAAGTCCAGAGGGCAGAGGAGAACCAGGTGTCGAGCACGTCCGGATCCTGCGTGAGCTTGACGTCAGCTGAGAGATTGTACTTGCTGCGCACTTCAGCTTCAGTGTGGGCTACATAGACTTTGCCGTCCTCGTCATACCAGGCCGGAATGCGGTGGCCCCACCAGAGCTGGCGGGAAATGCACCAGTCCTGCAGATCGCGCATCCAGGAGAAGTACATATTGGCGTACTGCGCGGGCACAAACTTGATGCGTCCGTCCTCAACGGCTTCGATGGCGGGCTTGCCGAGCACTGAGGCGCGCACGTACCACTGATCGGTCAGCATCGGTTCAATCGGCACACCGCCGCGGTCGCCAAAAGGCTGGGCTAAGGTGTGATCTTCAATCTTCTCAAGCAGATCCTGAGCCTTTAAGTCCTCGACCATTTTGGTGCGGGCCTCAAAGCGGTCCAGACCGCGGTAGGCCTCAGGGATATAGCCCGATACCTTGTCGGTGGGGATGCCGTTGGTGTCAAAGACCTCGCCTTCCTCACGGATATGGGCGTCTTCAGTCAGGATGTTGATCATGCACAGCTGCTGGCGCTTTCCCACCTGATAGTCGTTAAAGTCGTGGGCCGGGGTGATCTTCACGCAGCCGGTGCCGGTGGTCATGTCAGCGTGCATATCGGCAACCACCGGAATACGGCGGCCGACTAAGGGTAAAATCAGTTCTTTGCCGACCAGATCCTTATAGCGCTCGTCTGCCGGGTTTACGGCCACGGCGGTGTCGCCTAAAAGGGTCTCAGGACGGGTGGTGGCCACCAGCAGGTAGTCTTTGCCCTCAGCGGTCTTGAGGCCGTCGGCGAGCTTATAGCGGATGTACCACATGGAGCCCTTGACCTCACGGTTTTCCACCTCAAGATCTGAAATGGCGGTGCGCAGCTTGGGGTCCCAGTTCACGAGGCGCTTGCCGCGGTAAATTAAGTCCTCGTCAAACAGGCGCACGAAAACTTCGGTCACTGCCTTGGACAGGCCGGCATCCATGGTAAAGCGCTCACGGCTCCAGTCCACGGAGGCACCTAAGCGGCGCATCTGCTTGGTGATGGTGCCGCCTGATTCTTCCTTCCACTTCCAGACGCGGTTGATGAACTCTTCACGGCCCAGGTCATGACGGGTTAAATGCTCTTCGGCGGCGAGCTTGCGCTCCACCACCATCTGAGTGGCGATACCGGCGTGATCGGTGCCGCACTGCCACAGGGTGTTGTCCTTGTTCATGCGGTGATAACGGATCAGGGCATCCATGATGGTCTGCTGGAAGGCATGACCCATGTGCAGAGAGCCGGTTACGTTGGGCGGGGGCAGGGCAATAGAGTAAGCAGGGGCAGATTCATCATAGCTTGGCTTGAAATATCCCTGTTCCTCCCACTTGACGTAAATATCCTTTTCAAATTTTTCCGGCTGGTATGTTTTTTCCATTTCCATTTGTAAAAATCCGATAGTTAAGCCCGCTGCAAACTGCGGTGTCCTCAAAAAATCAGCGTAGATTGTACATTTTTTGCACTGTGCTGTCACTGTAAAAGCGCACTTCTCTGGTGCTTTTGCACTGCATTTGCGCGCCTTTTTGCAGGAATTTTGCAGCCGCTTTTTGCGCCCGGCGCGGGCGGGTTTGGGGCTTAACAGGTATAATGCAGGGAAACAATTAAGCCGTCAGCATTCAGGATGCATTCGAGTCCCACTTTTGGAACTACCAGTCCTCAAGGAGCAGGGGGCATCTTTTGAAATAAATAAGACGGAGACAGCAGAATCAATAGGGAAAAGGAAGTTTTAAAGTGCAGCAGCGCAGTGACAAGACACCCCTGGCCGCAGCTTCAACAGACAAAGAGGCACCAGCAAATACCTCACGCAGCAGACGCGGCGGCAGCGCAGGCAGCAGGCGCAGAACTTCCACTTCCAAAAAGCCGGCTGAAGGAAAGCCGCAGTCAGCTGCACCCGCATCTTCAGCAGACTCAAAGGCTGAGTTAAAGCAGGATGGCAGTGCCGGCAAGGCAGCAAAGCCAAAGCAAAAGCGCCGTCTGCTCCTGATGCTGCAGGGTGTTTTGCTGCTTATTGTCATCTGCATCGGCGTGACCTTTTATCTGCAGCTGCAGAGCCTTGATAATTACTTAGTGCCTCTGCGCTCAGAGCCGTATGAACTTGAAAGCGGCGCCACAGCGCGCACGGTGGTCAATGATCTGGCAGGTGATCGTTACCCTAAGGTGGTGCTGTGGGCATACGTCAAGCTCAATGCCGACAAGCTCTCGCACATTCAAAAGGGCCAGTACGCCATTGACGGCATAACCCCGCTTGCTGAGCTGCTGCAAAACATGACCCGCGGTGATGTGCTGGAGCAGGAGCCCATGACTGTGGCTATAGTTGAGGGCATGAATATCGGCCAGATTGAAAAGCGCCTGTCAGCCCAGGATGAACTCAAGCAGGATGCCGCCGAGTGTTTTAAGAAGCCTAAGGATTTCCAGGAAGAGACCTTGTCAAAGGAAGATTTGGAGTTTTTAGGCGGCGCTAAAGACACCTTGGAGGGCCTCTTGATGCCCGCCACCTACCCCTACTTTAAGGATGACAGCGCCAAGGCCATGCTGCAGCGCGCGCTGCGCTCGATGGTGCAGTATCTGCGCCTTAATTTTCCCAAAGAGCCGGAAGAAGGGCTGTTGCAGACCCCGTATGAAGTGCTGATTTTGGCCTCGATTGTGGAAAAGGAAACCTCGCTTGAAAGCGAGAAGCCGCTGATTGCCGGGGTGTTTTTCAACCGCCTGAAAAAGGGCATGCGCCTGCAGACTGATGCCGCGGTGATGTACGGGGTGTCGCCTGATTTTAAAGGCCCCTTGAAGGCCAGTCAGTTAAAGCAGGACACTCCTTACAACACCTATACCCGAACCGGACTGCCGCCCACTCCGATCGCCATGCCCAGCGCCACGGCCATCGATGCGGTGCTGCATCCGGCCAAGACAGATGCTATATACTTTGTGGCCAAAAGTTACGATCCGCGCGACGGGCACAATTTTGCCAGCTCCCTGCGCGAACACAACCGCAATGTGGCAGCTTACAAACAAAGCGTGCGTGAATACAAACGCAGCCAGAAATAGCTGACTGAAATTAAGGGCTGACTGCAGGCAGGCTCTGCTGTTTAAGGCTGAATAAGGCCGGGTTTGCAGCCGGCCGTATGCACAAAACTACAGAGCATTGCACGGCAGAGCATTGCAGAGATTTTAAGAAACTACATAGGTTATTGGCTCATGGAAAAGAAAGGACTGTTTATCACCTTTGAAGGCACTGAAGGCGCAGGCAAGAGCACCGCTTTGGTGTCGGTCTCTGATTACTTAAAAGAACAGGGATATAAAGTCCTCTGTCTGCGTGAGCCCGGCGGCACCCAGCTTGGTGAAGAGATCCGCGGCATCTTAAAAAATCCAGAGCGCAGCGAGCCGATGTGCGCCCTGTCTGAGCTGCTGCTGCTTTACGCTGCCCGGGCGCAGTTAGTGCACTGCCGCATCAAGCCGGCCCTTTTACAGGGCTGCATCGTGCTCTGCGACCGGCATGACTTGTCTTCTCTTGCCTATCAGGGCGGCGGACGCGGACTTGATCCTGCCGTCATCACCAAGGTGCGCGAGGCGGTGCTTGGCGACTTTGTGCCGGATTTGACTTTGCTGCTTGATGTACCGGCTGAGCTTGGCATGCAGCGGGCGCACAAGCGCGGCGGCACCGACCGCTTTGAACAGGAGCGCATTGAGTTCTTTGAGCGCGTGTGCAGCGCCTACCGCGAGGCGGCCAAAGTCCTGCCCTACGTCAAGGTAATTGACGGCACCAAAACCGAGGCTGAGGTCAGCGCAGCAGCTGAGGCTGAGATTGCAAAGCTGCTGCAGGCGCGCGGCATGTTAAAAGAGGGGGCGGAATAATGCTGCAGCCCTGGCTTAGTGAGAGTTTTCAGGATTTTGCACAGGCCTGCCGGCAGGGCAGGCTGCCGGGCTCGGTCATCATCGCCGGACGCAATGACGCCGGTGCCTTTGAGCTGGCCCTGGAGTGTGCGCGCTTTTATCTGTGTGAACACAAAGAGGGCGGAGTGCCCTGCGGCAGCTGCAAGTCATGCCGTCTGCTGGACAACGCGGCCCATCCTGATTTTGTGATGGTGCGCTCTTCTTTAAAAGATGAAGTGGATGCAGGCACTGATCTTACCAATGATCCCAAATTGCTGCTGCAGGACAATCAGGCCGCAGCCTCTGAAAGCCCGGCGGGCAGGCGCAGCGTGCGCATTGACAGCATCCGCCGGCTGATTGACTGGCTGCAGATTTCACATGCCTTAACTGAGGGCAAGGCCGCCATCATCAATGATGCCCACACCATGTCAGAGGAAGCGGCCAACAGCATCTTAAAGAGCTTTGAAGAGCCGCCGGTGCAGACCCTGATTATTGTGGTAGCCAAAAGCCTGGAGGCGCTGCTGCCCACCATCCGCTCGCGTGCCTACAAAATCCTGCTCAAAGAGCCCACGCTGCAGCAGGGGCTTGAGTATCTTTCTGGCTTTGACTTTACCGGCAGACGGGCGCAGACCGCATTGGCACTTTCGCTTAACGCACCTTACGGAGCGCTGAGACTATTGCAGAGCAGCACCGATGAAAAGGCCGTGGAGATCATTGAGCTGTTGTGCCTGGCACTTAAGACCGGGCAGGACAGTGAGCTTATCGACAAACTGCTCGCGCTCGGGCCTGAGGGGCAGGTAATGATCCTGGGTGAACTGGTGCGTGAACTGCTAAAATACAAAGCAGGCACAGCGCTTGAGCTTCTGCCGCTTTTAGATCAGAACAGCGCGGGCGCCTTATGCCGGCTGCCTGCAGAGCATTTGTTTGCAGCCTATGATGAGCTCCGGCATTTTTCGACCCGGGCTCCTTTTATTCCGCCCCGTGCTCCGGCAGCACTGCTGCGCGCCTGGGTGCAGGCCTTAGCCGCAACAAGGTAGAGACCAAAAGTGATTTTTTATAAATACATTTTCAAAGAGATTTTAAAAACGCAGCTGGTGATTTTGTTCATCCTGCTTACCATCTTTTTGTGTCAAAGCCTGGTCGGCCTGGTCAGCCGTGCCGCGGTGGGCTCCATTCCGGTTGAAATCATCACTTCCCTGGCCATGTGCGCGGTGCCGGAAATTGCCATGATCATGCTGCCTTTGACCTTATTCCTGGCGGTGCTTTTGACTCTGGGGCGTATCTGCTCTGACAGTGAGATGGTGGTGCTGCGCTCGGTGGGTTTTTCCCCTGCCGTGGTCATGAAGATCACCATGGTGCTGGCCTTGCTCACCGCGCTCATGGTGGGCATCAACAGCATCTATTTAGTGCCGGAGGCATCCCGCACGCAAAATGAATTAAAGGCCGATGCCAAGAACAATCCGCAGTTTCTGCCCATTGAGAGCGGGCGCTTTGTAAGTTTGGGCGAGCGCTTTACCGTCTACATCGATGAAGTGGAGGACAAGGACGGGGAGAAGTCAGTTGATCACATCTACGTGATGGACACCCCCTTTGCCAAAGACCGCGGCTCCATCACCACCGCAAAGAGCGGCTATCTGCAGACTGATGAAGACGGCGTGCGCTGGCTGTATCTTTTTGACGGGCAGCGCTATGAGGGTACGCTCGCTGAGGGCTCTTTCAGGCGCATCAACTTCTCTGAGTTCCGCGCTCCGGTGACCCGCGACAGCGAACAGACCGCGGAGGACACCTCCAAGAACTCTATTTCCACCTGGGATCTGCTGCACTCTGACATTACTGAATATCAGGTGGAGGCACAGTGGCGCATTTCCTCGCTTTTGGCCGTGCTGGTGCTGACCATGGCGGCGGTGCCCCTGTCAATGGTCAACCCGCGTCAGGGACGTTTTGCCAAGCTGATGCCGGCGCTGCTGATTTTCGCTTCGTATTACATGTTCCTCTTGTCAGTGCGCAATCTTATCAATCACGGCAATTTCCCGCTTTATCCAGGCCTGTATACCGTGCCGGTGTTGTTCTTCCTGTTTGTGTGCATCCCGCTCAACCTGCCGCGCAGCTATGTCAAGCGGCTGCTGCAGGCGGAGAACAGTAAAAACGCATCAGCATCTGCATCTGAGGCTAAGCCTGAAGAGGGGGATTCCAAAGAGGTAGAGGTTCAGCCAGAGAATGGGGCCGTCGCTGAGAGTATTTCTCCGGCACCGGAAGAAACAAAGCCGCAGCAAGATGGCACAGATCCGAATAAAGAGGAGGGCAGATAATGGGCATTTTAGATAAATATGTGGCCAAACAGGTGCTGCTGTCCGTTTTGCTTGTCACTGTTTTTCTGCTCATTCTGGTCGGTCTTATCACCTTTATCGATCAGATGCGCTACATCGGCCGCGGTGAAATTGGCTTTACTTTTTTAATCGGCTATTTGGGCCTGCAGCTGCCCGGCATTTTGGTGCTGTACTTTCCGATTGCAGTGCTGATGGGCGGTGTGATCGGCCTTGGTGTGATGGCGCGCAGCTCAGAGCTTATCATCCTGCAGTCCATCGGCATTTCCCGCACCGGCATTGTGCTCAGCGCCTTAAAGCTGTTGTTCCCGGTTATTCTCATTGTCTTTGCCATCGGTGAGCTGGTGGTGCCGCGCATGGAGCAGTATGCGGCCAATCAATACAATCTCTATGCCTCCAACGGCAGCATTTCCATCACCTATGACGGTTTATGGCTGCGTGAGGGCAGCAGTTTTATCGGCGTGCGCTATACCATGTCAGACAATTCCCTGATGGATATTGTGCGCTATGATTTTGACGGGGATGATCTGGTGGCGGTGAGCAAAGCCAAGAGCGGCAGCTATCAGGACGGCATCTGGCAGATGCATGAAGTCTCAAAGACCATTTATCATGACGGCTTTGTTACTCCGCTTACCCTGGAGACTGAGGACTGGAAGCTTAACTTAAACCCCGATCGCGTGCAGATCCTGGGCCAGAACAGCATCGGCCTTACCATCGACAGCCTCATCGATTACATCACCTATTTGGAGCTTAACGGGCAGGAGAGCGACACCTACCGCCTGGAGCTGTACAACAAGCTGTTCTCGCCGCTGGCCACTGTGGTGATGCTGCTTTTGGCCGCCTCAACCGTGTTCGGCCCGCTGCGCACCATGACCATGGGCGCGCGTATTGTGGCGGGTTTTGCTTTGGGGTTCAGTTTCTATGTGGCAAATCAGTTTGGTGCGCCTTTTGCGCTGGTTTACGGTATTCCACCGCTGGTCGGTTCTTTGCTGCCGACCCTGATTTTCCTGGCGCTTGCAGTTTATCTGCTGCGCGCGAGGACATAGACCGGAGTTTAAAAAGGACTGTCAGGCAATGCCCGGCAGGCCCTGCGTAGTTGTGGTTATCCTTTTTTAAAGCTCAAGCGGCCCGCGCTGCAGGCTCACAGTTTCAAGTGCTGCCGGGATGTGCAGTTTTACAAGGTTCTGGTCTGCTTTGAAGCGGCGCAGCTGTGCAGAGCTTACCGAGGCGTGCGAGACCCCGTCCAAATGCGTGGCGATGACGTCAGCATCCGGGAAATCGCGCATTAACTGCAGCACGTCATAATGGTTCATGATAATCAAATGACCCAGAGGATACTGTGCACCGGCGGCATTCAGGGCGATCACGCCGGGACGGTGCTCCTTGATGGTGTTGACCACGCCCTCACAGTACAAGGTGTCACCGGCTAGGTAAAAGCGGCAGGGCTCACTGTCTGCAGCAAAGACCACGCCGCAGGCCTGATCAGACATCTGCAAGTGCTCATAGCCGCGCTTGGTGGTAAGGGAGCTTGAGCCGTGATCGCAGGTGGTGCGGTACATGGTGATCCCCTCAAAGGCGGTGCCCTGTGCGCTTAACACGCGCAGATCTTTAAAGCCGCAGCGGCGCAGTTCGTCGGCCTCTTCCTCAGATTGGGCAAAGAGCGGCAGATCTTTGGGCAGCAGGCGTTTGGCTTCCTCATCGAAGTGATCAAAGTGCAGATGGGTGGCAATCACCGCATCGACTTTAAAGAGCTCAGAGGGCTCCACCGGCAGATCGCTTGTCGGATTGGCAGGGGCGCACTGCACGGTGTCCGGCACTGCTGGGAAAGCCTGATATTTGGCGCTTAACATCGGATCGATCAAAAAGCGCTTGCCTGCAAAGGTCACGATCGAAGTGGCGCTGCGGATTTCAGTAAACTGCATTGTTCCTCCTGCATTCTGCTAAACTGAGTTCAGTCTAAAACCTCAAGTTACTTGAGGGTCAAGCAGGAGATTAAGCTTTGGATCAGGAGACTTACCGCATTGGCGCTGTCGCAGCAATGTGCGGGCTGTCTGTGCCCACTGTGCGTTTTTACGAGGAAGAGGGGCTGATTAGAAAGCCTGCGCGCACCTTGTCCGGGCAGAGGCTGTACCGGGCAGAGGATGTCAAGCGGCTGCAGTTTATCGCGCAGTGCAGAAACGCCGGAATGGCCCTGCCCTGCATCAAGCGGGTGCTGGCCTGCAGATTTGATCATCAGGTGGGCAGTGAGGAACTGCTGCACAATCTCGGTCAGTACTTAAATGAGGTGCAAAGCAGGCGCGAGCAGCTTACGCGGGTGGAGAGCTTTTTAAAAGAACTGGCCGCGCAGATTGAGAGCGAGCTTTCGCAGAACGGGCAGTAAACCTCAGCAGCTGCGCGCCGGGCGCCCACCACACAGCCTTAAATTCAGGGGCTGAATGCCACAGATTTGTTTATAATTCTGTGAAAACTGCACGGAATTTTTACATAATTGTGTGATATCTGCTCTTAAACTTTATAAAATTCTGTGAAAAACACCATGATTATTTATTAAAAATGATGCGATCGTCACATTTATTCATAAAAGTAAATGTTATACTTGCTCTGATTGCTGCATAAATCCGTGGATTTGGGCAGACATTAAGGCTTAACTTCAGGGGATGCTCAATTTCCCCGCCGTCAAATCTTTCAAAGCTTTTTATAAAATGCAGCCGCCAGGATGGGAATCACCGGCAGGGCTGCGGGAGAAGGTGCCGTGGAACGCAATATTCTTGACAAACTTCTGGTGTGGAAAAAATCAAAGTACAGAAAGCCTCTTATCCTTGAAGGTGTGCGTCAGGTCGGTAAAACCTGGGCCCTGCTTGAGTTTGGGCGCCGCTGCTATAAAAACGTCGCTTACGTTAACTTTGAGGAGCAGCCGGAGTACAAAAGTCTGTTTGCAAGCTCGCTGGAGCCTGGGCGTCTGCTGCAGAACCTGTGCATGGCGGGCAGCTTTGTCATTGAGCCGGTACAAACACTGATTGTCTTTGACGAGTGCCAGACCTGCCCGCAGGCGTTGACTGCTCTTAAGTATTTTTGTGAGAAAGCTCCTGAGTATCATGTGGTATGCGCCGGCTCTCTGCTCGGCATTCAGTTGGCTAAACCGTCATCCTTTCCGGTCGGCAAAGTCGACTTTCTCAATGTTTATCCGATGACTTTTAAGGAATTTTTAAAGGCCGGCGGTGATGAGAATTTGTGCGTTTACCTTGAGAGCATCGAGAATATTGAGCATATTCCGGAAGTGTTCTTCAACCCGCTGGTGGAAAAGCTTAAGCTGTACTTTGTCACCGGCGGTATGCCAGAGCCGGTGCGCATCTGGACTGAGGATAGGGACACTGCGGCCTTTCAGAATGAGCAGCTGCGCATTCTGCGCTCTTACCGGGACGATTTTGGCAAATACGCAGATCCCAGGGTGGCAACCCGGATTTCTTATATTTGGGATTCTCTGAGTTCGCAGCTGGCCCGGGAAAACAAAAAGTTTCTGTTCTCCGCGGTCAAAAAGGGGGCACGGGCCCGCGAATACGAAGATGCCCTGCAGTGGCTGATTAATGCCCGCCTCGTTTACAAGGTGCCATGCAGCCGGGCGCCGGCTCTGCCACTAGCTGCATATGATGATCTCTCTGCTTTTAAAATGTATCTGCACGATGTCGGACTGCTGCGCGTGCTCAGCAAACTTGACACCTCTGTGCTGCTGCGCGGCAGTGAAGTATTTAGAGAGTTTAAAGGTGCGCTGGCAGAAAACTTTGTGCTGCAGGAGCTTACCGCTCTGTATGAGAATATTCCCCGGTACTGGAGCGAGCTCAATCCCCCGCACGAGGTTGATTTTCTGATTCAGAGAAAAAACGAGATCTTTCCGATCGAGGTTAAGGCTGACACCAATGTCAGAAGCCCGAGCCTCAGGAAATTTAAGGAGAAGTTCCCTGACGCCTCCAAGCTCAGAATCCGCATTTCGCTTGCTAACCTGACCCTGGATGACGACCTGCTGAACATCCCGCTGTTCATGGTAAGCGAGATAGACCGGTTAATCGAGATGGCACTGAGCCGCCGCTCTTAAGGCAGCAGTGGCCGGTGGTGACAGGTACGGCTGATTAAGATGCGCAGCTTTGCTGAGCAGAGCGCTCAGTACACGCTGGACTTAAAAAGACAGGGAGCCGAGCTCTCTTAAAACAGGCAGCTGTGAGCTCGTCGCTGAGATCCTGATAGAGGAATTTGCCCTGCTGCGAGCCCGTAGCCCAGGCAGAGCCCGGGCGGCGCAGCCAGACTGATAAGGTCTCGGCGCTGTAACGCCCGAAGGACTCAATAGTTTGATCAATTACCTGCAGGATGTGCTGCGGGCAGCGCTCTGCCATCAGTTCTGCGCCTTGATCGAGCTTGAGCCGATGCTCACGCTGAGCCTGCCAGGCTTTGGGGAAGGCAGGGCCGCTGCGCCAGATCTTTGGCTGTTCGTTTGTCAGGCGCAGTCCGCACTCGGCAAGCACTCTGCCGTAACAGAGGTACAAAAGCTTCTGGCTCTTAACCGGTGAGCAGTGCAAGCCAAGTGCGGCGCATCGGCAGATGATGTGGGAAAGCAGCGCTTTGCTTTCTAAGTTCAAACCTGGGAACTTACTGTGCATGGCGGCTCTCCTTTTTATCTGCCGTAACTTAAAGCTCAAGGTTTACTGCTGCGGGCCGTTTGGCTGATTGTTCTGCCCTGAAGCAGGATCGGACGGTTGAGCCGGATCAGCCTCAAACTGCAGCGGCTGAGTATGGGTGTATGCGGCCAGCGGATCAGGGCCGAAGCGGTTGGGGCCGGGGGTGCCAGGCATGACCATGAAGATGAGCAGCACAACAAAACAGACGAAGAAGCCGCCCAAGACCAGCACAGCAAGCATGCTGATGAAATCAGAGCCTGCGGCAACGCCCAGACCAAATAGCAGACCACCTGCGACCAGACAGCCGTAAGGGGCCAATATCCACCAGCCGCTGTGATTGCGGTCATGCAGACGGCGCACATTGGCGGTAATGCTCAGCACGAACGAGCCGATATTAAACACGATCATGATGATCCATCCCAAAATAGGGATAATGGCCAGGATATTGGCGACAAGTCCGCCGATGAACAGCGCCAGCATAAACCACCAGTACTCTGAACGCGGTGCGCGGTCTTTGATGTTCAGCGGTTTTTCGATTACGCAGCGCTTAACTGCCTGCACAAATGTAAGCATAAAAAACTCCTTTTTGTTAACCAAAAATTCGTTTGTCATCTTAACACCGACAGGCGGGCTGAAATTGCATGTGATCACAATTTATTTTTGGCAAAACTGGCAGCCGCGAAAAACTAAAATGCAGCAGAGCCCGGCGCTGCAGTGTGTGCAGTGCGTTGCGCTTTTGTAAAGGGATAATGCTCAGGAGATGGTGCCAAAGGTGGGACTCGAACCCACACAGTATTGCTACCGGCGGATTTTGAATCCGCTGCGTCTACCGATTCCGCCACTTTGGCAAGTGAGCGGGGCTAATTTTAATGAAAAGTTGCAGCCTTGTAAAGAAATTTTTAAATTTTGCGGAAAATGCGCGGATTTTTGGCACACAAGAGCAGAAAGATGGAGTTTTTCCAGCTTTTCTTCGCTTTTTGCGCAGCATCCCTTGCTGGGTACAGGGGGAGAGATTGCAGCTGCTGCGGTTCGCAGCTGTCCGTTTGGCTGATGGTTGTCGGCTGTGCTGCAAAAACATACCCGGCCAAAGCCGGGCATGAAAAGGAGATCTAACTATGTTCTGAATTAGTTACCCAATGAGGCCTTGCGATCCTTCTTTCTTCTGCGGAAATTGCTCTGGATTCTGGCCAGGCGTCCGGTTAAGGAATCGCTCGGTCCAAAAAGCGGGCGCTTGTTCTGCAGGTAATTGCCCTCGAAATCCTGCACTGCGCGGCCGACTAGTTTGTACAGGCCGATGACAGCAATGATGTTCGGGATCACCATCAGGCCGTTGAACATATCGGCAAGCTCCCACACCAGGTCTACCTTGAGGAAGGAGCCTAACATTAAGAAGCAGAGCACAATCACCGAGAAGCCGTTGACCACTTTATTGCCAAAGAGGTATTTGACGTTCTGCTCGGCAAAGAAGTACCAGCCGATGATGGTGGTAAAGGCTGCAAAGAACAGGCAGACTGCCACGAAGCCTGAGCCGGCCTCGCCCATGCCCTTGATAAAGGCGTTCTGGGTGAGCACAATGCCGGTGGCCTCACCGTCTAAGGAGCCGGTTACCAAAATCACGATGGCGGTGGCATTCAACACCACAAAGGTGTCCACAAACAGGCCGATGAAGGCCGCGAGGCCCTGTTCTGCCGGGTGGCGTACACGGGCAATGGCGTGGGCATGCGGAGTGGAGCCCATGCCGGCTTCATTGGAGAACAGTCCGCGGGCCACACCGTAGCGGATGGCTTCCTTGACGGAGGCGCCGATGACGCCGCCGGTGGCGGCAGACGGATTAAAGGCGCCGACAAAGACCTGCTCCAGAGCCGGGATCAGCATGTCAATGCAGGTGACGACGATGTAGAGTGAACCCAGCACATAGACAGAGGCCATGAGCGGCACCATCTTCTCGGCAAAGCTGGCGATGCGCTTGACGCCGCCGATGAAGATAAAGCCTGCGATCAAAATGATGAAGAGGCCTGAAACCCAGGTAGGGATGTGGAAGGCGCTCTCAAAGGCGGTGGAAATGGAGTTTGCCTGCACCATGTTGCCCACAAAGCCGAGGGCAATGATGATGAGGAAGGAGAAGAGCATGGCCAGCGGTTTGCTGCCGAGGCCTGCTGAAATGTAGTAAGCCGGGCCGCCGGTGATATGGCCGGTCTCGTCGCGGGTGCGGTAAAGCTGGGCTAAGATGGCCTCAGCGCAGATGGTGGCCATGCCAAAGAAGGCAGCAAGCCACATCCAGAAGATGGCGCCCGGACCGCCCATGGCCATGGCGGTGGCGACACCGGCCAGGTTGCCGGTTCCGACCTGTGCGGCCACTGCGGTGGCCAGCGACTGGAAGGATGACATGCCGTGTTTGCCTGCTTTGGCGCCGTTGATGGAGAAAGCGCCGAATACATGCTTAAAGGCGCGGCCGAACTGACGCACCTGAATGAAGCGCAGCTTAAAGGTGAAGAAAATACCGGTACCAACGAGGATCGGGATCAGGCACCAGGGTCCCCACAGAATAGAGTTAATGTCTCTGACAATCAGAGTAAGCTGATCCATTTGGATTATCCCTTGTGAAACAAGTGTTAAAGATTTAGTTAGTGCATTTTGTCCGTTTTTGGGGAAAAAGGCAAAAATGCAGCAAGCATGCACTGCACTGGTGCAAAATTGTGCAAAAGGCTGAAATAAACGCCCTGTTTTAAACCACAAAACAAAGGCCGCAATTGCGGCCCTGTTGAGTAATGCTAAGTGTGTGTTGAAGCGCTTTACTTCACTGCGGCTTTCTCTTTTTCTTTTAAATCCGCGGCTGAAGCTTGTGAAGCTGCCTTGCTGCCCAGTGCTGCCGGATCTGCTGCGGATGTTTTAGAAACAGCAGAAGACGACGAGGCTTCAGTTGACGTTGCAGCAGAGGTGGCATTTGCAGGGGAAGAAGAGGTTGACGCTGCAGTTGATATTTCAGCGCCAGCGGCAGTTTCAGTCCCGGCACCTTCAGCAAAGTGTTTGTCCATCTTGGCGTGAAAACGCTTCTTAAGGTAAATGGCGAGCACCACCAGGATGATAAGTCCGAGGATTAAGTAAATGACGCGCTGCACATCGCTTACGTACTCCATCAGCAGATCCAAATTGTCTGCAAAGAAGAACCCCATGTATACCCAGATCGGCACGGAGATTAAGGCGGCCACGCCGTCCATGGCGATAAAGGTCAGATAGGAGATGCGCCTGCTCATGCCGGCCACCAGGAAAATCGGGGAGCGCAGACCAGGCAGGAAGCGGGCTACGAAGAGCAGGCCCAGGCCATACTTTTTAAATTGACGCTGAATGTGGGAAAAACGGCGGGGGGACAGGATTTTTCTGAAGGTCTTGATGCGCTGAATACGGTAGCCGAACACGCGGCCGAGCAGGAACATGGTGCTGTCACCAATGAGCACACCAGCCAGGCCTACGCCTAACATCACGTGCGGATTGGTAAGGCCGAGGCCTGAGATCACGCCGCCTGAGACTAAGGTGATGTCCTCCGGCACCGGCAGACCGAAGCCGCAGGCAATCAGAATAACGAATACCGCTGCGTAACCGTAGTCGGTGAAAAAGCCAATCAGAAAATCTAACACTATCCTTAATCCTTCCCTATAAATCAGCGTTTTTTGTTAATTTTTGTTAAAAACCTAAGAAATTTTAGCATCTTTTGCCGCATTGTTAAGCGGCAGGGATCACTGTGCTGCGATCAAATGTTTAGCCCCGGGATAGCCTAACTGCTGCCAGGCGGTATAGGCCACCACCGCGGCGGAATTGGCCAGGTTCAGGCAGCGGCTTTGCGGCACCATCGGGATGGTGATGCGCAGCTCAGGGGATATCAAGTTCATCACTTCATCGGGCAGCCCTGAGGTCTCACGCCCGAACATGATGTAGTCGCCGTCCTGAAATTTAAACTCGGTGTGAATCACGCTGCCCCTGGTGGTGGATGCGATCAGGCGGGAGGGCTTTTCCTCCTCCATAAAGCGCTCAAAGGAGGTGTGCACTTTTAAGTTGGCAATTTCATGGTAATCAAGCCCGGCGCGCAGCATGCGCTTATTGTCAAGGAAAAAGTCCAGGGGGCCGATAAAGTGCAGCGGTGCGCCGCAGTTGGCGCTCAGGCGGATGATATTGCCTGCATTTTCCGGCATCTGCGGACGGTACATCACAAGATGGAACATGTCTTACCTCACATTAATCTTGCGGTCATTATAAGGCCTGAAGAGGCAGGGGCAAAGACCAAAAAAATCTGCAAAAAGTCAGAGCTGTCAGTGCTTTGGGCGCATATTGCTTTTAGACGGCATGACGGAGATGTGATATCCTTTTGCAGGAATTGGATGCAGTGAACAGCAAACCATGCTGCATATCGTGCACGCAGTGAAAATAAGCTCATACTATTAGACAGTACTATTAATTAATACAGGTGCAGCGGAGGACCTTATGTTTTCACGCCCTAAAACAGGCAGCGCAAAAGTACAGGGCAGCAGCCGCTTAAAGCAGATCTTATTTGTTATCTCATGCTTTCTGGCGCTCTTTTGTTATTACCTGCTGCTGGACTTTAAAAGCACCAACGCCAGGGCCATGTCAGGCGAGCTGACCTTAGGCAGCTCGGATGCCCTGCAGCAGACCCCGCAGGGCTCGGGCCTCATTGCCTTCTTATTTGATTACACCGGCTCCTTTGTCTACGTGCTGCCGCTGTTTATTGTGTATCTGGGCGCCGCGCTGTTTTTGCAGCGCATCAGCATCAGAGAGCTCGATCTCTTCAAGCTTGGCCTGAAGATCTTAGGCTTTAACACCTTTGTGCTGGGCACCACTGCGCTGTTCTCCGTACTCTGGCGCAATGACAGCATGGGTGAGGGCGGCATCCTCGGCGACTTTTTGAACATCATTTTAGGGGCAGTGCTCAGCGA
>JADINH010000049.1 GCA_017694225.1 Candidatus Avisuccinivibrio stercorigallinarum
GGCGGTAGTTGAAGTCGGTGATGGTGACCCCTTCCATGCGGTCAATCAAAGTGCCGGGCAGATCGTTTAATACAAAGGCGCGCGGGCGCTCTTCAAGCTCAAAGAGCTGCACCTTGACCTGGCATTCGAGCACCTTGCCCAAATCATGGGCGATCACGGTTTCGACTTCTTTTAAGGAGGCAAACTTGGTCTGGGTAAAAGAGCCGATGTAAAGCTTTAAGGACTTTGACTCCACGATAAAGGCCGAGGAGGCAGGCACCGTGATCATGCCTACAGCAGCGCAGGGGATGTTGAGCTTGTTTAAATAAGTGATTTCGTAAAGGCGCCAGACGTCCACGCCGTGGGGGGCTAAAAACTTGAGTTCAGCGCGGCCCAAATTGCGGGAAATGGGCTGCAGTACCGACGGATTGTACTCATCGTAATATACGCTGCTTTGACCTAATAAAGTGCTTTCAAGCTTGGGCATGCTATAAATCTCCAAAATGGCTGCCGATGATGGAAAGGGCGGTAAGGGCCGCTGTTTCAGTGCGCAAAATGCGCGGGCCGAGGCTTACCTTTTTAAACTGATATTTTTCGGACAGGGCTATTTCCTCGGGATCAAAGCCGCCCTCCGGGCCGATTAAAAGACAGATCTCTGATGTGGGGCTCAAATCCCGGATGCGGGTGGTGCTGCAGGGGTCCAGGGTCAGGCACAGCCTGCCCTGCTGCTGCACGGCTTTGCAGAAGTCAGCAAGCGCTGTAATCGGATGCACTGTGGGCACAAAGGCACGGCCTGACTGCTCGCAGGCGGAGGCGGCAATCTTCTGCCAGCTCTCAATTTTCTTGTCCTGGCGCTTTTCATCAAGCTTCACGCCGCAGCGCACCGAGCTTAAGGGATAGATCTCGCTCACGCCAAGCTCCACCGCCTTTTGAATGGTTAAATCCATCTTGTCCCCGCGGCTTATCACCTGCCCTAAGATGGTGTAAACCGGGGATTCGCGCTGATTTAACACCGGCGCATCAATTTGAATTTCGGCCTTTTTTCCCGCCGCAGTCAGATGGGCGGAGAACTCATGGCCCTGCCCGTCAAAGACGGCAAGCTCAGCCCCGGCAGGCAGGCGCAGCACTTTGCACAGATGTGCTGCGTTCTGCTCTGAGAGCACGAGCACTTTGCCGCTTTCTAATTTCTGCGGCTCATAAACTCTGGTAATGCGCATGGCTCAGTCCTTATTTACAAGGGCACAGGCCTTGGTGACAAAGGGATTGTCATTGCCCTGTACATCTTCAATCAGCTGATTGCGCAGGCATTCATTGTCATCGGGCTGATACTGCCGGTTCCAGGCTTCATAAATGCGCTTTTGGGTGTTGGACAGCCGGATGCCGTACTTGTCAGCCATATAGAGATAGGCGCGGGCGATGACACCGCGCGAGCGCCTGGGCGGCTGGGCCTGCTTTTGCTTGAAGTCAATCACCATCTCACACTTGCCGTACTGCGTGGGGGTGCCGTTCCAGTCAGTAAACTGGAAATTGGAGCGGTCGCCGTTGACCTCGCCCACCGAGGGAAAGAGATTGTGCAGATCGCCTTCCATCTCCTTAAAGCGGTCATCTTTGGCGCAGTTCTTGCGCCCGCCGTCCTGCCAGCATTGCAGCTGATGGCCAAATTCCCAGGCCGGCATCACGTGCTCAATCTCCACCCGGGCGGCGCGTTTGGGCTGCTTTCTGACCTGATAGCCGCACTCCTTTAAGGAGAGCTTAAAGCGGTTGCGCTCAATCGTCACCGGGCAGCCGCAGTAAATGGTGGCCGGATCGTCAAGCTGTTTGTAAATCGAGGGCAGGATCTTTTTGGCCTGATTAAAACTGTCCACTGCCAGGGCGTCAGCACCGGGCAGGGCTAAGATCAGCGCCGCAGCACCTGCAGCCATGGTTTTTCTAAGTGCGCGCAGTAAAGGCTGGCGCGGCCTCTGGGCTATAATGTTTTTCATATCTTAATTTTAGCGTCTTAGGAGTGTGCAATGGAAATTAATCTGCGCAGGTGTGCCTGTTTCGGCGTCGCCGGCAACTTTACCGGGCATTTGGAGCAGGCCGGCGAGGCCGCTGACTTTACCAAGGTCAAAACAGCGGAGAGCAATGCCCCCAAGGCCTTATTCCCGACTTATCTGCCCCATCGTGGAGAGCATATCCCCGCTTTCCTCAATGTTTTCCCCTTTGATGAATACCGCATCATCTTCCCGGCAGGTTCACAGAATCTGCAGATTGAGCCGGAGCTGGCCATCATCTGTGATGCCATCTGGAGTGACGGCAAAGTGGTGGATTTAAAGCCGCTCGTTTTCGGCGCGAGCAATGACTGCTCCATCCGCCGCGAGGGTGCACGCAAGATCTCCGAGAAGAAAAACTGGGGTGAGAGCACCAAGGGCCTTGCGGGCAACTTGATTAAAATCGACAGCTTTGCCCCGGGCGGCATTTTGGACGGCTACCGCATTGCCTCCTTCCTGGTGCGTGAGGGGCAGGTCTATGAGTACGGCGAGGACAGCGCGGTGCGCGATTATTCCTACTTCTACCAAAAGCTCCTCACCTGGCTTGTGGACAAGCTCAATCATCAGGCAGACGAGGGCCCGGCTGAGAACGTCAATCTCTATCTTAACGAGGCGCACTGCCCGCAGCAGCTGATGATCTCAGTGGGCGCCACCCGCTATACCGAGTTTGGCAAGACCCACTATCTGCAAAACGGCGACACTTCGGTGGTGGTGATTTACCCTGAGGCCCATTACAGCCGTGAGGAGATCTTAAAGCGCGTGGAGCGTGACAATCTTGAGGAAGATGATATTTCAGTGCTGATGCAGCAGTACGTGCAATAGCCGCATTTTCAATGGCGGTGCCATTCCAGCCTGGGATGGGATTTAGCCCGAAGAAAACAGCTCAGGGCAGCCAGTGGCTGCCCTGAGTGTCAGATCTGCTCTGCTAAAGCTCTGTACGGGTTTAGGACAGGGCGGCAAGCAGGGCGTCAGCTCTATCGGTCTTCTCCCACGGGAACTCATCGCGGCCGAAGTGGCCGTAGGTGGCAGTGGGCTGATAAATCGGCTTTAAGAGATCGAGCATCTTGATAAGTCCGTAAGGGCGCAGATCAAAGACTTCCTGGACGGCAGCGGCGATCTTTTCATCGCTGTACTTAGTTCCCGTCCCGAAAGTGTTGACGCTGATGGACACCGGTTCGGCCACGCCGATGGCGTAGGAGATCTGAATTTCAGCGCGGCGGGCCAGTCCCGCGGCCACAATGTTCTTGGCCACATAGCGGGCAGCGTAGGCTGCTGAGCGGTCAACCTTTGAAGGGTCTTTGCCCGAGAAGGCGCCGCCGCCGTGGCGGGCAGCACCGCCGTAGGTGTCCACAATGATCTTGCGGCCGGTCAGACCGCAGTCGCCTACCGGGCCGCCGATGACAAAGCGGCCGGTCGGGTTGATGAAATACTTGGTCTTATTGGTTAAAAGCTTAGCCGGCAGCACGCGCTTGATGATTTCCTCCTGCACGCCTTCCTCGACGGTCTTTAAGGACACATCCGGGCTGTGCTGGGTGGAGAGCACCACGGTGTCGATGCTTTCAATCTGGCCTGCGTCATTGTAGACAAAGGTGATCTGGGACTTGGCATCCGGACGCAGCCAGGGCAGCAGACCAAGGCGGCGGGCTTCAGCCTGACGGCGCACCAGGAGGTGGGCATAGGTGATGGGGGCGGGCATTAAAACCGCAGTCTCATCACAGGCAAAGCCGAACATCAGGCCCTGATCGCCGGCACCCTGCTCTTCAGGGGTGGCGCGGTCGACGCCCTGATTGATGTCAGGGGACTGTTTGCCCAGGGCATTTAAAAAGGCGCAGTATTTGCCGTCAAAACCGACTTCAGTGCTGTTGTAGCCGATTTCGCAGACGGTGCGGCGCACCACATCCTCTAAATCAACGCTGGCGCTGGTGGTGATTTCACCGGCAAGCACCACCATGCCGGTCTTCACTAAGGTCTCGCAGGCCACACGGGCGTGCGCATCGGCACTTAATATCGCATCAAGCACCGCATCTGAAATTTGATCTGCAACTTTGTCAGGATGACCTTCAGATACAGATTCCGAAGTAAAAAGTCTGGACATAGGAAAATTCCTGAAATGTGAAATAAAGCAAGCGTTCTTTTGAGGGGTGCTTATATTTTACTATAGGAATAAGGTGCAAGAAAGCTTTCTTTAAGCGCAGAGCGCTTTTTTCTTCAGCTTAAAGCGCGCCCGCCGCCATCAGGCAGATTGTGCAGATCCTGCCTGAACCTGTGGGCTGAACTTATCGCGGCTTCCTTGTGGCTCCCGGATGGCATCGAGAACCCGGGCAGGTGTCCGCTGGATTTACAGGTGCTGTATTAGTTGATAATTACCTCAGCGCACCTCAAACTTATAATCCAGGGAGGAGATGAACTCTTCGCTGTTATATGCCGTTGGGACAAGATCTCCGTTTTCATCCCTCTCCAGTCTTACATATTTAAACAGCTTGGCAATCTCTTCAGAGCTGAAAGTTTGATAGAAGTTTTCGATGCAATCTGCACTGTGTGTGGAGGCGATAAGCTGTTTGTTAAATTCGGCAGCGAGTTTAGTTAAGGCTTTCCATAGATCTGGAAATACAGAATAATGGAAGCCTCTTTCGATTTCGTCTATCAGCAGTACTTCCACCTTATCATCAAGAAATGATAAAGCAATTTTTAGAAGCTGCTTTAAACCATGGCCTGCCATACTTACCGGAATGAGCTTGTGATTTTTATATTTGGCAAATATCTCAGGCGTTTTACACTCATCCATAATCAGAATGAGGTCTTCAATGTCGCTGTCAATGATGTTGACGCAGTCGATTAATTTTTCTTTTTGGCCCTTTAACTCGATTTGTCCCAGCCTGACTGCAAGATCGTAAATCTCATAATCAGCTGAAAGTAATTCTGCGCTCCGGCTTCTTAACACAGAGCCGGACGAAGCTTGGCTGTTTCTGATTATCCCGCCGCGCTGCAAAAGATATGAGCCCTGGTCTTTGACTAAAAGGCCGTCTTGGGTTTTTTGATAATATGCATAATCAAGTGCATCAATGACATTATTTGCAGCCGGACTGCCGTCTGGGGCTAAATCAACCGGGCTGCTGGTATTTAAGCGTTTGGTAACTGTCAACTCATGGATAATGTCAGCATTCTCTGTCAGTTGTATGCAAAAAGTTTTTTCGTCAGCTTCACTTGAATTAAACAGATAATCCCAGATAAAACTTGAATTATGGATAACGGTATTACCTCTGTTCTTATTAATCCTGACAAAGAAGCTTGGCTTAAGGTAATTACATAAAATATAAACGGCTTCCAGAAGCGATGTTTTTCCGCAGATATTTCTGCCGGCAAGCAGGGTGACCGGTTTTAAATCTGAAACTGCAAAGTCTTTAAAACCTCTGAAGTTTTTCAATTTAATTGAAGTGATCATGACTGCCCGTGAAGCTGATACGCTGTTTTATGCCAATACCTGTCAGATAATGTTTTTATCATTTCAGCCATAGGATAGCATAACCGGCAAAGGGCTTCCCAGCCGTCCTGGCTGAATTTTGATTTACCCGGCAGTAAAGCTGCGCGGCGGATAAAAGTCGTGCGGCACATCTCTGCAAGCCTTCTTTTAAAGGTCAGGGCGCGGGCGCTATAATCAGGCAGATTTTAGTTTTTTGATTTTGGGATTCTTTGGAGGAAAGACATGGCCATAGAGAAGATTGCTTTTATCGGCACCGGCGTTATGGGGCATTCAATGGTGCTCAACTTATTAAAGCAGGGCTATGCCCTTACCGTTTACAACCGCACCGCCTCCAAGGCCCAGGATCTGGCCAAGTACGGCGCTGTGGTGGCGCAGAGCGTCAAAGATGCAGTAAAGGACGCTGATCTTGTCATCTCCATTGTGGGCTACCCCAAAGACGTGCGCGAGATTTGGCTTAGCGCTGAGGGCATCATTGCCAATATGAAAGAAGGCGCCATTGGCCTTGATATGACCACCTCTGAGCCTGCTCTTGCCAAAGAGATCACGGCAGCCGGTGCCGCGCGCGGCCTGTTAATCGGTGATGCTCCGGTCACCGGCGGCGATGTTGGCGCTAAAAACGGCACTCTGGCCATCCTCTTTGGCGGCAGTGAGGAGCTTTTTGCAAAAGTGCAGGAGCCCTGCAGCGCTATGGGCAAAACCCTGGTGCGTTTTGGTGAGGCCGGCGCCGGACAGTACGCCAAGATCTGCAATCAGATTGCTATTGCCGCCGGCATGATGGCGCTGTGTGAGTGCATTGCCACCGCCAAAAAGGTGGGTCTTGATGAAGCTCTCGTTATTGACACCTTAAGCAAGGGCGCTGCCGGTTCATTTTCGATGAACAGCTACGGCCCGCGCATCTTAAAAGGCGATTTCAACCCGGGTTTCTTTATTAAGCACTTTGTCAAAGACTTAAAAATTGCCCTTGATGCCGCCAGGGCCTGCGGCCTTACGCTCCCGGGCACTGAGCTTGCTTATAAGTTCTACTGCACTTTGGAAAATGAGGGCCTTGGCGAGCTGGGCACTCAGGCTTTGTACAAGTACTATGAGGAGCACTGCGGAGCTTAAATTACCCTCAGGTTCGGAAAAAAGCGGGTGCAGCTCCGGCTTTTTGTAAATTTCTGTAAACGTTTGCAGAACTTGCAAATTTTGGTAAAGGGCAGCGGAAATTTTGGTTAAATCCGCTTGTATTTCAAGGATGTGAACCGTGCCTTTTTAGTGCACGGTTTTTTGCATTTCGCAAGTTCTTGCAACTGTTTGCGAAAAAATTTAGATCCACATCACTAAATGCGTTTTTGCCTGCCTCAGCCCTGCTTTATTTGGGGTACAATCTTTGCAGTTGCAGATAGAACCTTATTAATTTAGTCGGGGCTTTGGCAGCACAGGGTGCTGTTTAACGCAGGGAAACCTGCAGCAGAGCCGATCAAGGGTGTTGGTGAACTTTTATCTGCGATAGACACTTTTTACTTTTATCAAAAGGGAGTTAACATGCGTTTTTTCATTGATACTGCAAACGTTGAAGATATTCGTAAAGCAAACGATATGGGCGTAATTTGCGGTGTTACCACCAACCCGTCTCTGATCGCCAAGGAAGGCCGTGATTTCAAGGAAGTGATCGCTGAGATCGCCTCCATCGTTGACGGCCCGATTTCCGGCGAAGTCAAGGCTACCACCTTAGATGCCGACGGCATGATGAAGGAAGCCCGCGAGATTGCCGCTATTCACCCCAACATGATCGTTAAGATCCCGATGACTGTTGAAGGCTTAAAGGCCTGCCACAGATGCGCAGTTGAAGGCATTAAGACCAACGTCACCTTAATCTTCTCTGCCAATCAGGCTCTCCTGGCCGCCCGTGCCGGTGCCACCTATGTTTCTCCGTTCTTAGGCCGCCTTGATGACATTTCACAGCCGGGCATCGACTTAATCCGTCAGATCGCCGAGATCTTCGCTGTCGGTGACATCGACGCACAGATCATTGCCGCTTCCATCAGAAACCCGATTCACGTAACTGACTGTGCCTTAGCCGGTGCTGACATCGCTACCGTTCCTTACAAGGTAATCGAGCAGATGACCCACCACCCGCTGACCGATCAGGGCATTGAGAAGTTCCAGGCCGACTACAAGAAGGTCTTTGGTTAATTTAAACTAAAAGGAGCCGATCGCAGATGATCGGCTTTTTTTGTTTAATGTCTCAACTTTCAGTTACCGAATTTCAGGAGTTTTAAATGGCCTACAATGAATTATCCAATGCCATCCGTGCCCTGAGCATGGATGCCGTACAGAAAGCTAACTCCGGCCACCCGGGTGCTCCCCTGGGCATGGCTGATATGGCAGAAGCCCTGTGGCACGGCTTTATGCGTCACAACCCCAAGAACCCCAAGTGGCCCAACCGCGACCGTTTCGTGCTGTCCAACGGCCACGCTTCCATGCTGATTTATTCCGTGCTGCATCTGACCGGCTATGATCTCTCCATCGAGGACTTAAAGCAGTTCAGACAGTTAGGCTCCAAGACCCCGGGCCACCCGGAGTACGGCGAGGTTCCGGGCGTTGAGACCACCACCGGTCCTTTAGGCCAGGGTATTGCCAACGCTGTGGGCATGGCTCTTGCTGAAGCCGTGCTGGCCCAGCAGTTCAACCGTGACGGCTACAACATCGTCGATCACTACACCTATGCATTCTTAGGCGACGGCTGCTTAATGGAAGGCATCTCCCATGAAGTCTGCTCCTTTGCCGGCACCTTAGGGTTGGGCAAGCTGATTGCCTTATATGACTCAAATGGCATCTCCATTGACGGTGAGGTCAAGGGCTGGTTTGGCGACGACACTGCCGAGCGTTTCCGCGCATATCACTGGCAGGTCATTGAAGTCGCTGACGGCAATGACAGCTGCCAGGTGCGCGCTGCCATTAAGCTTGCCCAGGCTGACAAGACCCGTCCGTCACTGATCATCTGCCACACCACCATCGGCTGCGGCTCACCCAACAAGGGCGGCAAGTCTTCATCCCACGGCGCTCCGCTGGGCGAGGAAGAAATTGCTTTAACCCGCAAGGAGATCGGCTGGAACTATCCTCCGTTTGAGATCCCTGAGCACGTTTACAAAGAGTGGAACGCTGTTGAGAAGGGCGCAAAGCTTGAGGCTGAGTGGAACGATCTGTTCGAGCGCTATGCCAAGGCTTACCCTGAGCTTGCCGCTGAGTTCAAGCGCCGCGTGTCAGGTGAGCTCCCTGAGGGCCTGCACGAGAAGGCAGAGAAGTTTGCACTTGACCTGCAGCACAACCCGGCCAAGCTTGCCACCCGCAAGGCAGGCCAGAATGCCTTAGATTTCTTTGGCGCACTGCTGCCTGAGTTCATCGGCGGTTCAGCTGACCTGGCTCCGTCCAACCTCACCATGAACAAGGCTTCCGTGTCCATCGCTCCGCACGTCATTAAGGGCAATTACATCCACTGGGGTGTGCGTGAGTTCGCCATGGCTGCCTGCATGAACGGCATCCTGCTGCACGGCGGCTTCCGTCCTTACGGCGGCACCTTCCTGATCTTCTCTGAGTACGCCAGAAATGCCATCCGCATGTCTGCTCTGATGAAGATCCCCACCCTGTACGTATTCACCCATGACTCCATCGGTGTGGGCGAAGACGGCCCGACCCATGAGCCGGTTGAGCAGACTGCCACCCTGCGCATGGTGCCCAACCTCGACACCTGGCGTCCGTGCGATCAGGTCGAGACCGCTGTCGCCTGGGATTTCATGTTAGAGCGCAAGGACGGCCCGTCTGCCATCGTGCTGACCCGCCAGGGCTTGGAGCAGATGCCGCGTGATGACGCCAAGGTCGCTGAGATCGCCAAGGGCGGCTACATCCTCAAGGACTGCGACGGCACTCCGGATCTGATTATCATCGGCACCGGCTCTGAAGTGGCGCTGGCCTTCCATGCAGCTGAGGTGCTTGAGAAAGAAGGCAAGAAGGTGCGCGTGGTCTCCATGCCGTGCTGCGAAGTCTTCGAGCGCCAGGACGCTGCCTATCAGGAGAGCGTGCTGCCTAAGGCCGTGCGTGCCCGCGTAGCTGTTGAGGCCGGTGTAACCCAGGCCTGGTACAAGTACGTAGGCATGGACGGTGCAGTATTAGGCATCGACACCTACGGTGCTTCAGGCCCGGCTGACAAGCTCTTTGTCAAGTACGGCTTCACCGTCGACAACCTGGTCAAGGTCTGCAAGAGCGTGCTCTAATTCCTGACAAGGTTTTGCCGCCAGTGGCGGCGTTGAGGGCCTCTGCTTTGGCAGGGGCCTTTGCCGTTTTAAGGGGGCAAAACAGCGTTGCATTTTCATTTTGTGAGGCAGCGCAGCTTTTTTCCCCGGCATTTTTCCTAAATCTTCCATTTGCTGCACCAAAAAGCTAAGTTTTCGCGCTTTGGCAGAGTACAAATGTGCGCAATCAGGCAAAAATTTCACGGCGATTTTACACGGGGTGTTCAAAAGGGCGCACAGGCTGATTTTTGCAGGCTTTGCGGACTTTTTGAGCATGGATCTTTTGAGGGATCTCAGCTACAATGATGAAAGAACTTAAGACCGGCGAAAGCAATTTTTGCGGTACTTTAGAACAGTAACATATAGTCAAAATAGAGGATATTCACATCATGGCAATCTTGAAAATGGCCGACCTCGACCTTCAGGGCAAGCGTGTATTAATTCGTGCTGACTTAAACGTTCCTTTAAAGGATGGCAAGGTAGCTTCCGACAAGCGCATTATGGCTACTCTGCCGACCATTAAGCTCGCTTTAGAGAAGGGCGCCAAGGTAATGGTGATTTCTCACTTAGGCCGTCCGACCGAGGGTGAGTATGCTGAGGAGTTCTCCTTAAAGCCGGTGGCTGAGTACATGCAGACCAAGCTCGACTGCCCGGTCCGCTTAGTTAAGGATTACCTTGACGGCGTAGAAGTGAATGCCGGTGAAGTTGTAGTCCTCGAAAACTGCCGTTTCAACGTCGGCGAGAAGAAGAATGATCCGGCTCTGGCCAAGAAGTATGCCGCTTTATGCGACGTCTTCGTGATGGATGCCTTCGGCACCGCCCACCGCGCTCAGGGCACCACCTATGGTGCAGCCGAGTACGCTCCGGTTGCCTGCGCAGGCCCGCTGCTTGCTGCTGAGCTTGATGCTCTTGGCAAGGTAATGGACAATCCTGCCCGCCCGATGGTGGCCATCGTTGCCGGTTCCAAGGTTTCCACCAAGCTGCCGGTGCTCAACAGCCTGCTTAAGGTTGCCGATCAGTTAATCGTCGGCGGCGGCATCGCCAACACCTTCATCGCAGCTGAGGGCCACAAGGTCGGCACCTCTCTGTGCGAGCCTGATTTAATCCCCACCGCTCAGGATCTGGCCAAGAAGACCACTATCCCTGAGTTCGTGGACGTGGTGGTCGGCAAGGAGTTTGCCGAGAACACCCCGGCTACCGTCAAGGATTTAGCTGACGTTGAAGATGACGACATGATCTTGGACTTAGGCCCGAAGTCCATGGAGAACATCAAGAAGGTCATCATGGAAGCCAAGACCATTCTGTGGAACGGCCCGGTCGGCGTGTTTGAGTTCGATCAGTTCGCCAGCGGCACCAAGGCTCTGGCTGAAGCTATTGCACAGTCTGATGCCTTCTCAGTTGCAGGCGGCGGCGACACCATCAATGCCATTCAGAAGTTCGGCGTGACCGACAAGATTTCTTACATCTCCACCGGCGGCGGCGCTTTCCTCGAGTTCGTTGAGGGCAAGAAGCTTCCGGCCGTTGAGATCTTAGAGAAGCGTGCAGCTGAATAATCAGTTTTAAGCCATTGGGAGGCACTTTAGGTGCCTCCTTTAACTTACTGTTACCGATTTTAAAATCACAACCAATATAGGCATATTCAAATGACCAAAATTTTAGATGTAGTAAAGCCCGGTGTACTCTGGGGTGAGGATGTTCAGAAGTTATTCGCAGTGGCCCGTGAAAACGGCTATGCTTTCCCGGCAGTTAACTGCGTCGGCACCCACACCATCAATGCAGTGCTCGAAGCTGCTGCCAAGGCCCGTTCTGCTGTGATCGTGCAGTTCTCCAACGGCGGTGCTGCTTTCGTGGCCGGCAAGGGCCTCAAGACCGATCGTCCGCAGGGCAACTCCATCATCGGTGCCATCTCCGGTGCTCTGCACGTGCACAATGTCGCCAAGGAGTACGGTGTTCCGGTAGTGCTGCACACCGACCACTGCGCCAAGAAGTTAATCCCCTGGGTTGACGGTCTGCTCGACTACGGTGAGGAGTACTTCAAGGAGCACGGCCGTCCGCTGTTCTCCTCCCACATGCTCGACCTCTCTGAGGAGAGCCTGGAGGACAACGTAGCCACCTGCTGCAAGTACTTGGAGCGCATGTCCAAGATGGGCATGACCCTTGAGCTTGAGCTCGGCTGCACCGGCGGTGAGGAAGACGGCGTGGACAACTCCGGCAAGGACGAGAGCGCCCTCTACACCCAGCCTAAGGATGTGGCTTATGCCTACGAGAAGTTAAGCGCCATTTCCCCGAACTTCACCATTGCCGCTTCTTTCGGCAACGTACACGGTGTGTACAAGCCCGGCAACGTCAAGCTCACCCCGACCATCCTGCGTGACTCTCAGAAGTACGTCAAGGAGAAGTTCGGCCTCTCCGAGGACAAGCCGATGAACCTGGTGTTCCACGGCGGTTCAGGTTCTTCACCTGCTGAGATCAAGGAAGCTGTTTCCTACGGCGTCATCAAGATGAACATCGACACCGACACTCAGTGGGCCAACTGGAACGGCATCCGTGAGTACTACGAGGCCAACCGCGATTACCTCCAGGGCCAGCTCGGCAACCCGACCGGCCCGGATGCTCCGAACAAGAAGTACTATGATCCGCGCGTCTGGCTGCGCAAGGGCGAGGAGTCCATGTGCGCCCGTGTGATCGAGGCCTTCAAGGAGTTAGGCTCATACGATTCACTTTAATCAGTAATGTCATCCCGGGCAAAGCAGAAAGCCCGGGGCTGCAGATAAAGTTAAAAGAGGCTGCCGAAGTTCGGCGGCCTTTTTTACGCCCGCAGGTTCTTTTGCTTCTGTGGATGGTGCAGCTATAAAAATCCCCGCCGCAGCGGGGAGATTAGCGCTAAGGAGCGTTATGACGTCCTTAGAAATTGAGATAGTTCAGTGAATTGTTGTAATTTGAGATCAAGTTGTCGAGGTTGGCGTACTTCTGGCGCAGGCTGGCCTCGTACTCCTCAAGATAGGTCTCATTGTCAGCTTCCTTGGCCTCTACATCGCTGATGGTTTCATTGAGGCTTTCCTCGCGCTGATCAAGCACGCCGCCTGACTTGGTGTATTCCTCCACCATGGCATCGAGCTGTGAGAGCATGCCGTCCTCACCGGAGAAGGCATTGACCACCAGGTTGAAGTTGTCAGAGAGCTGCTCCTTGAACTCGGTGCTGTCAAGCGTCAGGGTGCCGTCGGATTTAAACTCCACGCCCATGTTGTAAATCGAGGTGCGGTTGGTGCCGCCTTCGGTGAAGCCAAAGGAGGACACGAAGTTCTGCAGCTGTGATTTTAAGGAGCGCAGTGAGGAGTCACCGGCCAGCTCGCCGCCGTCGTAATTGTTTTCGCCATCGGTATAAGTATTGTGCTTATACAGATCGTCCATGGTGCTGATGAGGGTGTTGTAGGCGTTGACGAACTCCTCCATCTTCTTGGTCACCGCATCATAGTCCTCGGAAATGGTCATGTTGTAGGTGTTGTACAGAGTGTTGTCATTTGAATCGGTTTGATCAGAAGCGGTAACCTTTTTGGCCGTCAGGGTGATGCCGCTTAACTGCTCGTCAAAGACATTGGTATCCGAGTACACATCAGTGCCGTCTACACTGATGATGGCGCTCTTGGCTGCAGTATGAGTCCAGGTGCTGGTATTGTCTTCCTCGTCGCCGCTATAGCCGTCGTAGGCAAAAATATCCAGGCTCTGTACGCCGTCAGTGCCTGCGGTGCCGCTGGTGTTTGAGACTGAAATCGTTAAGTTGTTGTTTTCATCGCCGGATTTGCCGCTGTCGATGGTGAGCTTATAACCGTCCTTGCCCTGCACAATATTGGCAGTGATGCCCAGATCATTGTCATTGATGCGCCGGCGGATAAGCTCAATGCTGTCGCCTTCCTGGATGTTTACCTCGAAGGACAATTCCTTGCCGTTCTCATCTGTGCCCAAGGAAAACTTCAGGGTGCCGGCTTCAAATTTGTTGGTGTCATCGGTTATGTTGAGGAACTGGCTGACCTTTTCGGTGGAAGCCAGCTGTTTTACCGCGATGTCGTATGACATATTGGAGGCGTCTTCATCGGCCTCCACCGTGAAATAGGTGGTGTCAGATGGCTGATCGATGGTCACGGAGCGCTGATTGAAAGCATTGTCCTCGGTAAAGGCCTGAATGCTCTTCTGGAAGGTCTCCAGGGCGGACTTTAACTTGCCCACACCGGACAATTCGATGTTGGCCTCTTCCTTGCGGGTAGTGGTATTGTTTTCGAGCGTAGCACGCTTGGCTTCGACCGTCGCAGAAATGATCGACTCAAAGTCAATGCCGGATGCCGCACCGGCGGAAGTAACCAATGAAGTCATAGCTCAATCTCCTTGCTCTTTTTAGAGCACGGCAAGCAATTTTTGTGCCTGCATTCCAATAATTCACTTATATCTCTACTGTTATTAACGGCAGTGCCATTTTCAGCCTTTAGAAAATTTGTGGCAGGCAGGATGGGTAAAGCGGAATATGGATGAAAGCGGTGCCAAAAAGAAAGCGCCTGTCAGGGCGCTTTTTAAAGAATATGCTCTAACAAAAACAAACAGGTTAACGTTAGGCCTCAAGCAGATGCTGATGCAGCTCAGTCAGGGCCGGCACCGCATCCTCCTCAGAGAGCAGGAAGCACAGATTGTGATTGGAGGCACCGTAGCAGATCATGCGCACGGCGTACTTCTCAATGGCATCAAAGGCCTTGGCGGTAATACCGGCAGTTTTTGACATCTCATTGCCGATAATGGCAACCAATGAGAGTTTGCCCTCAACTCTGACGTGGCAGAACTCGCGCAGCTCATTTAACATCTCCTCGGAGATGGAGGTGATGCCTGAAGTATTGGAGCCGGCATCGAGAGTCACGGCAATGGAGACCTCAGAGGTGGAGACCAAGTCCACGGACTTGCCGTACTTGGCAAAGATGCCGAACACGCGGGCCAAAAAGCCGGAGGCACCAACCATCTTGGGGCTTGCCAGCACAATCAAGGTCTGATTCTTGCGCAGGGCCACTGCTCTGAAGGACGGATGGGTTTCAGTCTCAGGCTTGACCCAGGTGCCGCCTTTTTCAGGTTCCTTGGAGGAGCCCACGAACACCGGAATATTGCGGCGCACGGCCGGCACCAAGGTGGAGGGGTGCAGGATCTTGGCACCAAAGGTGGCCATTTCAGCGGCTTCCAGATAGGTGAGCTCATCAATGGGCTTTGCATGCGGCACCAGGCGCGGATCGGTGGTATAGACACCCGGCACGTCAGTCCAGATGGAAATGGTGGCGGCATTGCAGGCCTCGCCAAGCAGGGCGGCAGAGTAATCTGAACCGCCGCGGCCTAAGGTGGTGGTCATGCCCTCTGAGTTGGAGCCGATAAAGCCCTGGGTCACCACAATGGCGTCTTCATCCAAAAGGGGCATTAAGTTCTGACGGCACAGGGCGGCGAGCACCTCCACTAAAGGACGGGCGCAGCCAAAGGCTGAGTCAGTGCGCATCACGCTGCGCACATCAAAGCAGCGGGCCTTGTGGCCTAATTTCTTGAAGACCTCAACAATTAAATAAGAAGAGAGCAGTTCGCCGTGGGAGACGATGCGGTCAGTCAGATCATCAGAGCGCTCCATGGCAGCCTGTGCGGCTAAATTCTTAATCTCGGTTAAGTGGCTCTCAAGCTCGGCAGTGCAGGCCTCTTTATTATCTAAATTGCCGATAATTTCCTGATGAATGGCGCGCAGTTTGGCGATCTTCCCCTCGCATTCTTCACGGGAAAGGGCGCCGGAGGCCAGCTCAACCAGGATGTTGGTCACGCCGGCACAGGCGCTGACCACTACTAAACGGGTCTTGGGATTGGAGACCACCACCTTGACGCAGGAGCTCATGGCTGCGAAGTTGGCAACAGAAGTGCCGCCAAATTTTGCAATATCAAGATTTTCCATATCTTTTAATTTATTAATATCTTCTAATTAACAGTGAATGCGTCCCATCTTAAGAAGCGTTTCAACTTTGTGCAAGTGAGCGCACCGGCCGTGCCGGGTCTTGCATTATTTTAGTGCACCATTAAAGACAAAGGGCCAAAAGGGGGCAGAAAATTTGTGCAGTCTGCATTTTGGTGCATGGTGAAGTGTTAAAATCGTGCGTCCTAATTTTGGAGCTACAAAAGTGTCAGCAGCTAAGTTGTTTTTAACCGGCATGCGCCACGGCATTCCGGTAGTCTTCGGCTATGTCCCGGTGGGCATTGCCTACGGCGTATCAGCGCTGGAGGCCGGCTTTTCGCCCTTTGAAACCATCTTGATGTCCGTCATGGTGTACTCGGGATCAGGCCAGGTGCTGGGCGTAAGCATGACCGCACAGGGCGCCAGCCTCGCTGCCATCATGATCGCCACCTTTTTAATCAATTTCCGCTATTTCATCATGTCAGCCTGCATTTTCAACCGCCTGCCCCGGCTTGGGGTGTTGGGGCGCATCTGCGGCTCCTGGTGCGTGGTCGATGAGACCTTTGCCATCTTCACCACCGCACCCTCCAAACTTGCCAAAGGCTTTTATCTGGCTGGGCTTATCTGCCTTACTTATTCAAGCTGGATTGCCGGGGCCGTCATCGGTGTGGCGGCGCACAGCCTGCTGCCTGCCTGGGTGTCAGCAGGCCTGGGCATCGCGCTCTATGCCTTATTCATCGCCATTGTTATGCCAGGCTGCAAGCGCAATCTCAAGATCGGTCTGCTGGTGCTCTTGTGCATTCTGGTCAACTGCCTGTTAAGCTCCATCATCGACGGCAGCTGGGCTATTGTGCTGAGCACCTTAGGCTGTGCTGCCATAGGTGCCGTTTTTATCAAGGACACCAAGGGCACAGGACAGAAACCGCAGGACAGCGGCGCTGCAGACTCTGCTGATACTAAGGACAATGTTAAAAACCACGCTGGGGAGGCTTAAATGGAAGAGCGTAATTATCTGCTGATTGTGCTGGGCATGTCCTTAATGTCCTATCTGCCGCGCGTGGTGCCGGCGCTTTTTATCTCCAAGGTCAAGTTAAGCCCCTTCATGCTGCGCTTTTTGGATCTTATTCCTTACTGTGCGCTTTCCGCCCTGGTGTTCCCGGGCATTTTCTACTCGGTGCCCGGGCATATGCAGGCTGCAGCCGGCGGTACGGCAGCAGCGCTGCTTTCAGCCATCTTTAAACTGCCGCTTGCCCTGACTGTGGTGATCTCAGTTGCCACCGTGCTCTTGATGCTCTATACGGGCTTTTAACGCCGTGAGGGGCGCTCGGGCTCCTCGCTGGCAAAGGAGCTTAAATTGCCCAAAAAGCGCTTTATTACCGCTAAAAAGGCGCAGAGCAAAAAGAGATAGCGGAAGATGTTGTAGACCACAAAAACCGAATTTAAGCGCTCGGGCAGAAAATCCGGGCTGGAGCTTAAAAGTGAGAGCTCAAGATAATAAAGATGGGGCAGCAGGGCAGCGCCGAGGATGAATACCGCCGAAGGGCGGGCGCGCTCTTTAAAGCAGCGCACGGCGCCTGCCAAAAGCCAGATGGTGGCGGCGCTTAAGAGCGCGTAGTACAGGCCTTCAGGGGGCAGCGGATTTGACAGCAGGGCCTGGGCCCACAGTGCCACAAAGAGCGAAATGGTGTAAAGCAGGGGACGGTAGGCTTCAATCACAATGCGATTCCTTGTTTAGATGTACAAGCTTATTTTAATTTAAACTCGTATACTGTAAAATAGCGCGGTCTGACGCCGCAGGTGTTCAGGCAGAAGTGCTGCTTTAGCTCAGCAGGTAGAGCAATTGATTCGTAATCAATAGGTCGGGGGTTCGATTCCCCCAGGCAGCACCATCCCCCAAACCCTCAGGTTTTGTCCGCATCCGGTAAGGATTTGTAAAGCCGCTGGCGTTCTTTTTTCCCCTTGCAGCAAGATATAAGGCACAGTCTTTTTCATGAGTGACATTGTTCTTGGCATCGATCCCGGCTCACGCATCACCGGCTACGGCGTGCTGCTCTCACAGGGCTCTTCCCTGTCTTATTTGGGCTCAGGCTGCATCAGCGCGGGCACCGGTGAGATTTCAGAGCGCCTTAAAACCATTTATGCCGCGCTGACCACCTTAGTTGAGCAGTTCAAGCCCAGCGTCATGGCCATTGAGGAGACCTTCCTCGCCAAAAACGTGCAGTCCACGGTAAAGCTTGCTGAAGCGCGCGGTGCGGCCATTGTGGCCGGGGCCAACGCAGGCCTGCCGGTTTATGAATACACCCCGATGCAGATCAAGCAGGCGGTGGTGGGCTATGGCATGGCTGAAAAAACGCAGGTGCAGTATATGGTGCGGCAGATCTTAAAGTTAAACGGCACTCCGCAGACTGATGCGGCCGATGCCCTGGCCTGTGCCATCTGCCATGCCTACACCGCCAAGGTGACGAGAGCCATGGGCAGCCAGGTCGGATCGGGCTCTTCGGTGCACGGCCGTTACCGCCGCGGCTGAGATAGAAGATCAGTGTGCCCCTCTCAAGCTATAATCATGTGGCACAGTCAGGAGATTTTAGATGTACGGAAGTATCCGCGGCAAAGTGCTGCGCATTGACGGTTTTTGCGCCTTAATTGAGGCCGGCGGCATGGGCTATGAAGTAGAGCTGCCCACCAAGACATTGGCCGCCTTAAGTGAAGGTCAGGAGGCCTTTTTATATCTGCATCATCAGGTGCGTGAGGATGCAGAACTGCTCTTTGGTTTTAATGAATTAAGTGAGCGCACGGTATTCCGTGAACTGCTCAAGGTAGGCGGCATCGGCACGCGCACGGCCCTGGCTGTCATCTCAACTCTCAGCCCCGAGCAGTTGTTTGGAGCGGTGAGCGCTGAGGACAGCAAGCTTATCTCCACCGTGCCCGGCATCGGCCGCAAGACCGCTGAGCGTCTGATTGTGGAGCTTAAAGATCGCATCAGCAAACTGCAGTCCGTGCCCGGAGTGGGCGTGAGCGCGGCTGACTTAAAGACCCAGGGGGCAGCGGCGCAGGCGGCGGGTCTCGCCGTTGACGAAGCAGTTTCAGCTCTTATCGGCCTTGGCTATAAGGAAAGCCTCGCCGTTGAGTACGTCAACGCCGTATTAAAGGAAGGCATGGACACCAAACAGATCATCGTGGCGGCCCTGTCCTATATTGGCAATAAGAACAACAAGAATACAGGGAGACGCTGATGGCAGCTGAGACGGGCGGCATTATTGCCGACAATCTGGGAGTAAAAATCGATCCGCAGGCCCGGCCTGAGGCTACCGCTGAAGAGCGCGAGGCCGAGGCCGGGGGCTTTGGCTCAGCTGAAGACCGGGCGCTGCGCCCCAAGACTTTGGCCGACTACATCGGCCAGGAGGACGTCAAGGCTCAGCTTGAAATTGCGCTGCAGGCTGCCAAAAAGCGCCGCGAGGCCTTGGATCATGTGCTCATTTTCGGACCGCCGGGCCTGGGCAAGACCACGCTGTCCAACATCATTGCCAATGAGCTCGGGGTTAATTTGTCTTCGACCTCGGGACCAGCGCTGGAGAAAAAAGGCGATGCGGCCGCGCTGCTTACCAATCTGCAGAGCCGCGATGTGATTTTTATCGATGAGATTCACCGCCTCTCGCCGGTGATTGAGGAGTTCATGTATCCGGCCATGGAGGATTTTCAGGTCGACATCATGACCGGTGAAGGCCCTTCGGCGCGCTCCATCAAGATCTCGCTGCAGCCTTTTACCTTAATTGGGGCCACCACCAAGGCCGGAACTTTGACCTCACCTTTGCGCGCGCGTTTTGGCATTATTTTGCAGCTGCAGTTTTACACCCCCGCTGAGCTCAACCGCATCATTCTGGCCTCAGCGCGCAAGCTTAAAATCAGCATCGATGAAAAGGGCGCCATGGAGATTGCCTCGCGCTCGCGCGGCACTCCGCGTATTGCCAACCGCCTGCTGCGCCGCGTGCGTGATTTTGCTGAGGTGCGCGGCTCGGGGCATATTGATCTCACCACCGCACAGCAGGCCCTGTCCCTGCAGAAGATCGATGAGGACGGTTTTGATGAATTTGACCGGCAGTATCTGCGCTGCATCATCTATGATTTCAACGGCGGCCCGGTGGGCATTGAAAGTCTAGCCGCCTCATTGGGCTATGAGCGTGATACGCTGGAGAACGTGGTTGAGCCTTATTTAATTCAGCAGGGCTTTGTGCAGCGCACCCGCACCGGACGCATGGCCGCACGCCGCGCCTATGCCAAGTTCGGTCTGGAACTTCCAGGCGTACAGGCGGTCGAATAGAGGTCAGCGTCTGTAAAGAAACTTTAAAGATTTATGTAGGATCAGAATTTTTATGACACAGGAATTTTCCATCCCGGTAAGAGTGTATTACGAGGACACTGATGCCGGCATGATTGTCTATCACGCCAATTATTTAAAGTTCTGTGAAAGAGCCAGAAGCGATTTCATCCGCGCGCTCGGCGTCGATCAGATGGAGCTTTTGCGCAGCACCGGCCGGGGCTTTGTGGTGGCCAAGATGAAGGCGCGCTTTGTCAAACCTGCCCGCCTTAACGATGAGCTCACCGTAAACTGCATTCCGGTCAAACTGCGCCGGGTGTCCTTTACCTTTTTGCAGCAGGTCAAAAAGGACGGGGAGCTTATCTTTGAGATGCGCTCTGAAATTGCCTATGTAGATTTAGAGAGCGGGAAACTGCAGGCTCTGCCCGCTGAGATGGTTGAAGCCGTTAAGCCTTATTTGCAGGAGGATCTGTAAGATATGGATCAGGCAGGCAGCTTGTCCTTTGGCGAGCTTATTTTAAATGCCAGCTTTTTGGTGCAGCTGGTGATGGCTTTTTTGCTGCTTTTGTCCATCGTGTCCTGGACCATCATTTTCCAGCGCAGCAGCCAGTACAAGACCGGCAGGCGCAAGGCCGATGAATTTGAAGACAAGTTCTGGTCGGGCATTGATCTTAATAATCTCTATCAGGACTGCGTCAAGCGCCAGCAGGAACTGGTGGGCATGGAGGTCATCTATGCCGCCGGCTTCAAGGAATTTGTGCGCCTGGTTAACTCGGGCCCTGCCGATCAGGAAGTGGTGATGGACGGCACTTACCGCCAGATGAAGGTCGCCTCCTCGCGTGAGGTCGAAAGCCTGGAGAGCAATCTCACCACCCTGGCCACCATCGGCTCCATTTCCCCGTACATCGGCCTGTTTGGCACTGTGTGGGGCATTATGCATGCCTTTGTGGCCTTGGCGGCAGTGAAAAATGCCACCTTGTCGATGGTGGCCCCGCCGATTGCCGAGGCTTTGATCGCCACCGCCATGGGCCTTTTTGCCGCCATTCCGGCGGTAATGTTCTACAACCGCTTTGTGGCCAAGGTGGAGGCTTTGGAAAACCGCTATTTAAACTTCATGGACGAGTTTGCCACCATCTTAAACCGCCGTCTGGTGACCATCCGCTCACAGCTTGATAAAGCAAGGGAGCAGGAGCGCCAGAGCCGGGAGGCCGCTGCGGCAAAGAGCGCCGAGCAGCAGGCCCGCGCTGAGGCCCAGGCGCGAGAGGAGCGCATGCGCAATAATCCCTATATTTACAATTCAGGCACGGTGCAGGCGGTGCCGCCGGTGAAAAACGGCAGAGGGCGGGACAGCGCCGGATCTTCCGTGACTGGCGGGGGCAGCATCCCGCAGGCACAGCAGGGTCTGCAGCTGCAAAGCGCCATGCTGCAGAATATGCCCGGGCCCGGCGTGCCCAATACCCAGAGCGCTGCCGCCCAGGCACAAAATCATGCCAATATGCCGCCGCTTTCGGCCAGCCCCGCAGGCTCAGTGCAGATCTCCCCGGCGGCCATTGCCCCGGCACAGCCGCAGCCGCATGGAGTGCAAAATCAGACCGCCTCCGGGCAGGCAGCCCATTACATTTCACCGGGCCAGCAAAAGCGTCAGAGCACAGCTGCGCAGCAGAGCGCGGGCGGCTCTTCAGTTTATGCAGATTACAGCGCCGGACGCGGACAGACCGGGCAGGGCTCACGCAGCGCCCAGCCTGAAGCGCCGCATTACATCACTCCGGGAGCTGCCGGCAGCAAGTACAAGAAATAAGAGGGCTTAAAGATGCAGATGCGCACAAGGCGCAAATCGCGCACGGTGGCTGAGATCAATGTGGTGCCTTACATCGACGTGATGCTGGTATTGCTGGTGATCTTCATTGCCACCGCTCCGGTGGTGATGCAGGGCGTGACTGTGGATCTGCCGCAGGCAGAGGCCGAGGCCATGAATGAAGATCAGCAGACCCCGATCATTGCCACCGTAGACCGGGCCGGGCAGTACTTTATCAGCATCGATCAGCAGTCGGTCAAGATGCCGGATTTAAATGCGGTAAGCCAGTATGCAGCCGATGAGCTGCGCAAAGATCCGCGCCGTCCGGTGGTGGTGCAGGGCGATGCCCAGGTGCCCTACGATGCGGTCATTCAGCTGATGAATGCCTTAAAGCAGGGCGGGGTGCAGTCAGTGGGCCTGGTGACCGAGCCGCTGCGCGAAAGTGCAGACTAGGGCAGGGCCGCAGCATCAAGCAGGATAAGTTCAACACATGAAGATTAATACCACGGCCGCTTTCCTCGCCGCCCTTGGCCTGCATCTTGCCATCCTCGGCATTCTGGTGGTCAATGTATCGCTGGACAAACCCGAGCGCCCGGAGGATGCGGCAGGTCAGATCATGCATGCCGTCATGGTCTCCGCTCCGCCTGCCAAGGGCAGTGAAAGCGGCAAAGCCGCAGCGGTAAAAGCTCCGGAGCCGCAGCCTGTGGCGGAGGAGAAAAAGGCCGCTGAGGAAAAAGCCAGAGCCCAGCAGGAACTTGCCAAAAAGGTAGAGGCTCAGAAACAACAGGAGCAGAAGCGTCAGGCCGCGCTGGCCCTGAAGAAAAAGCAGGAGGCAGAGGCCAAAGCCAGGGCCGAAGCTGAGCGCAAAGCTAAAGAAGAAGCCGAGGCCAAAGCTAAAGCAGAAGCGGAGGCAAAAGCCAAAGCCGAGGCAGAGGCCAAGGCCAAAGCTGAGGCTGAAGCCAAGGCCAAAGCCGAGGCAGAGGCCAAGGCAAAAGCTGAAGCCGAACGCAAAGCCAAAGCAGAAGCTGAGGCCAAAGCCAGGGCAGAGGCCGAGCGCAAAGCCAAAGAGGCAGCCGAGGCTGAAGCCCGCCGTCTGGAGGAGGAGCTTTTGGGCACCGCGGACGGTGTGGCCGGAGGCGAGGGCCTGGGCTCTGGCAGCGGCATTGCCTCAGAGTACGGCGCCAAGGTGCAGCAGCTTATCGAGCAGAACTGGCACATTGACCCTTCGATGAACGGCAAACAGGTGGTGGTCACGGTGTCGGTGGGCCCTGATGGGCTTATTTCCGATGAAAAGTGTCAGGGTGACAGCGCGGTCTGCGCCTCGGCTCTTGGCACCTTAAGATTGATCGGCATGCTGCCGCGTCCGCCTGCCAAATGCCCGGACTGCAATACCATTGTAATTACCATGACACCAAAGCTTTGATCAGACTATAATGGGCAAAAAGAGCTCATTTGAGGATAAATATGCGCTTTATTAAACATTTTTGTTTTGCTCTGCTGCTGATGTGCACGGCCTTAGGCGCCAATGCCGCGCTGCAGCTGCAAATCACCGGCGGCATCAATGAGGGCCGCAAGATTGCCGTGCTGCCATTTGAGCAGCCTGACAATATCGGCACTGACATTGCCTCAGTGGTCAGCGCTGATCTGATGCGCTCGGGCAAATTCTCCCCGCTTGCCCAAAGCCAGATCCCGGCCAATGCCTTGGCAGGCGGCGCGCTTAATCTGAAGGCTTTTGAGGGCAGCCCGGCTGAGGCGGTGGTGTTTGGCAAAGTCTATCCTGAGGGCAGCACCTATCAGGTGGAGTTTCAGTTAGTCGGCCTTAAAGGCGCGCAGCAGGGGCAGGTGATTGCCCATTACCGCGGGCCCTCCGGCATCCCGACCATGCGTCAGGCCGCCCACCGCGTGTCTGACCGAGTCTATCAGCATTTAACCGGCCAGCCTGGTGCCTTTCGCACCCGCATTGCCTATATCGTGTACAAGCACGGCGAGCCTTTCCCTTACCAGCTGATGACTGCAGATTACGACGGCTTTAATGAGGTGCCGGTGTTAAAGTCCACCCAGCCCATCATGACGCCTTCCTGGTCACCTGACGGCACCCGCATCGTCTACGTGAGCTTTGAGCGCCGCGTACCGGCCATCTTCATTCAGGACATCAACACCAAGCAGCGTGTGAAGCTGGCCTCCTACCCGGGTCTTAACAGTTCACCGGCCTGGTCGCCTGACGGCACCAAGATCGCCATGACCCTGTCCTATGAAGGCGGACAGCCTGATATTTACTATTATGATCTGGAGCAGAAAAAGCTGGTGCGCGTCACCGCCAATCCGGCAATTGACACCGAGCCTACCTGGTCTGCTGACAGCAAAGCCCTGTACTTTACCTCAGAGCGCGGCGGCGGTGCCCAGATTTATAAGTTTGACTTCAATACCCGCAAGTCCGAGCGCGTCACCTATCAGGGCCGCATGAACTTGTCGGCCAAGTCCATCCCGGGCTCCAATGCCCTGGTGGTGATCACCAATCAAAACGGCTACCGCGTGGCCCGCATGGATGCTGACGGCAGCATCTATATGCTCACCACTTCCTCGCTCGATGAAAGCCCGAGCGTGGCGCCCAATGGTTCGATGATCATTTACAGCACGGTTTATCAGGGCCGCAAGGGTCTGGCCATTGTGTCAGCAGACGGCCGCTTTAAAGCCAATTTACCTTCAACTTCAGGTGAGGTCAGTGCACCGGCCTGGGGTCCGTTACTTGAGAAATAATTTTGCAGGTTAGAGATACAAGCCATGATTAAACAGACTTTAATTGCTTTGATGTGTGCAGCCGCAGCTTTGAATTTATCCGCCTGCTCAACGAGCAGCGAAGATTCGTCCGCCCAGGGCGGCAATGCTGCATTGGTAACTGACGGCTCACAGGGCCTGGGCGCTGATGTGCCGGTGGGCGTGGATGCTGACGGTGCAGTGACCGTGGGCGATCCTTATGCCACCGACAACTCACAGTTTGCCGGCCCCGCAGCGCTGCGCGAGAACAACACCATTTACTTTAACTATGACAGCGATCAGATTCAGGATCAGTACATCGGCGTGATGCAGGCCCATGCTCAGTATCTGCGCGACAATCCTGACTCCCGCATCATTATCGAAGGCCATACCGATGAGCGCGGCACCCCGGAATACAACATTGCCTTAGGTGAAAGACGCGCCCGTTCTGTGGCCCGCTATATGCAGAATTTAGGCGTTGATGTAAATCAGCTTTCCATCGTGAGCTACGGCGAGGAAAAGCCGGTTGACCCGGGTCATTCCGAGGCTGCCTGGTCTAAAAACCGCCGTGCCGTAATTAATTATTAAGGACTATGCTCAAAAAGACACTGCTTGCAGGGCTTTTAGCGGCCCTGCCCCTGCTGCAGCCTGCTCTGGCTGCAGATGATCTGCAGGTGCAGTTAAACGCACAGCAGCACACCATGCTGCAGCTGCAGAATGAGATTTCAAAGC
>JADINH010000008.1 GCA_017694225.1 Candidatus Avisuccinivibrio stercorigallinarum
TTGTGCGGCGCCTGGAGCGCAGAGTGCCGGAGCGCACAAGCAGCAAAAGGGCAGCAGCAGAGCCGGCAGGACTGCTCTCTTAACGCGCATTTTTAAGCTCCAATGCGCGGGCATACACTTCCTTGCTCTTAAGGCCCAGCAGGTCAGAAAGCACCCGGCTGGCCCCTTTCACGCTCATGCCCTCAGCAAGCATCTGTGAAAGTGCCGCTTCGGCCTTTGGGGTAAGGCCAGGCTCACTCTGATGCCCGGCGCCGCCTAAAATCAGCACCAGCTCGCCCCGGCTTAAGTTTTCATCACTTTGGGCAGTTTGCAAAAGCTCCGCCACACTGCCGCGGTAGATGATCTCAAAGGTCTTGGTCAGCTCCCGGCAGAGAGCAGCCTCGCGCTCCGGGTAAATTTTGGCCATGCGGCTTAAAGTCTCAGCGATGCGGCGCGGGCTTTCATAAAAAATGGTGGAGACCTGGCTGTCTTTAAAGGAGCCGAGCACCTCCATGCACTCTTTTTCCTTTACCGGCAGAAAGCCGTAAAAGAAGAATTTGTCGGTAGGCAGCCCCGAGACACACAAGGCGGTGATGGCGGCACAAGGCCCGGGCAGGGCGATGATGTCTATACCGCGCGCGGCCAGGGCTTTGACCACCTTAAAGCCGGGGTCTGAAATCAGCGGCGTGCCGGCATCGGAGATCAGCGCCACGGAACCGCCGGCCTCAATCTCAGCGGCAATTAATTCCGCACGCTCAGCCTCATTGTAATTGTGGCAGGAGAGCATCTTTTTGCCGGTCACATTGATGCTTTGCAAAAAGATCTGTGAATGCCTGGTATCTTCCGCGGCAATCATGGTGACCTGCTGCAGCGTCTCAATCACGCGCAAAGTCACATCCTGTAAATTGCCGATGGGGGTGGCAGCAATATATAAAGCAGGCTTGAGCATACAAAATTCCTTTAAGCTTGAAAGGCCGCGCTGATTACCCATTTTCTGCAGCAGGGACGGCCGTTTTAGAGCCTGCAGCAGCACCTGGTTCGGGTATAATGGTCAGCACTACTATATAAATCGCAAAGCCTCTGTCAATCTTTAATCTGCAGAGCTTAACACAATAGTTTGTACAGGCAGGCGCCAAGGCGCCTTTTGGATTTGAGGAGCGGCAGTCAGGGCTGCTTATAAGGCAGCTGCCATTGCCGGTAAATATAAAGATGAAAGCAAAAGCAATCAGCCGTCGTCTGGGCACTGCAGTCTGTGCCCTGTCTTTAGCCGTGATGCTCGCTTCCTGCGCCTCCACTGAGCGCAGCAGTGTCACCACCAATCAAGCCTTTGCGCCCTTAAGCGGCACCTTAGCGCAGTATCAGCAGTTAGCGCAGAATGCCGATGCCGACAGCTCCTATCCGGCCAATCTGCTTTTAGCCCGTGCGCTGATTGTCAGCGGTGATTATGGGCAGGCGCAGGCCCTGCTTGATAACTTAAAGCAGCAGGCCATCACCCCGCTGGAACTCGATGAAGCCAATATGGTGCAGGCCCTGCTCTATACCCAGCAGGGACAGAATATCGAGGCTTACCACCTGCTCGAAAAGGTCAACACCATGACCCTGCCCCCGCAGGCTGCGAGCTACTATTATCAGCTCACCTCCAACACTGAACTCAAGCTCTATCAGAGCAGCCAGGACAACAAATACCTGCGCCAGGCTTTTGAGCACAAGCGCATCTTAAGCACCCAGCTCTCCGGCCAGGACAAAATCACCGTGCTCAATCAGTGCGTGGATATGTTAAAAGAGCTGCCGCCTGCTGAACTGGCCGCCCTGCTGCAGCGCACCCAGGATGAAGAAAGCCGCGGCTTTATCGAATACGCCATCATCGACAGCTCACAAAACGCCAACTTAAAGGCCCAGCTTAGCGCCTCCTGGCAGGAAAAATACCCCGGCCATCCGCTCACTGCACTGCTCTCCGGCAGCAGCACCGCTGCAGCAGCGTCTGCAGCTGCAGGCAGCAGTGAACCGGGCACAGCGCAGTATGCCCAGTTAAAGGAAGGCGATCGCGTGGCAGTGCTGCTGCCCCTTTCCGGACGTTTTGCCGCCAGCGTGGGTGAGCCTGCCCGCCTGGGTGTGATCTCCGCCCTGCAGGACAGAAATTTAAAGCTCAATGTGGTGTTCTATGACACCAACCGCCTGACCATGGAAGAGATTGCCTCCCGCATCAAGAGCGACGGCACTGACTTTATCATAGGACCGATCTTAAAGCCCTCAGTGCAGGCGCTGCTTGCCCAAAACCTCTCCCTGCCGATGGTGCTGCTCAATCACCCTGAGCAGAGCTTAAAGGCCAATCAATGGTATTTCAATTTGGGCCCGGACTATGAAGGCGCCCTTGCCGCCTCCAAGATTGCCCTTGACGGCTATGCCCGGCCGCTTATCATCAGCACCGGCAGCAGCAAGGCCCAGCGCTCCATTCAGGGCTTCAATCAAAACTGGCAGCAGGTGCAGGGGCGCAGCGCACAGCTCTGTCAGGTCAGCACAAATGCGCTGTCTGATTTGTCCTCCTGCCCGGTGGCCGCCGCTGATGCCATTTACCTCGCAGCAGGCCCGGTGGAAAGCGCCAAAATCAAGAGCGCCCTGCCCGCCTCCAAGCCGGTCTATATCACCGATCAGAGCTTTAACGGCGTGAACTCCTCGCCAAACGAAGCACTGCTCATTGGCGCGAACTTAGGCGACATGCCGTGGCTCATTACCGACAGTGAGCTTAAAAACAGCTTCATGCAGTCTATTCCCAAGGCCGATCCGCAGGCCCAGCGCATCTTTGCTGCCGCCTATGACAGCATCAACTTTGCATTAAATGTAAATGTGCTGGCCCAGAACAAGAGCGACGTGCTCCACGGGCTGTCCGGTGATATTCAGCTGGGACAGAACGGCCTGATTGAAACCGCTCCGATGTGGCTGAAAATTGAGTTCCCGCGCCTGCAGAGCGCCACCGGCGGTGCCTCCAGCACTGCTCCCTAAACTGCAGAGCTGAGCCCCGAGCAGATTTAACTTATCTCAGTTTAAAAAGGCTGCCAAATGGCAGCCTTCTTATTAGTAATTAATCTTTGCTTAATCCTTATTCTTGGGCAGCACGCTGAAAGAGGGCAGTGCATCATCCTGGTCAGCACTCTTTTGCTCTGACTTATCTGACTTCTCAGGGGTGCTGACCCTGCCGGTGTACTTGAGCGGGGCAAACTGCGCGCCGCCGGGCTGCTCATCTGATGGCTGTTCTTCCTCCATGCCATCGGCTCCGGGGATCAGCAGATTGTTAAGGCCGTCATTGCCGGCATCAGTCAGCCACAGATCGATGGGATAGCTCTGTGAAGTCTCAACCGCAAAAAGCTCCTGCATGGCTTTGTACGGCACCACCACCATCTGCTCCATGCCGTGAAAACGGGCAGTAAAGGAAATCCCGTTGTGATCGATCACAAAATCACGGGTGGCAGAGGGCGAAATGGACAGAATGATCATGTTCTGACGCACGTATTCCTGCGGCACCTCTACGCCGGGCACATTGGCTCTGACCACCAGATGCGGGGTGATCTGATTTTCCACCAGCCACTCGTAAAATGCTCTGAAGAGGTGGGGATTAAAACTGGTCATTTGTTTGATGAACCTGCTCATCGCTTATCTCCGAAAACTTAATGCGCACAGACTGTTGTTCAGGCCCCATTGTAAAACATGGCGCCCGGCTTAAACACGGTGCTAAAAAAAGAAAAACCCCCGGGGGTTCCGGGGGCTTGCAAGCAGTAAAACTCGTGAAAGCTTAGCGCTTTGAGTACTGAGGACGCTTGCGGGCCTTGTGCAGACCAACCTTCTTGCGCTCAACAGCACGGGCGTCACGGGTGACGTAACCGGCCTTGCGCAGTGCAGGACGGAAGCTCTCATCGTACTCGATTAAAGCACGGGTAAGGCCGTGGCGGATTGCGCCTGCCTGACCAGTGGTGCCGCCGCCGACAACAGTGACATAGATGTCAAACTTGTCGGAGACCTCAAGCAGCTCGAGCGGCTGAGTGACTACCATGCGGGCAGTCGGACGGCTGAAGTACTGCTCTAAAGAACGACCATTGATGACCATGGAGCCGGTGCCCTGCTTAATGAAAACACGGGCAGTTGAGCTCTTACGACGGCCAGTACCATAATATTGATTAACAGCCATTTGCTACGCTCCTTAAATCTTTAATTCCTGGGGCTGCTGAGCGGCATGATCATGGCACTCACCAGCATATACCTTGAGTTTGCGGAACATAGCACGGCCTAACGGTCCCTTCGGGAGCATACCGCGTACAGCATTCTCGATCACACGCTCAGGCTTGCGGGCCAGCAGCTTCTCAAAAGACTCGCCCTTGATGCCGCCCGGGAAACCCGAGTGGGTGTAATACATCTTGTCCTGAGCCTTGTTGCCGGTTACCTTCACCTTGGATGCGTTGATCACGATAATGTAATCACCGGTATCCATAAAAGGAGTGTATTCCGGCTTGTGCTTGCCGCGCAGGCGTAAAGCTACCTGAGTTGCTAAACGGCCTAAGGTCAGACCATCAGCATCAATAACAAACCAATCGCGCTTAATAGTGGACGGCTTGGCTACATAAGTTTTCATTAAAAACCCTTTTGAAGGAACTAATCCTTTCTTCAAAAATCTCATACACAAACAGATCTCACGATCTGTCCATTGAGCTGCGTGGGTGGGAAACCAGCACTCAATTTGAGGGGCTGCAAGATTATACAGGAAAGTCTCTGCAAATAAAAGGGATAAAAATGCGGTTTTTTGTGAGGGCAGCGCCCCAGACCTGAAAGCCGCAGTTTTGCCGGAAAAAGCCTGCCCGCGGCTAAGCTGGCGCTAAGGGAGATCTGTCATGCTGAGCAATGCAGCGCCCGCGCCGGGAGCAGAGCACGTAAGCAGATGCGCCCTGAGGCATTGATCGCAAAAGGCTTGCGGCATGACCTGAAGTTGCAAAAATTTTACATCCGTCACCCCGCGGCGGCTGCAGTTTTTATAAAATATGAAGACAACAGATAACTATTACACAAAAGGGCTTTACAAAATGAATTTAATGCACGTTTCTCTGGCTTTCACCATCGGTTTCCTGCTCGGCGGCCTGGCCTGCTATATCGCCTACAGCAAGCTTTTTTCCAAACATCATCTGCAGGATGAACTGACCAATACCCGCCGTGAGCTGGCCAACTCCAAGCGTGCCTTAAATGATTTCTTCGTCAACGCCGACAGCCTGTTTGTGCTGCTGGACAAGAATTACCGCCAGTTTGCCGCCCTGATGGCTGAAGCGGCCTCCAGATTAAATCAAAGCCCGGATTTATTTGAGTTAAACCGTGACAATGTCCAGCGCCCGAAGGCCGCTGCCGCCAAGACTGAAGAAGAACAGGCAGCCGACGCAGAGGAAGCTGAGATTGCAGAGCGCAAGGCCCAGTTAAAGCAGGACAAGGAGGCGAAGAAAGCTGAGGCCGAAAAGGACGGTGACGCAGAAAAAGCCCCGGGCAAAGCCAAAGCCGGCAAGGCTGAGAGCAAAGCCCCGGCAGATGAGAAGCCCGAGCCTGAAGCA
>JADINH010000050.1 GCA_017694225.1 Candidatus Avisuccinivibrio stercorigallinarum
GTGTACTTGCGCACGCAGCGGCGTGCCTTAATCGCCTCAAGCAAATCGCTCATTCCATTACTCCATTATTTTGAATTTTTTCTGAATTTAACTGTGGGTGAGTCTACTCCTTTTGCACAAATCATGCAGACGCCGCTTCACAAATTCCAACCAAGTTCACGAAAATACCTCAAACTCTGCCGCGCCCCGCGCGCTTTGCACCCTCTTAAGACAGTGCAGCCTGCACATTTGCAGCTGCAGCGCCCCGGCGGCTTAAGGCAAAACGCAGAGCAAGGCAGCCAAGGCTTAAGGCAAGATAGATGAAGGCGCCAAACAGTGAAGCCCTGGTGCCGGCGGCGTCAATAAACAGGCCGCAGAGCATGGTGCCGGTCATGGTTCCGAAATTGGCGGCGGTAAGAAAGAGGCCGTTGGCAAAGTCAGGCGCCTCTCTTGCGGCACTGGAGATCAAATACTGCCCGGCGATATTGATAAAACCAGCGCACAGACCGACGCAGACAAGCAGGATCACGGCCGCAGCAGCACTGCCCCCGAGCACATACAGCAGCAGATGGAGGGCCAGCATGGCGGCGGGCAGCGTGATGACATAGAAGCTGCGCCTGCGGTCAAACAGCCTGCCGCCGATTAAATTGCCCAGAATGTTGGAAAGCCCATAGCACAATAAGATCAGGCTGATGCGGTCAAAGTCAAAGCCTGCCACCTGATTTAAAAAGTCGGACATAAAGCTGAAAAAGCCGAACATCGCCCCGTTGATAAACACAAAGGTCAGCACGCTGACCAAAAGCTGAGGGCGCTTTAATAAGGACAGCTGCGCGCCGATGCTGCTTTTCACCCCCGGCACTGCAGGCACGAAGAACACGGTGGCGGCAAGCACCAGGGCATTGATGAGGGCAAACATCCCCATGGCCGCCTCGTATGACAGATGGGTGGTCACAAAGGTGGCCGCGGGGACCCCGAGAACCATGCCGGCTGACACCCCCACAAAAATCCTGGAGATGCCGCGCGCCTCATGCCCCTCACCGCAGGCTTTGGCCGCCAGGGTAAAGGCCATGGAGACGTAAACCGGATGCAAAAGAGCCGGCAGCGCCCGGGCAAGCAGCAGCTGCCAGAACTCAGAGGCCAGCAGCGCAATTACATTGGACAGGGTAAAAAGCCCCAGGGTAATGATCATCAGGCGCTTTCTTTCAACGCCGGAGAGCACAAGCGGCATCACCGGGGCCGCCGCGGCCACCATCAGGGCAAAAATGCTCACCGTCCAGCCTGCCGCGGGCACTGAAACCGCAAAGCGCTCAGCAATCTGCGGCACAATGCCCACCACCCCCATTTCGGTATTGATGATGCCAAATACCCCGAGGCTTAAGATCAAAATGATCAGCCCCTCACGCACGCCTTTACGGCTCTCACCTGCCATGCACCAGCCTCCTCCTGCTTTACCACAGGATTGTGTTTTAAAAATGGATTTTCAGCCTGACGGCCCCTTTGCGCCGTCCGCGGCAGTGTAGGCAAAATGGCTGGGTAAGTCTAATCGTTTATAATTATGTGAAATCATGCATCACAGGAATAATTAAGCCATGCCGCGAAATCTGATTGAACTGCGCCATCTGCGCTGCTTTGTTGGGATTGCCCGCGAGCGCACCATCACCCGCGCCGCCGAAGCGCTGCATATTTCACAGCCTGCGCTCTCGCGCACCCTGCAGGAGCTCGAAGAGGAATTAGGCCAGCCGCTCATTAACCGCAGAAAGCCGCTCACCCTCACGCCCAAGGGCGAGCTGCTGTTAAAGCGCACCACCGATCTGCTGGAGTTCTTTGAGCACATATGCACCGAGGTTTCGGCAGCTGAGGAAGAGCTTAACGGCACCATCACCATAGCCGCCGGTGAAAGCCCGGCGGTGGACTTTTTGGCCTCCTGCTTTTTTAAGCTGCAGCAGCGTCATCCCAAGATCTCCTTTTCCATTGTCAGCGGCAATGAGGATACGGTGGCCGATGCCCTTGCAAGCGGCCTGTGCGATTTTGGCGTCTTTATCGGCTCGCCCAAGAGTCTTGAATACGAGCGCCTGCAGCTGCCGCATTTTGACACCTGGGGGCTGATTGTGCCCTGCGATCACCCGCTGGCCGCCAAAAACGCAGTCACCGCCGCGGACTTTGCGGGACTGGAGCTCATTTTGTCCAATCAGGCCTGGCGCAACAATGAGTTCACCGGCTGGCTTGGCCGCGTGCGCGATAAGGTGAAAATCACCGGCTCGTACAATCTGCCCTACAACGGCTATGTCTTTGCCAAAAACCGCGGCTGTCCGATGCTGGCCCTAAAGGATTTGGTGCAGATAAATGCAGGCGACAAGATGTGCTTTATTCCGCTCTCCCCGGAGCTTAAAGTTGACACCACCCTGGTGTGGCAGAGCGCAGTCTACTCAAGCCCGCTGTCACAGGCCTTTTTAAATATGGTAAAGGACAATCTGCCAAGGCAGGAGCTGTAGACAAAGAGATTTAAAGAGAGGCGGCAGCAGAAAGGGCAGGTTTGATCCTGCCCCTTTTGACCTTGTGCAGAAAATTTCTGCAGTCAGTCTTACTTGTTGAGAGCCTCAGCTACAGCCACGGCGATAGCCACGGTGGCGCCAACCATCGGGTTGTTGCCCATGCCGAGGAAGCCCATCATCTCAACGTGAGCCGGTACGGAAGAAGAACCAGCAAACTGGGCGTCAGAGTGCATACGGCCCATGGTGTCGGTCATGCCGTAGGAAGCAGGACCTGCAGCCATGTTGTCCGGGTGCAGGGTACGGCCGGTGCCGCCGCCTGAAGCCACGGAGAAGTACTTCTTGCCCTGCTCGACGCACTCTTTCTTGTAAGTGCCGGCTACCG
>JADINH010000051.1 GCA_017694225.1 Candidatus Avisuccinivibrio stercorigallinarum
TGTTAAAACTTGTCATGAGAAGATCTGAAAATTGAGGTAAAACGATCGCAGGTTTTCTCGGTTGCAACGTGCTAACTTGAGGAGAGCTCTGCCACACCGTCAGCCAGGTTCATGCAACTTGGCACCCCGCCTCAAAACCATTCAATTTTGACCTTTGTGAAGCTCTGGAGCTCCCTTTGCCGAGGATCTGTTCCGGCGCTGTCCTGCAGCTTTTTTGCTGCTTGATTCCTGCCTGATCTGGTGGCTTTTTTGGTACTTTCTCTGCGTGCAATTTCGCATGTTTTAAGGAGCTAAAAAATGGCTCGGAGAAACTCAAAAAAGAAATGTTTAACCCCAAGGAAAAAAGGACAATTTATGGATAAAGACATCCTTAAAAAACGGGTCCTGTTTGCGTGCGATGGACACACCGCTGCAGAGCTTGAACGGGAAATGAAAATGAGCCACGGAGAGGCGGTCAGAATGACACACAAAATCCGTGATCTTAAGCTTACCCGGGAGAGCGTTGCTCAAATGACAAAGCAGGAGCTCTACAAGCTTTATTACAAGCGCGCTCCATCTGAGCACAGCACCAAGGGCCCAAACAATCAGGCCAAATCTGCCGCTTCTGTCGCAGAAGATCTATGAGAACCGCAATATGGGCGGAACCAAGTCTCGGCGCAAGCTGGCCTTGACAAGAACACAGGTGATATCGCGTTATTACTATGAGGATCCAGAAAACAGGCGCCTGAACCAAGAGGAGGGACTGGCGTTTTTATCTCTATCCCATGTGGATACGCTGATAAGGCAGTACGATGAAAACAATATTGAGCCCGTATACAGACGCACGCATCGCTTTGGCTATGAAATCGAATGCGACTTCACCGGAGCCAAGCTTAAGGCAGGCGATCGACTGTACGACGTGATTGTTTTGGTGCTGCCAGCATCTGGTTTCATTTATGCCGAAGCTATTGAGAGCCAGAAGGTTCGCCCGGTGTGTAATGCATTCACTCATTGCTTCCAAGAGCTGGGTGGCTGCCCTGAGGTCATCCGAGTGGACAATGCCAAGGCGCTTATTATATCTGCAGGCTCTGAAGGCGGCATTCCCCAGGCTGATTTTGAAACGATGGGCGACTTCTTTGGCAGCCGTATATACGGATGCCGTTCAGGAGCACCAACTGATAAAGGATCCTCTGAAGCAGCTGTTAAAATTGTCACTAAACAAGCGCTGAGCCATGTCACTCTCGACATCAACGAACGCCTGGCACAGGGAGAGGATGCGCAGCTCGATTTTATCAATGAAAGACTTAAGTTCTACATTAATAAAATCAACGACAAGCCTTTAACCGGGCATGTTGACAGCCGCCGTGAAGTATTTTTAAGGTCAGAAAAGCCGTGCCTGCATATCCCTGCCAGTTTCGATTTTAATCTGCCTGACAGCATGATGGGAACGGTGCCTGCTACTGCACGTGTGATTTTCAATCAGCATCAATATGCGGTAGAGCCGAAGTGGATAGGCCATGAATTTACTTTGCACGCAGATGAGAAAGCTGTGCGCATTTTTATAGATGGGGCAGTCATATCAACTTATCAAAGAAAAGACAAAGACCCCAGCCTTTCCACTATGCCGAATTATACCCCGTCCAACCACCTGTTTATGGATGCGTTTAAGCTGCCCAATCAGTATCCATTCGTTATGGAGTGGGCCGCACATATTGGCTCCGCGACTGCCAAGTGGGCTGAGCTCATAATGCAATCGGGCTCTCCCGATCCTACAGACATCAAGAATGTGGTTGCTGTCCTGTCCCTGCCCAAAAGTGTTTACAAGCACTACAAGCTGCTCGATAAGCTGATCATTGAACTGCAGGCTGAAGTCGGAAGCGACAAATATCTGCGCCCTGACCGCATTATCAAGAGGTGGGACAAGCTATACAGTCACGATCCAATATTTAAGTCAGAACCTGGCCAGGATCTGATTTATTCCAATGACAACTACTTTAGCCTGTGCAACCGCGTGATGTATGGCGAAATCGAAAGCCTCTCGTGGCTGAAGGTGGAAAACTACAAGCGGCTTGCAGAGCAGAAGCGGACCTCTCACGGCGCCATGCCCGACAAGGAAACGCTGCGCCCACGTGCAGACGGCTACGCAGCAAAGTATGCCGACGTCAAAGCGGCATTAAAAAGAACCACGCAGGCTCACACAGACGCAAATGCTGAGACCGGCATGTTAGAGCCCGGCGCAGATGCCGCACGCTCACTCTTACCCAACCAATCCAAAGCTTTACAGGAGAATTAAAATGGCAAGTAACGTAAGCAATATCTTAGGCCGCATGGGCCTCTATGGAGCCAAGACAGTATTTGATTCATACACCCCCCAAGATCTGAGCAAAACGCCGACTGAAGTGGTAATTGAGTCCATGCTGCTTGGGCAGGAAAGCTACGATTTAGTTAAAAAGCAGACCGCTCTGCTAAACCTCTCACGCCTCAACACCGTGCTGACAGAAGATGCGATCACCTACGACGAAACTCGCGGCCCTAAATTTGCAAACATGATGAGCAGACTGCTGTCACTGGATTTCATTAAGAAAGGACAGAATGTCACTATGTTCGGCAGGAGCGGTGCCGGCAAAAGCACCGTTGCAAAGATCATCGGCCGCAAAGCCTGCATGGCAGGATATACAACACTGTACTACAGCACCAGCGACATGCTGGCCATGCTGAGCACAGTCACAGGCTCTCAGATGTACACAAGCAGACTGAAGAACCTCTGCGGCAAGATGCTGCTGATCCTGGATGACTTCTGCCTGACCGGATATAACCTCGAGGAGCAGAAAATTCTGTTTGACGTCTTTAACCGCCGTTACAGCAACCGCAGCACGATCATCATCTCCCAGAAAACACCAGACGAATGGCACGATACGATGGAGGGCTCATCCCTGGCAGAGTCCATTGTAGACCGTGCCAGCAACAACAACTTCGTCCTCACCCTGAATGGAGACAGCCGCCGCACCTCTCTCGATGATGGGAAACCGAAAAAGCAGGATAAAAAGGATGATCAGAAAGATGCCAAGGACGCCGGTGAGCCCCAAGCCGCGCCTGCAGCCGAACCTGACACTGAAGGAGCAACCCCGCTGATGCGCGAACTGATTATGCAGCGTGCCACCGCCAGTGCAGCAGAAGCTGCCGCAAGGGATGCTCAAAGCAAATAAAGATAACGGATAAAGATAACACGTTATCTTTGCAAAGATAACACGTTATCTTAAATACTTAAGAGGAATACCAAAATGGCAGATACCAAGAAATCCAGCGCTTCAGCTGAAACCAAGCAGTACAGAGATGACGTCACCGAAGAGATGTTCAATAAGGCGGCTGACCAGCTCGCTGCGGAGGGCAAAAAGGTCACTATCAGCAACATAAGAGAGCTGATAGGCGGCTCCCCGTACACTCTGATGAAATTCAAGAATGCGTATGATCGCAGGGTCTTGATGAGTAAGTTTTCAGAGAGCATGCCCAAGTCATTTCAGGATGCCGCTATTGCTGCAATAACGGACTTGTACGGTGAGTTTGAGAAACGCACCAACACGATGCGTAAAGAGCTCATCGACAAGTATGACGCGCAAAACGAAGAGCTCGCCCTGATGACAGAGAAAGCCGAGAAAGCCGCGCAGGCAAAGGTCGATGCGGCTGAAGCGGAGTTAAAGGCGCTGAGAAGCAAAAGCAAGCAGCTGCAGGAGCGCTGTGCGAGCCTGGAGAAGCGTAACGAAGAGCTCACAGCAGCCCTCAATGCCAGCAAGGAACAGGCTCAGACTGCAGAGGCATCAAACAGAACGCTGATGGCAACACAGCAGCAGATCCTCTCTCAGCTGCAGCTTCTTACCGCCAAGAGCGAAGGACAGCAGTCCGTCAAGGCCAAGGAGGTGAACTGCTAATCTGAATTACTTAACGGCCCCTGCGCAGATAGCCTGCAGGGGCATTTCAGGGCAGAGCACCACTCTCCGCATCCCAACAGCCAACAATTAAAACCTGAACAGCCTGCTTCCATAAGCTCCTCAGACATTGCCAAGAGAAGATCCACAAAAACTGCCGCGAGAAGATCCGCAGAAACTGCCGCGAGAAGATCCGCAGAAACTGCCACAAGAAGATCCGCAAACACTGCCGCAAGAAGATCTGCAAACATTGCCGCAAGAAGATCCGCAAACATTGCCGCAAGAAGATCTAAATTGACAACGGAGAATTTGAAAGTAAAATGAAAGAAGATCAGAAGGGTTTCAAACAAACAAAAAAAGTCAAAATTGACCGTAAATTATTTCGAAGAGATCTGAAAAAACCAAAAGGTGATTGGATCTTCTAAAAATAATTAATGCGGATCTTCTAGGCAGTTTTTAACATGTAGCTCAGTTTTCGTGCAATTAAATAGATCAAGCAGGCATTTTGATAAAGAAAAGGAAGCAGGGAATGTGTGCCGGGAAGTTAGCTCCCCGGCGTTTACTGAGGTCAGTGCTGTCAGATTTCCATCTTGCGCTTTAAGTACTGAATGGCGTCAATCAAGGTGGTAGTGTCAGTGGCTGACGAGGCTGAAGTGACGTACTTCAGTCCGTCAAATTCACCCCCGAAGACTTCACCGTAGGCGGTAAGCGGCAGCACCTGGCCTTTAAGGCGCAGACCGTAGGCCTTAAGCTCACGGCAGACAGCCACAGTG
>JADINH010000052.1 GCA_017694225.1 Candidatus Avisuccinivibrio stercorigallinarum
CAGCAGACGCCGGCCCTCGTGCACCACCTCAAAGGAGAGCGTGCTGTGGGCCATGGCAATGCGCAGCATGATGTCCTTGATGCGGCTTAATTCAGTCTTGTCTGAGCGCAGAAAACGCCGGCGCGCCGGAGTGTTGAAAAAGAGCTCGCGCACCTCCACTGATGTGCCGTCCGGATGCGCCGCAGGCTCAACTATGGGGGTCATTTCCGGGCCTTCAGTATGGACTTTATAGGCCTTGTCCTGATCTTTGGGCTTGGAGGTTAAGGTAAGTTTGGATACCGCTGCAATGGATGCCAGGGCCTCGCCGCGAAAGCCCATGGTCTTTACCGCCTCCAGATCCTCAAGGGTGTAGATCTTGGAGGTGGCATGGGGCTCCAGCGCCAGGGTCAGCTCATCGCGCGGAATGCCGCTGCCGTTGTCGCGCACCACAATGGCCTGGCGGCCTGCACCGGAAAGCTCAAGCGTAATGTGCCCCGCTCCGGCGTCAATGGCATTTTCCACCAGCTCCTTGACCACGGAAGCCGGGCGCTCAACTACTTCACCGGCGGCAATTTGATTGGCCAGCTGGACTGACAGGCGGTGTATCGGCATAAGGTTCCCCGCTTAAGGAATGATAAGCTCCTGACCTATCTTTAAGGTGTCGGAGGTGAGCGAATTGCGCTTTTTGATTTCAGCGACCGTCACATTATAGCTGCGGGCAATCTTGGCTAAATACTCACCCTTTTTCACGGTGTGCACTTTTTCGTGATTGAGCACGCGCTGCGCGGACTCCTGACGGGACTTAAAGCGCTGCTTGGGGTATTTCTCATAGTATGAGGCAATGCCCTGATAGATGGCATAAGCAATCTGCTTTTGATAATTGGGCTGATTTAATTGAATTTCTTCATATTGATTGGACAAAAAGCCGGTCTCAATCAGAAGCGAGGGGATGTCCGGGGACTTTAAGACAGCGAGCGACGCATGAATGGGCTTTTTATTGTGCAGCCGGGTAAAGCCGCCTAATTTGGCCAGAATCTCCTGACCTAAGATATAGCCCTCTGAGCGTGAATTGTCCGAGGACATGTCAAGGATGGTGGCAGCAAGATACGGGTTCTGCTCGCTTTGCGAGATCACATCGCCCGCGCCGCCTAGAAGCTGCTGGCCCTTCTTGGAGCCGCTGTTTAAGATCTTTTTGTTCTCACGCTCGGCGCGATTGTTGGACAGCACCCACACCGAGGCGCCGCGCGCGCTGCTGCCTGAGGCCACCGAATCGGCGTGAATGGAGATTAAAATATCGGCCTTTTTCTGGCGGGCAATTTCCGAGCGGCGGTTTAAGTCCACAAAGACATCGCTGCTGCGGATGAGCACCGAGCGGAACTGCTTGTTGGAATTGATGTACTGCGCCAGCGACTTGGCAATGGCCAGGGTCACATTCTTCTCGCGCACGCCGCGCTTGCCGATGGCGCCCGGATCTTTGCCGCCGTGGCCGGCATCAACCGCGATGATAAAGGGATCGGGTACAGCCTGAATAAGCTGCGGCACCGGCGGGGCCTGGGTGTCGAGCACTTCCTCCACCGGCTGCTGCGCGGCCTGCGCCGGGCTTTGGGTTCTGTTCCCGCCCGCCTGCTGTTTTGCCGCCTGCGCTGCAGCCTCTGCCTGCTCCTCGCGCAGCTCCTTTAACTTCTGTTCATAGGTCTGGGCCTGCTGCGGGGTCATGGTGCGGATGCCGTCTGAGCCCACCTGGCTTAAGGAATTTAACAGCGCATTTTCCGCATCATCCGCATCCTGCACGGTGATCACATGGGTGGGCGGAATGCCGCCGGAGCCGCGGCCGGTGCCCTTTCTGGCCTCAGCGGTCTTTTGATCGAGCACCTGCAGGCTGCCGCTGCTTTTTACGGTGGTGGAGGTATGCGGGAAATCTATCACCAGGCGGTAATTGTGCCCGGACTGGGGTTTTAACACGAAGACATTGGGGGTGCTTGAGCCCTGCAGCGTAAAGATATAGCGCACGTCCCGGTTATCCAGGTTCTTGGACAGTCCCTTGACCGCACTGCCCTGGGCCACGCTGATTTTAGCCGGGGCGGTCTTGTAATTGTCGACATTCTTGACGCGCACCACAAAGGTCCGGCCGTTGTCGTTTAAGGCTGTGGAATAAGTGGGGTTAAAGTCGAGGTCAAGCACCACCCTGGTCTTGTCCTGATTGGCAAAACCGCGGATGTTTTCAATGTTGTCGGCGTATGCCTGCGGAGCTGACAGTACTGCAGCAAGCAGCAGCCCCAGGCCCCATGACCAAAGTGACTTTAATTTCGCCAAATACTCACACCTGCCATTTATTAAACTTTTTTAAATCATTTTAAATTTTATTAAATCAGCTTTAACTGCAGCAAAGCCCCTGCAGCTTTTACCTCAGGCTTTATGCCTGCACAAAGTCCTGCAGCGCTGCAGCAAGTTCAGCATCAAACTGTGCACTGCTGCCCTTCAAACGGCACTGCCGGGTATCGCCAGAGCCGGTAAGCTCCAGGGTCAGATAAGGCTCAGGCAAAAGGCCCTCACCCTTGTCCGGCCATTCAATCAGGCACACTGCCGGATGGGCGGCAAAATAATCGCGCACCCCGAGGAACTCCAGCTCCTCAGGATCGGCCAGGCGGTAGAGATCAAAATGGAAAATCTTTAAGCCGCCGTCCACTTCATAGGGCTCCACCAGGGTATAAGTCGGGGATTTTACCGTGCCCTCATAGTTAAAGGACTTGATAAAAGCCTGTGAAAAAGCGGTTTTGCCCGCCCCCAAATCACCCTGCAGAAAAACGATTAATGCCCCGTCCTGCTCTCCGGCTTTAAGGCCGAGCAGCGGCGCGAGCTGCTGCCCGAGTTTTCTGGTGCTCTCCGGGCCGTTTAAGGTAAAGCTGAGCGCACAATTATCCATAACTTACCGCGTTGATTTTTCCTCAATTGACGGGACTTAGCATAACATGCCGCTAGTTTTCTTGCAAAAGACTAAAACCGTTGATAAGCCGCCTGATGCAGGGCAGCAGATCGGTAGCCGCAGTGCCGATTAAACCGTCACGCGCAGCCTTGTTGCCCGCCCGTCCGTGCACGGCCGCAGCACACACCACCGCATGCATCAAAGGAATCCCCTGGGCGCGCAGCGCGGCGATGACACCGGTAAGCGCATCACCCATGCCCCCGGAGGCCATCGAGGCTGAACCCTCATCTATGATCACCAAGATATGCCCGTCAGTGATCACTGTGCCCGCGCCCTTTAAGAGCACCACGCCGCCAAAACGCTTTTGCAGCAGCACCGCACTGTGCAGGCGGTCGGAGTTGACCTCACTTACGCTCAGGCCCAAAAGCCGCGCGGCCTCGCCCGGGTGCGGGGTGAGCACATGCTCCTCACCTGTAAGCTTAATATCCCCTGCGGCCAGGATATTGAGCGCATCGGCATCAAAGACCACCGGCTTGTCCAGCGCGGCGGCCTGCGCCACTCTTTTGCGCGACAGCTCGTTTTGCGCAAGCCCCGGGCCGATGGCCAGCACATCACACCAGGCCGCCGCGGCCGCAAAGTCCTCGTCGGAGGTCAGATCTGCGCTCATGATCTCCGGGCAGCGGGCATTTAAGGCCGTGACATTGCAGGGGGCCAGCGCCGCCTTGATAAGGCCGGCACCCGAGCGCAGGGCTGCCATGGAACTTATCATCGCCGCTCCGCCGTAACCCTGCGCGCCGCCTGCGATCAAGACCCGCCCGGCCTCACCTTTATGGCAGGATGGATGGCGCACCGGCAGGGCCGGCATAATGTCCTCATAGTGGCAGAGATAGCAGGGCAGCTCAGCGGCCCCTTCCACGCCGGCAAAGCGCCCATAACACTCCCGGCTCTCGACCCCGAGGCCTGCTGACACCACCTCACCGGCGCAGTCGGGGCCGGAGTCGGTAAAGAGACCGGGCTTCATGGCCAGCATGCACACGCTGCGATCGGCTTTTACGCAGGCACCCGGAGCCTCGCCGGTATCGGCATTGAGCCCTGAGGGCACGTCAATGGAAAGCGTAAAGGCCGGAACGGCATTGATATAGTTAATCCAGGAGGCCGCCGGTTCATGCGGAGCAGACTTAAGACCGGTGCCCAGCAGGGCATCGATGATGCAGTCAGGGGGATCAGAGATGGCATCCTCAAGCTCAGGCAGCACGTAATCGACCAGGCCGCCAGCCTGTGCATAGGCCTCTGCAGCCTGCTGCGCTTCGGTGCCGGGGCGGGGAGTGCCGAGGGCAAAGAGGCGCACCTGATAGCCCATCGCATGCAAAAGGCGTCCGGCCACATAACCGTCACCGCCGTTGTTGCCCTTGCCGGCAAAAATCCAGATGCAGCCGCGCAGCGGCAGGCGCAGCACCAGCTCATCGACCGCAGCCTTGCCTGCAAGTTCCATCAAATCGTAACAATGTCCGCCGTGGGCTTTTGCATGCTCCTGCTCCAGGGCCCTGACCTGGGCACTGCAGTAAAGCGGCAGCAGAGCCTGCTCAAAACAATACGCCATTGCGCACTCCTTAAAGAAACATCTCTACACTGTGTGCAGTGTGGCACTTTGCCGGGGTGAATACAAGCACACAATCAGCCACACTGTTAAAATGCGATCACCGGCTGTTTTTGGCTGTTTTTGGAGGCAGCAATGACCATCAAACTTCCCGCAGGCATCAGTTCTTTTGCCCAGCTGCGCGCTCACAATATGCTCTATGTTGACAAGACCGCCTGCCTTGCCGCGCTCTGTCAAAATGAGCACCTGATGTTTCTCTGCCGCCCGCACAGCTACGGCCTTTCCACTGCGCTCTCCACCCTGGAGGAGCTGTGGCGCCACGGAGTGCAAAGCACCGGCCAGCGCCCTTCTTATTTTGACGGCCTTAAGGTATCACTGCAGTGGACTGAAGAGCCCCGTCTGGTGCTGCGCTTTGACTTTAAGGAACTTGCCCGCCAGAGCGGCGGCCAGATTGAGGCCTTTACCCGCAGCCTGAGCAAAGTCATCGCCGCTTCCACCGGCCGGCCGGAGCTTGCTGCGCTCTACCCCTCGGCCGCGCTCGATAAGTTCCTGGGAGAAACAGACGATGGCAGCGTGGTGGTGCTGATTGATGATGCCGAGAGCGTGTTTGAGAAACTGCAGCCGCTGACCCTGCTCCCGGCCCTGCTCACTGACTTTTACGACACCCTGCGCCGGCACAGCCGCAAGCTGCGTTTTGCCGCGGTCTTTGCCCATTTCTGCATTAAAGAGCTCGGCCTTTTCAACGAGCTCTGTGAGGGTGAGGCTTTTGCCGATCTGAGCGCTGATCCGCGTTATCTGCAGCTGTGCGGCTTTTCGGACTTTGAGATCTACCACTCTCTGGCAGCACCGCTGGCCGCAGAGTACGCGCTGCCCTGGGTTCATGGCAGCGGCAGTTTTGGGGATGACACCTTGTATCACGACTTAAAGCAGCTGGACGATGAGTTTGGCGCGCTCTCCTTTTCACGGGCGCAGTACCTGCCGCAGCGCCAGTGCAAGGTGATCATCACGCTGCTTGCAGAGCAGAGCGTCGATCCGCGGCAGTACTGGCTGCAGCAGGGGCGCAGCATCTTTGTGGAGGGAGCGCTGCGCCGTCTGCGCGGCCGGCTCAATGAGCTGGATGACTATATAGAAGTGGAGAGCACGCTGTCAGCGCGCGTCCTGCCGGTGCGGCGCCTGCCGCCGGTTTTAATCCTGGCCCAGGCCGGCTTTGTCTCCACGGCAGACAGCATCTACTCCCCCTTTGTACACTTTGGTTACAGCTGTCCGCGCGCCCGCGCAGCGCTGCAAAAGCTCTACAAACTGGCGCTGCGCCGGCACGCCGCCAACGATTAAAGCCTGCCGGGAAAAGTAACAGCCCCAGGGCTGACAAGGCACCGCCAAAGCTTGACGCACGTGTCATTTTTGAGATTTTGCCGCCCTTTTGGCGCTTTAAAGCTTTTATTTGGCGGGCGCTTTCATTATCATTTTAGAAGTTTCAGTGCGTAAGGCTTAACAGCTGCAGACTACTGCAATACGTCAATCAAATTAGGAAAACGAAGTTATTATCATGGAAATTTTAGGTGTTGATATCGGCGGCAGCGGCATCAAGGGTGCCGTGGTGGATACTAAAACCGGTGAACTTAAAACTGAGAGACTGCGCTTAAAGACCCCGCAGCCTGCCACCCCTGAGGCCGTGGCCGAAACCTTAAAGGAATTAGTAGAGCAAATCGGCTGGAAAGGCCCGGTAGCCTGTGGTTTCCCGGCCCGCGTGATTCACGGTGTGGTCTACACCGCAGCCAACATTGACAAGTCCTGGATCAACACCAAGGTCGAAGAGCTGTTCTCCAAGACCCTCGGCAGCGAAGTGTACGTAGCCAATGACGCCGACGTGGCCGGACTGGCCGAAATGCACTTTGGTGCCGGACGCGACTATCAGCAGGGCACGCAGGTGCTGTTCCTCACCATCGGCACCGGCATCGGTTCTGCGCTGTTCTTAAACGGCAAGCTCTATGCCAATACCGAGCTTGGCCACCTCAAGTTCCACGGCGACAGTGCTGAGCGTTACTGCTCTGACAGCGCCCGTGAGCGTTATGAGCTCAAGTGGAAGGAGTTTGGCGAGCGCTTTAACGAATATCTCACCTATGTCGAGTTCCTGCTGCAGCCGGATGTGATCATTTTAGGCGGCGGCGCCTCCAAGAAGTTTGACAAGTACTCAGAGTGCTTCACCGTCAAGACCAAGGTCATCCCGGCAGAAACCTTAAATATGGCCGGCATTATCGGTGCTGCCATGTACGGCGAACTGCGCATGAAGGAGGCCCAGAAGGCCAAGAAAAAGTAAACCGAATTTCGTTTAGCTTCTAGTTGTAAAACGCGGCCGCATGGCCGCGTTTTTGCTTTCAGCGTTCTTAAGCTGTCTCCAAGCTGTTTGCAGGACTTTAAATAAAGGCACTGCTGTCTGGAGTTTTCCCCTTTGTCAGTTCTTTTACGATGACCTGACAAAAAGCGCGTTCGGCCTCGCTGTTGGGAATGCCCACCATCAGAGTGCCGTCAGCAGCATTGGCGCTTTTTATTGACAAAGATCCTGTTTGATACAACAGGGCAAACAAGTCACATTTATCCATGGTATTTCCAAACAGCGAAGACAGGCAGTCGGTGTCTGACTCCCTTACATACCCAGGATTCAGGAAATCAGCCAAATCCCCGAGGCCCTGCCCGCTGTCCTTCAGCTTTTTGATGGACTTGACCAGCAGGCTTGGCGTGCAGGCGCCGCCATCAAGCCAATAATTTTTAAATGCCATATAAGGCATCAGCATAAATTTCAAGATTGACCCGGGATTATAGACCTGCCCATAGGCGTCCTCATCAAATGAATAGCCGCCATAATGCTCCTTTAATTTACGCAGAACTGCATTTTTATCCCATTTAATCTCCGGCTTTGCCTTGTTTAACACCGCCGCTGCGTTTTCGATGTAGTCTTGAAAATTATCCTCAAGCTCCTGCTGTGTGATACCAGCAACCTCTCCAAACTGCGGATCGAAGCTTAGGTCTATTACATTATTAAAAGAGGTAAAATTAAAATTGGACAGACTTGCAAGTCCGGTTACAAACGCAAAACGAAACTTGGAGTTATTGCTTTTAATAACAGCGAAAAAAGCATCAAGCAGATTTTGACGTGCAGCAAACTCCTCAGGCTGATCCAAAGTATGGGCCAGCGGCGCATCATACTCATCAATAAGCAGCACCAATGATCTATTTGGGAGGCGGTCTAATGTACTACCAAGGTCGTATATCCAGCTGCCATTCTCTTTAAATTTAATCCCAGCTCGCTTAAATGCACGTCTAAGGAATGCAGCAAACGCTTGATTAAAAGTAATCCTATCTGCCGGGTAGTCTGGTATCATTGAAAAATCAAGGTGCACCACGGGGTACAAGTGATCCTTCCAGCCTGAATGCTCAAGCTTTAAGCCTTTAAACCTCTCCGTTCCGTGCGAGAATAATTCCTTAAAGGTAGAAACCAAGATGGATTTGCCAAAACTGCGCGGACGGGACAAAAAGAAAGTCCCCTGCACTTTAGCGATTTCAGCCACTAAATCTGTCTTATCCACATAGAGCAGATTTGTGTCAATTAAATTGGCAAAGTCTGTAAGACCTAGCGGCAGCCTTTTAACTGTACTCATGAGCAGTTCCCCATTTTAACTTTACCGCTTTATCTTGGCACACTCATGCGCCTGAACGGAAAGCTCCTGTTTTTAATTACTTACGCAGACACACGATCTGACGACCGCATGTCTGCCTCATTTAAGCTGTCTGCTTTGACGCTGCGCTGTGAGCTTAATAAGCGCCGTAAACGGCTTCAGCCAATGCATCAAGCTCGGCCTGCAGGGCATCGCGCTGCTGGCGCTTTTCCAGGATGGCGGCATTGGCCGGGGAGGACTGCATGGCATTAAGCTGATTTTGGGCCTCTTCAATGGCCTTTTGAGCATCAGCATTTAATCTGCCCTGTGCCTCAAGCTCAGAGCGCAATGCCTTTAAGTCGCTTTCCACCGCCGCAATCTGGGCGTTTCTCACTTCCACGTCGCGCGACAGCCAGGCCTCTTCGTTCTCCAGCTGCGCATAGAGCTTCTTTAAGCTCTCATTTTCCTGCTTTGCCTTCTCAAGGTCAGCCTCTTTGATTTCCACGCGCTCAGCATACGATCCTGAAAAGGTGCAGCCAATTTTGCCGAAAAAGCCCGGATCGACGCTCGGGTCACACTCCTGCACCGAGGAGGCGCAGCCTGCAGCTAAAAAGGCACAGGCGGCAGTAAGGCTCAGCACCGTGAGATGCAGCTGATTAAACACGCTCTTTGTCATTTAAGTATCCTCCTTGCGGTCTTTACGCGGCAGCGACGCCCACGGCATTGCGCAGGGTGGCATACTCACTTATCTGTGCAGAGAGATCTGCCTTCTGGCGCTGCAGGGCGGCGATTTCCTCGTCAAGTTCAGCCAGGGCCTTCTTGTCAGCTGCACTCATCTTATTGGATGCCATGGCATTGGCGCCGGTATTGTCCACAATGCCTTTGCGCGCATCCTGATAGCTCTGAATGCGTTTGTCGATTTCAGCGGCATTGTTCTGCATATATTCATAGTTGGCCGCCATGTCAGCCCGCTGCTGCTTTAGATCATCCTGCTTGATCTTGCCAGCGGTGAGATCTGCATTGAGCTTTGCGATCCTGGCCTTGTCATCATCAATGGTGGCCTGCACATTGTTGATAAGCTTGGAGAGCTTTTCATTGTCCTGCTTGACCATGCCGGTCATGTAATCAAGCTGCTGCTCCTTGCTCTTGTAGTCGGCACGCACCTTGTTGAGGATATAGTTGCCGGTGATGCCCACGCCGCAGCCTGCAGCCGCACCGATGAGCGCCCCCTGGACGCGCTTGTCGCCGTCTGCGATCAGGGCGCCGAGCACACCGCCGATAAGTGCGCCGGCAGCGCAGCCCACTGCTCCTGACTCATTGAAAAAGGTAACATCTTCCTGCTGCAGAGCCGGGTTGACTGTGCCGCTTGATGAGCCTGAACCGGTAGAAGTGCAGCCGCCAAGCAGCAGCACCGAAATCAAAGCAGCGCCGGCTGCGGTCTTAACATACGCCATAAGAAAAAACTCCTGCTAACGCTCCACAAATTAATTTAATTATACATCCGAAGCGGGAACTGATTATCCTCGCTGTACACCGCCTGGCACTTGGCTTTGCCGTCAGCGCCGGGTTCACACACAATGCGCGGCAGAGTATAGGAACTGTTGTCCGGACACACGGCTTTGCCCTGCGCCTCAATCACCAGCCGTCCGCCCGAGAGCTGCGGCGGGGCCTTGACCACACAGCGGGTCTTGTCCTGACGCTCCACCACCAGCTCGCCCTCATTGTTGCGATAGTCATAGCTCAGGTTTAACGGCCGTCCGGTGGTGGTGTCCATCATGCCCGAGCGGGTCTGCCAGTGGCCTTCGAGGAACCCAAGGTTCTGCGCCTTAGCCGGCAATGTCAGCTCACCTGCAGCTTCCGGGGCCGGAGGAGCCGCCGGGGTCTGTGCTGCAGCCTCAGGCGCCGGGGCAGCAGGCTCATTGGCCGCAGCGGGAGCAGGTGCGTCAGCACCAGCCTGTTCTGCTGCCGGGGCTGCGCTCTCAGGTGCCGGAGCAGGAGCCTCAGGAGCCTGACCATCCGGGGATGGTGCTGCACCCTCACCCTGCGGCAGATCACCGCCTGAGCCTGAGAGATCGCCGCCTTCCATGGCCAGATCACCGCCGCCCATGTCGAGGTTTCCGCCGTCCATCGACAGATCACCGCCTTCCATGGCCAAATCGCCGCCCTGCAGTGCTGCATCACCGCCTTTGAGCGCCAGACTGCCGCCCTCAAGCGCAAGATCGCCGCCCTTTAGATCAGCCTGCGGCAGTTTGAGCTCAGTCCCGTCACCATTAAGCTCAAGGCCCGGGCCCTGCTCCACCACCACCTCATGGTGAAACGGTGCCTTTGCCACATTGCAAAACTCCGTCCAGGAAAAGCCGCGCCCAAAGAGCAGCCACCACAGGGTATAAAGCAGCAGCAATAACAGCGGGATCAAAAGAAGCCACCAC
>JADINH010000009.1 GCA_017694225.1 Candidatus Avisuccinivibrio stercorigallinarum
CTGGGCAGCCCTCGCTTTTGGCGCCGTGGTCTTCTTTGCGGGGTCACCAGTGGTCATGCTGGTGCTCGATGGCTTTTATCATGAAACTTTTCTGCCTGACAACGCTCTGAGCACAGCGCTCGGCGCCTTAAGCTCGGCCGTGGGCATTTTCTTCTGCCTGTGGGCCAATGTGGAGCTGATAAAGCGCGGCCATGGCGGGGCGGCGGTATTAGGCCCGGTCAAATTGTGCCGCGAGACTTCGCAGCTGGTGGTCTCCGGGCCGTATGCCCTGTGCCGCAATCCGATGCATCTGGGCATTATGCTCTATCAGCTCGGACTTAGCTGTGCCATTAATTCGCTGATTGCGCTTTTGGTGCCGGCCGGCATGCTGGTTTTTGCCTATCTGCTGGCGAGGTTCGTGGACGAGCCCCGGCTCAGGCGCGATTTTGCCGCAGAATATGAAAAATGGGCAGAGCAGGTTCCGCGCTTTCTGCCCAGGGTAAAGAATTAACCACTGTTAATTTATTAGTAGAAATATTAGAAATTAGGAGCTCTTATATGACGCAGATGTCAGGCGCACAAATGCTGGTGCGCACTTTGGAAGATTTGGGAGTTGAACATTTATTTGGCTACCCCGGCGGTGCGGTGCTTGATATTTTTGATGCCCTGCTGCAGTCAGATAAGATTAAGCGCATCATCTGCCGTCATGAGCAGGGTGCTGCCCACATGGCTGACGGTTATGCCCGCGCCACCGGCAGGGTCGGCTGCTGCCTGGTGACCTCAGGTCCGGGTGCGACCAATACCGTAACCTCCATTGCCACTGCCTATATGGACTCCATCCCGATGGTGGTGATCACCGGCCAGGTCGGCACCGGACTTATCGGCACTGACGCCTTCCAGGAAGTGGATACCGTGGGCATCACCCGCCCGATTGTCAAGCACTCCTACCTCTGCCAGGGCGCCACTGACATCCCCAAGTTTATCCGTGAAGCCTTCTACTTAGCCTCAACCGGCCGTCCGGGCCCGGTGGTGGTGGACGTCCCCAAGGACTGTGTCAACCCCAAGCGTTTGTTTGACTATCCGCCGATGCAGGAGGTCAAGATGCGCTCTTACAATCCCACCCGCCTGGGCCACCGCGGCCAGGTCAAGCGTGCGGCCAAGCTGCTGTCCGAGGCCAAGCGCCCGGTGATGTTAATCGGCGGCGGCATTGTGCTCGGCGGGGCCTCTGAAAAGGTCAGAGCCATTGCCGAGAAGTTCAATCTGCCGGTTACATCCACCTTAATGGGACTGGGTGCCTTCCCGGGCACGCACAAACAGTTCCTCGGCATGCTCGGCATGCACGGCACCTATGAAGCCAACGAGGCCATGGACAAGAGCGATTTAATCTTTGCCGTGGGCGTGCGTTTTGACGATCGCATCACCAATACGGTCAGCAAGTTCTGCCCGGCTGCCAAGATCATTCACATCGACGTCGACCCGGCATCCATCTCCAAGAATGTGCCGGCCGATCTGCCCATTGTCGGTGATGCCGATGCCGTGCTCGGCCAGTTCCTCGATGCCATTGAAGAGCAAAAGCTTGAGGGCAGCCCGGATGCCCTGAAGCTGTGGTGGGAGCAGATTGAAAAGTGGCGCCAGGTGCACTGCCTTGCCTACAAGACTAATGACGAGCTCTTAAAGCCCCAGCAGGTGATTGAAGCCGTTTACAAGGCCACCGGCGGCAAAGCCATCATCGCCACCGATGTGGGCCAGCATCAGATGTTCACCGCGCTCTATCATCCTTTTGACAAGCCGCGCAAGCTTTTGACTTCAGGCGGCCTGGGCACCATGGGCTACGGCTTCCCGGCTGCCATCGGCGCCAAAATCGGCTGCCCGGATGAATGCGTGTGCCTCATCACCGGCGACGGCTCCTTCCAGATGAATATTCAGGAGCTCTCCACCTGCCTGGAGTTCAATGTGCCGGTCAAGATCTTCATCCTTGATAATCACACCTTAGGCATGGTGCGCCAGTGGCAGACCATGTTCTACGGCGGGCGCATCAGCTCCACCAACTTAAATTACAACCCTGATTTTGTGGCGGTGGCCAAAGCCTACGGCCATGAGGGTATCTTTGTGGAGAAGCCCTCAGAGCTGCAGGCAGCAGTCGACAAGGCCTTTGCCCTGAAGGACAAGCTGGTGATTGTGGATGTACTGTGCGATACCAATGAAAAGGTGCTGCCGATGCAGCAGTTCGGCGGCGGCATGGGCGATATGTTTTTACAGGATTAAGGAGCGGGAAAATGCGTCATATCATTTCAATTCTCTCTGAAAATCAGAACGGTGCACTTTCGCGCATTGTTGGTCTGTTCTCACAGCGCGGCTACAACATCGAAAACATTACGGCAGCGCCGACGGAAGACCCGTCCATTTCGCGCATTACTATTCTGACCCAGTCAGACAGCGTCGAGATTGAGCATATCTCAAAGCAGATCCACAAACTCGTCAACGTCATCAAGGTCTCCATCCTCGATGAAAATGAAGACGGTGCGGTGGAGCGTGAGATCCTCTTTGTCAAGGTGCAGGCCATGACCCGTCCGGTGCGCGAGGAGATTAAGAGCCTGTGCGATATCTTCAAGGCGCAGATTGTGGATGTCACCCCGGAGCTCTACATTCTGCAGTACGTCAACACCAGCGCGGAGATTGACCGCTTCCTGCAGGTCATCACCGCTCAGGCTGATGTGATTGAGACCGTGCGCTCGGGCGTGTGCGGCATTGCCCGCGGCGAGCATGCGCTGCATCTCTAGGCGGGGCGTACAATAAGGGTTTTTATGGCAGGGCGTCTTTTGCGGCGCCCTGTGCCATTTTAACCACATGTGAACCACAAACTCATGCAACAATTTGAAGTAAGAACTTATGCTGCTTGAAGAAGAAAAAGCCAAGTTAAAGGCAGAGCTTGCCGCCCTTGATGATAAGGGCCGCTACCAAGAGATAGTAGATAGCCTGGAGGGCCTTGCGGACATTGATCTGGAGCTGGCGCTGATTTTGGTGCGGGCCTATTTAAATCTGCACAATCAGCACGATGATGATCTCTATCTGGCAAGGGCGCAGGACATTCTCAACACCTTTGAGGATGAAGGCGGGAATCATGCCCTGTACCTCTATTTAAAGGCCATGTGTCTTATCAAGGAAAATCTGCTGCAGGATGCCAAGATCCGCCTGGAGCGCGCCCAGCGCTTTGTGCCGCTCACTGAGCCCGAGCTCTTTGCGCGCATTCAAAGACAGCTTGCCTTAATTGAGCGTGCGGCGGCGCAGCGCCCGCTTAGCGCTGAGGAGAGTGCTGCTTTTGACGAACACGCAAAGCTCTATTTTGGTGCAGTGCATGCACGCATTCAGGGCGATCAGGTGGAAATCGTGGTGTTTGAACCAAACGAGGATCACGATTATTACCTGCTCGTCACCAAGGGTTTGTCATCCCTCAGACAAGTGGTTCCGGATGGTGCCGACCCGCGCGAAAACGCCTGCCTGGAGCTGGCGCTCGCGCTGCCCAAAGCCTGGCCCATTGAGCGCTCTGAGCTTAATTACTACTATCCTTTCCGCCTCTTGTTTGACCTCGTTTCACAGGTGCGCCTGTCGCCCAATTTTGTGGGTTTTGGCTATTGTGTGGACTTTGCAAAGCCGTATCTGCCCGAGCTGCGCATCAGCGGGGCCATGCTCACGGCTTTGGGCGCATATCAAAAAATTGCTCAAAGCTACGTGCTAAATGACGGTTTTAGAGTTAATATTTTTCAAGTGCTCCCGCTATATCCGCTCGAAATTGCCTATCGGCAGGATCACAGCGCGGCGCAGCTCTTGGAGCGCTTACAAAGCGCAGGAGCGATCTTATGCCCTTACTATGAAGACAGAAAAGACGCCTTGTTAAGCGTCAGTTCTAAACTCACAGCGGGCTGATCCCAGGCTTTATTGTTCAGGCGGCATTAAATCTGCAGTACTTTCCCGGTGACGCGGCCACAAGCTGCGGTGACGGACAAAGCGCTCACGATCAGCTGCGATAACTGCAACTTTTGAAAATTAGGTGTGTATTATGGAAATGCTCAACGGCGCACAGATTTGCGTGCGCACACTCGAAGACTTAGGCGTAGAGCAGATGTTCGGCTATCCGGGCGCTGCAGTGATTGACATCTACGACGAACTGTTAAATTCCCAAAAGATTACCCATTATTTAGCCCGCCACGAGCAGGGCGCCGTGCACATGGCTGACGGTTATGCCCGCGCCACCGGCAAAGTCGGCTGCGCCATTGTGACCTCAGGCCCGGGTGCGACCAATACCGTGACCGCCATCGCCACCGCCTATGGCGATTCCATCCCCCTGGTGGTGATTTCAGGCCAGGTGGCCACCTCGCTTATCGGTTCAGATGCCTTCCAGGAAGTGGACACCGTGGGCATTACCCGCCCGGTGGTCAAGCACTCTTTCCTCTGCAAGAAGCCTGAGGATATTGCAGTTAACATCAGAAAGGCTTTTTATATCGCCTCTACCGGCCGCAAGGGCCCGGTAGTGGTGGATATTCCGAAAAACTGCCAGAACCCCAATGTCAAGATTCCCTATGAGCAGGGCGGCCCGGTGCATCTGCGCTCTTACAATCCGACGGTCTTCGGCCACAAGGGCCAGGTCAAGCGCGCAGCCAAGTTAATCTCCGAGGCCAGCCGTCCGGTGCTGATTTTTGGCGGCGGCGTGGTGCAGGGTGAGGCCTCTGAGAATTTGGCCAAACTAATCAACCGCATGAACCTGCCCACTACCCAGACCTTAATGGGCATTTCAGGTTTCCCGGGCACTGATCCGCACAACCTCGGCATGGTCGGCATGCACGGCACTTACGAAGCCAATGAGGCCATGCACAACTCCGATCTTGTGATCGCCATTGCCGTGCGTTTTGATGACCGCGTGACCAACAATGCCCGCAAGTTCTGCCCCAATGCCAAGATCATTCATGTGGACGTTGACCCCGCTTCCATCTCCAAGTGCGTGCACGCTGACATCCCGATCGTGGGCGACTGCAACACCGTGCTCGGCCAGCTTTTGCAGAGCCTTGATGAACAGGATCTGCATGCCAATCCTGAGCTTGATGCCTGGTGGGCGCAGATTAATAAGTGGCGTGAGAGAAACTCACTTGCTTATCAGCGCGATGACAAGGTGATAAAACCCCAGCAGGTAATTGAAGAGGTCTATGCCGCGGTGAAAAGAAGCGGCAGAGAGACCTATATCACCACCGATGTGGGCCAGCATCAGATGTTTACCGCCCAGTTCTACAAGTTTGACCAGCCCCGTCACTTTGTGACCTCTGGCGGCCTCGGCACCATGGGCTTTGGCTTCCCGGCAGCTGCCGGCATCAAGGTGGCTTATCCTGATGCCCAGGTGATCTGCTTTACCGGCGACGGCTCCTTCCAGATGAATTTGCAGGAGCTTGGCACCTGCAAGCAGTATCATCTGCCCGTGAAGATCTTCATCCTCGACAACCATACCTTAGGCATGGTCCGTCAGTGGCAGTCACTGTTCTATCATCACCGTTATTCACAGACCAATCTTGATTACAATCCGGATTTTTTAAAGCTTGCTGACGCTTACGATCACAAGGGCTTTAAGGTCTCAGACCCCAAGGAGCTGCCTGCCGTCATCGACAAGGTGCTCTCCATGGATGATGATCTGGTGATTGTGGATGTCATCACTGATACTGACAGCAAGGTCTTCCCGATGCAGCGCACCGGCGGCTCCATGGAAGACATGATCTTATCTGACAATGTGGAGGACTAATCATGAGACACGTGGTTTCCATCTTAATTGAAAACGAAGCAGGCGCCCTGTCCCGTGTGGTTGGTTTGTTCTCACAGCGCGGCTACAACATTGAAAGCCTCTCTGTGGCCCCGACTGAAGATCCGACCCTGTCCCGCTGCACCATCCTCACTTTGGGCGATCCCGATGAGGCCGAGCAGATCACAAAGCAGCTGCACAAGCTGGTCGATGTGCTGCGCGTGAGTGAATATGACGAGGAGAATATCGGCAGTCTGGAGCGCGAGCTGGTGCTGATGAAGATGCCGACCCCCAACCGTCAGATCCGCGAGGAGATCCGCTCACTCTGTCAGATCTTCAATGCCCGCATCATTGATGTGACCCCCGAGCTCTATACTCTGGAGTACGTGGGCTCGTCCTCCGAGGTCGACAACTTTGTGGAGACCTTAAGCAAGTGCTCGGATGTGCTTGAGACTGTGCGCTCCGGCGTGCTGGGCATTGCCAAGGGCAATCATTACATGCACTCATAAAACCCAAAATCCCGGGATCTTTCCCGGGGCTTTGGAATACAAAAGGCCGCTCGTTGAGCGGCCTTTTGGCAGGTGCAGACTGCACCTCAGTCCATGTCATCATTAACCGGCAGGGCCGGTCTGCCCTCATCGGGGCCTGCGATCTTAAGTTCCCTGGTGTTATACACTGATGTCTCAGGCAGCAGATTTTGATTTGCAGTATTTTCCCCCGCACCATCACCATCCTTTTGGTCAGAGGTCAGTTCCAGATCGACCCCGGCGGCCTGCAGCGCCCGCGGTGCCTTATAGGCAAAGGTTGAGAGCATATTGGTCAGATTGCCCCGTCCGGCGTTAAGTCTGGTCTGCATGGTGTTAAGGCTCTTCTGCAGGGTGTTCTCGCTCTTTAACACATCCTCAAAGGCCTCGTTGACGAGCTCAAGCTTCTTGTAAATGCGCTGGGCCTGCAGGGCAATTTCACGCACTTTTTCATTTTGCGAGGCTAAAAGCCACAGATTGGAGGTCACGCGCAGCGCCGGCAGCAGGGTGGAGGGGGACACCAGATACACGTTTTTCTGCGCGGCGTAATTGTAGAGATCCTCATCTGACTGCAGGGCGCAGGTCAGGGCCTGATCGATGGGCACGAACATGAACACAAAGGACGGGCTGTTGAGGCTTGCAAAGCTCTCATACTGCTTTTTGGACAGCTCGTCGATATGGGCGCGCACTGAGTTTAAATGCTGCTTTAAAAAGTCCCCGCGCTCTTTGTCAGTCTCAGCGGCCACGGCTTTGGTGTAGGCGGTGAGCGAGCATTTGGCGTCGATAATGAGGCAGTGCTTGTTGGGCAGGAACAGCACGGCATCCGGGCGCGCTCTTTGATCGTCAGTGTCCATGCTGTACTCGCGCACGTAATCGCGCTCTTCGACTAATCCCGCGTTGTTCAAGCACAGCTCTAACTGATGCTCGCCCCACATGCCCTGGCTCTTGCCGCCTGCGGTCAGGGCGCGGGTCAAATCATCAGCCTGTTTGCTTAAATTTAACTGCGCCTGCTGCAGTTTCTGCAGCTCAGTCTTCATTGAGCCTGCCTGCTCAGAGGACAGTTTCTGTGACAGGGTCAGCGCATCCCGGAAGGCCTTTAACTCCTGTGTAAGCGGGCCTACGGTGTTTTTAAGCTGCTCGCTGCCGGTTTTGTTCAGGGCCTCGCCGCGCTCTTTTAACATGCGCTCGCCAAGGGCGGTAAGTCTCTGCTCCAGCTCGGCACGCGCCAGGGCCTCACGCTCCTGCAGCTGCTGCATTAATTTCTGCTGGGCATCAAGACGGGCCTGCTGCTCGGCGTTTTGCTGCAGCAGCTCAGTTCTGCCATTTATTAACTGCTCATTGCTCACCTTCAGGCTCTGCTCGGTGTTAAGCAGCTCTGAGATGCGCAGCTGGGCGGCTGTAAGCTCGCTTTTGACCTTGATGAAGTCAGTCAGCTGCTGCTGAGTTTCAGCCCTGCTTTGATTGAGTTCGCGCACGCCCTGATCAAGCTGTGCGCGCAGCGCGGTGATGGTCTGCTCACTTTGGGCGATTTTGCCCTCCATTTCATCGTGCAGGGTTTTAAGCCTGGTGCGGCTGACTAAAAGTTTAATGGCCCACAACAGGCAGATCAGGGCGGCAGCGGCCAGCGCCAGGATCAGGGGATTGAAAGAAAAAGGCATGTTTTTTCCTTAAAAAAGCGGAGATCTGCTCCAAATTTAAGTAAATTCAGTTGACTATTTTAAGACATTGCTCAAAAATTAGTGAGATAGATTTTTGCTGCAAATTTCAGGCAATTATTGTGCAGCTTTAGTGGGGATGTAATGGATACAACAGATGATAAACAGCAGATGCTGCCGCTGTCTGAGCGGGTGGCCTCAGCGCTGATTGCGCATATTTTAAATGAGGGGCTCAGTCAGGGTGACAAGCTGCCCAATGAAAAACTGCTCTGCGAAAAACTCGATGTCGGCCGCAGCACACTGCGTGAAGCAGTACGCATGCTGGCCTCGCGCAATATCCTGGTGGTCAAGCACGGCTCAGGCATTTATGTCAGCGACAAGCCGGGCCTGTCTGACGATCCGCTGGGTCTTGCCTTTATCCGCGACAAAGAAAAACTGGTGCTTGATCTGGTCGATTTCCGCCTGATGGTGGAGCCGCGCACCGTGGCGCTTGCTGCACAAAAGGCCACCCCCGAGCAGGTGGCGCAGCTCAAGGAGCTGTGCCTTGAAGTGGAGCGCTGCATCGCCGCCAAGGAGCCGCATGCCCGTGCTGATGCTGCCTTTCATACCAAGCTCGGTGAATTATCAGGCAATTTGGTGATGCCCAATTTGGAGCCCATCATGTTCAAGGCCATTGAGCTCTTTGCCCACATGTGCATCAGAAATTCCCGTGAAGAGACCATTTCCTCGCACCGCCAAATAGTGCGCTTTATCGAAGAGCATGACAGCGTGGGCGCCATGGATGCCATGGTGATGCATCTGACCTTAAACCGCTCCAGCCTTATCAAATACTTAAAGTCCCAGGAGCATAAGAGCGCATAAGCGCGCTGAGGGCGCAAAGACTAAACGCCGCGTTTTGGCTTTCTGGCCGCATACTGAACGCACAAAAAAGCCCGCAGTGCGGGCCTTTTTCAATCAGCAGGTTTTTCCTTAAGGACTATTTCTTGGAGGACTTTTTGTCCTTTTCCTTGCCTTCCTTGGGCTCCTTGGGCAGCTTTAACATCTTGTTCTCAAGGTTCATCAGATATTCATGGATGTCAAACTGTGAGCGCACTGCCGGGGCATCAGCGCCGCTGTCAGAGACCGCGTATTCGTTCTTCTGATCGGCATCGATGATGCGGGCCTTCTGATTGTCATTGCACTGAATGCGGAAGATGGTGTGAATGCGCTCGCGCAGCTTGGGATCAAGCACCGGTGCACCCACTTCAATGCGGTAATCAAGGTTGCGGGTCATCCAGTCGGCAGAGGAGATGTAAAGCTCCGGATCGTTGTTGTTGCAGAACACCATCACGCGCGGATGCTCTAAGAAGCGGTCCACGATGGAGGTGATGTAAATGTTCTCAGACAGCCCCTTGACGCCCGGGCGCAGTGAGCACATGCCGCGCACCACTGCACGGATCTTGACGCCGGCCTGTGAGGCCTCATACAGGCGCTCAATCAGGCCGCTGTCGACCAGATTGTTGATCTTGAGGTTGATATAGGCCGGGAAGCCGGTTTTGGCATGCTCAATCTCGCGGTCGATCATGGAGTAGATGCGCTTGCGGGCATTAAGCGGGGAGACCAGCAAATGCTTAAAGCGCGGTCTGGTGTACGGGTATTCAATGAACTCAAACACGCTGTCGACCTCGGCTGTGATCTCCGGGTTCTTGGTGAAGAGCGCAAAGTCGGTGTAGATCTTGGCGGACTTTTCATTGAAGTTGCCGGTGCCGATGTGGGCATAGCGCACCACTTCATCGCCCTCGCGGCGGGTGATTAAGCAGAGCTTGGAGTGGATCTTCAAGGTCGGCAGGCCAAAGAGCACCTTGACTCCGGCATCGGTCAGGCGGGAGGCCCACTTGATGTTGTTGGCCTCGTCAAAGCGGGCCTTTAACTCCACCACCACGGTGACGCGCTTGCCATTGTTGGCTGCATGAATTAAGGAGTCAATCACGCGGCTGTTGGAGGCCACGCGGTAGATGTTGATCTTAATGGAGCTGACCTTAGGATCGTATGAAGCCTGGCGCAGCACCTCGGTGAAGTACTCAAAGGAGTAGTACGGATAGTAGAGCAGCACATCGCCCTTGGAGATGGCCTCAAAGGGGGTCTGGGCATTGTCAAAGGCAGCGCAGGGCACGCTCTGCATCGGCTCATATTCATACTCATCGCTGATGCTCGGGAAGGACAGGAAGTCCTTGAAATTGTGATAGCGGTTGCCCGGCATCATGCTGTCCATCTCGGTCATGTGCAGTTTGCCGGCCATGAACTCCACGATCTCCTTGGGCATGTCGCGGTCATAGGCAAAGCGCACCGGCATGGCGTCAAGGCGCTGCTTTAACGCATCAGTCATGTTCTCAATCAAGCTCTTGTCGGCGCTTGAGAACAGATCATACTCAGCATCACGGTTCATCTTGATGGAGTAGGCTTCAATCTTGCTGTAGTCAAAGAAGCCGCAGAAGATGTCGTCCAGGCCGATGCGGATCACATCATCGAGGAACATAAAGGTGGTGGTGTTGTCCTCAGAGGGCAGGCGCAGGAAACGGGGCAGCACATCTGACGGGATCTCAATTAAGGCGTAATTGTTCTCCTTTTTGGAGGACATGCAGATCAAAAGGTAGGTGTACTGATCGCGCAGGAAGGACACCAGATCGATATTCTCGGAGATGATCACCGGATTGATGTGCTTCTGCACATGGCGCTTGAAATAGCGGCGCACCCAGTCCTTCTGCAGGCCGGTAACTTCGCTGTCATTCTTTAAAAAGATATTGTGGCGGCCGAGTTCTGCCATCAGCTCGCGGTAGACCTTGTTCTGCACCTGCTGATATTCAGAAGCGGCATTCTGCACCTGCTTTAAGAGCTTGGCTGCCTCCACGCTCTTGTCGTGATCGCCCTGATCTTTATTGATGATGACCTGACGCTTTAAGTCGGCCACGCGCACTTTAAAGAACTCGTCCTGATTGTTGGAGTAAATACCCAAAAAACGCACACGCTCAATTAAAGGCACTGATTCGTCAGCGGCCTCCTGCAGTACACGGGCATTGAAGGACAACCAGCTGAGCTCTTTGGGAACTAACTTACTCATTGAAATCTCCGGAACAAAATTGCTTAAAATGTCTTTAAAAACCGTATAAAGACGGGCTTCACGCGAAAAAGAGTATTGTAGATCTTTAATGTAAAGTTTTTGTGCAATCGGCTGAAAAATTTGCACGTTGCATTAACCTGCAGCCCTGAAAACAGAAAAAAAGGGCAGCGCCGCCTGCCAGACCGCGCTGCCCCGGGAAAGGACAAAAGGGGACTATCTGTCCTCTGCTCTTAATTCGGCTGATACGTCATAGCCGAACCACTCAGTGCTGATGCGCTCGAACTCGCCGTTTTCCTCCACCGCTTTGAGGGCGGTGTTTATGAGGTCAAGCATCCCCTGATTGCCCTTGCGCACCGCGATGCCGTAATACTCGCTGTCAGCTGAGGTGATGTCCTTGGACACCACATTGGTGTTCCTGGTGTGGGCAAGGTAGAAGTCATTTACCGGACGGTCATTGATGACTGCGCGGCAGCCGCCGTTGGTAAGCTCCAGATAGGTCTCAGGCGGGGAGTTGAACTGCTTTACCTTGGCATTGGGCAGCTGTTTTTGCACGAAGACCGACCCAGATGTGCCAAGCTGCAGGCACAGCTCTTCATCTTTGAGATCATCAAGGGTGTTGAACTTGTCAGCATCTTCTTTGCGCACTAAAAAGGTCAGACCGCAGCGGTAGTAGGGATCGGAAAAATCCACCTTCTGGGCGCGCTCAGGGGTAATGGTAAAGCCTGAAATGATCAGATCGATATTGTCGGTCATTAAAGCCGGGATCACGCCGTCAAAAGGCAGCGGTCTGACCTCAACTTCATAACCCTGTGTTTTGGCCATGGCGCGGATCAGATCCAGGTCAAAGCCGATTAATTCACCGTGATCGGTGTAGGTAAAGGGCGCAAATGCAGTTTCGCATCCGACGCGCAGTACCTTGGATTGTGTATCTTCCTCCGCTGCCTGCGCGCCGGTGCTTACGACGGCTGCACATAAAATGGCAGCAGCGAATTTGATTGCATTTAGCTTCATGCTAAAAACCCTTTAGATTGAAAAAGAACAAACCGGCAGCGTGCGCTGCCGGCGGAAACTTAAGCATAGCACAGGCACAAGCCCGGCGGGGATAAATGATTAAAGTCAGGAGCAGGTTCAGAGTGCTCTGCAGGCGCTTTGCCGGCGGATCTGTTCTGGCACGAAGTGCAGATATTAAGCGCCGGTATGCCGCTCTGCATATTCCTCAATATCTCTTCTTAAATTTTGCAGGGCCAAAAAATTTAAAGTGTAATTCAGGATGGTTAAGCACAAGTAAGTAATGATAAAATAAGTAAACTTAAAAGTAACAGGACCAATGGCAGCTGCAGTAATGCTGTTTGAGATAAAGAAGGCTATTAATAGAAATGCTGCCAGGGCGTAGGTAAATAACAAATTGTGTTTTACCCGGTCTATTTCTTTTAAAATCCGGGCTTTTAATCTGGGGGCGGTAACTTCTTTAAAAGAAAATGCCGCAATCACACCCATGCTGACGGAAAACATGGCCGTAGATGCGGTAAATAAGACATTTACCGCACTTTCAAAGTTAATTTTTTGAAGGAAAGTGAACACACTGCACAGCAGCGTCACCAGCAGCGAAATGACAAGCCATGTAAGGCAGAGTTTTAGCGATTTCATTTTTTAAAAGCTTACCAGAACAAAGTTTGCTGTTTTCTGCTTTAACTGCAGATTACTGATTTGTATGCTGTCAGATAACAGCTCAGCTCTGCGATTTCAGCTCTGCTGTGCATGGTAATGTTTTTACTTGGCTTCTTATTTGGCATCTGCTGCTCTTTAGCTGCGTAATTTAGGAATTAAAGTTTAAGTCATCATGGCACATGGGACCGTCTGCTGCAAGGCTTATTTGCAGCGCAGACTGTTCTGCCCCGCAGGAGGACGGCAGTAAACCCGGGCTTTAGCGTTGTGGAAAGTGCAAATTTTGCACACTAAAACGCTCTGTGCCTCTATAATGGGAAAAACCGCAGGCCTCTGCGGATTTCACGACTTAAGCACTACACTCAAAATCAGTAACAACGTACAGCAAAGCAGCAGAGAAGTATACATGGCAAGAACAGAATACGGCACCACCTGGTGGGGAAAAAAGTGGCTTGACGCCCTGACCGGCATCGATTTGGCCAACCGCATTCCGCGCGGCAAAAGCTACGCCAATACCGGCAAAGTCTATTCCTTGAACCTCGATGAAAAGCGCGGCCTGATTAAGGCCAGGGTCAAAGGGCATTATGATCCCTTTTATTCCGTAAAGGTGACCCTGCCGCGGGTCAGCCACGAAAAGGCACAGCAGTTTATTGAGGAGATTGCCAAAAGCCCGGTGGTGCTCGCCGGCCTGTCAGCGCGCATGCTCGATCCTGAAGTGCTGACTATTGCCGACAAGCTCAACATTCAGGTGTTCCCGCGCAAGTGGAATGACTTGCAGCTAAAGTGTTCCTGCCCGGACTTTGCCGTGCCATGCAAGCACATTGCCGCAGTGATTTACAAGATCAGCGAGGAAATTGACGCCAATCCCTTTGTGCTCTTTTCGCTGATCGGCATTGACATCTTTGCCGGCCTGGAGGAATACGGCCTGAAGATGGATCAGACGCAGCAAAGCGAAATGCCCTCCTGGAAGGATCTGCTCTCCTCAGGCCTGCAGCTGCCTGCGATGCCGCTTTCCTCCTTAAATGAGCTCACCTACACCTCCTTTGAGGACATCCGCGAATCTCTGCTGGGGCTTTTCACCCCCACTCCGGCAGGCTATACCGAGGGCAGCCTCAAAGAGGAGCTCTCCAAGATTTTGCAGAAGACCGTCAAGGCGGTGGAAAAGCAGCTGGCTGACAAAACAGACCGTGATCTGCCGGTGCTCGCCGAAGTCTCCAAGCTGTTCTCTGTCGATGCCTGGGGCCACATTGATGAGGGTGTGTTCAGCTACACTCTGTATCCGGCCGGCATGAAGGAGGAGCACTGCACCACCGGGGCTGAGGGCAACGCCCTGATGTGCGACATGTTCTCAGGCTCGATTGACAAGGAAAAGCTCGCTGACGTGCCCGAGGAGATTGAAGCGCTCTATCAGCTCTGGCTGATTGCCGCCAAGCTCACCATCTCAGGCAACATCATGCCGCAGATCTTTGAGCCCATTACCGACTTCTTTGCCGTGCGCTGGATTCCGGCGGTGATCTCAGATAATGTGCGCCGCACCACCTCCCGCTGCGGTCAGGCGCTGCTCTCATTGCGTGAGGGCAGCTATTTCATTGATCGCGCCCCGGAGCAGTTAAGCGCTGAGGTGCTGGGTCAGCTGGCGCTGTCACTTTTCATCTCAGATTTTGTCAAACGCACCTACCGTGAGATGAAGGACGGTGCTTACGATGAAAATCCTTACCGCAGAGCCCTGTTTGAAGGCGAGGCCATTGACACCGAGGATTACTTAAACGGCGAGAGCATCAAGATGAGCCTGGAGTCCTGGCTTTCTCCTTTGTATCTGGAGAGCCTGGAGCTGCAGCCGGTCATTGTGCTCACCGACAACACCGTAGGCGAGCTTGAAGATCTGGTGGACGAGCGCCGCGGCAGCACCGACAGCCTCAGCGCGGTCAATGTTGACGAGCTGCAGACTGAAGAGGAGTACTTAAAGGAACTGCTCTCAGGTGTGTTAAAAGAAGATCTGCCCTTTGTCAAAGAGGGTGTGCTCCCGGGTGAGGGCGCAGAAGAGGCGGCCGCTGCCGTCTACGATGAGGCCGGGGCCGGGCAGGGCGGACGGGATACTTACTTTGACGGGCGTGCGGATTTAAGTGAGGCGCTGGTGGTGCCGGAAAATGAACCCGCGCTTGACCCTGATGTAGTGCGCGAGGATCTCTTCAGCAATCAGACCGGTGTGGGCATTGCCATGGGCTTTCGTGAGGGGCAGGGCAGCCGCAGCACCATCTTGTCACTTGAGGATGTAATCAAGCGCCAGGAAAACTCCGGACTGCGCTTTGAATGCCTGCGCACGGTCTCGCGCCTGTCGCAGGTCTGCCCGCAGCTGCGCATGCTGCTGGAAAATCACGGCGGCAAAGGCACCATTGCCCTTGAGGATCTGGCCTTTGTGGTAAGCTCCGCGCTGCCGGCCTTAAAGCTTTTAGGTGTGGAGCTCGTCATCCCCAAGGCCTTAAAGCGTATTCTCACTCCCAAGGCCTCGCTTACCATTGATACCACTGAGTCCTTTGGCGAGGGTGAGAGCATGCTGCGCCTGGAGGACATTCTCAACTTTGACTGGAATTTGGCCCTGGGCAGCAGCCGCATCTCTGAGGCGGAGTTTAAGGAACTGTCCAAAAAGACCGGGCAGATTGTGCGCTTTAAAAACCAGTATGTGTATGTCGATTCCAATGAAATGCAGCGCATTGCCAAGCGCCTTAACAGCACCAGGCAGGAGACGGTGCCCTCGCGCCGCCTGATCGCCGCTGCCTTAACCGGCAAGTTTGGCCAGGACAATGTGCTGCTCACGCAGAACCTTAAAACGGCGCTTGACAAGCTCTTGTCTGAAAAAGCCGTGGCGGTGCCCGATACCGTCAAGGCCACATTGCGTCCTTATCAGGAGCGCGGCTACTCGTGGCTTATCCGCAACATCAAGACCTCCATGGGCTCAGTTATTGCCGATGACATGGGCCTTGGCAAAACGCTGCAGGTGATCACGGCCATTGAAAAGATGCGCGTGGACGGCATGCTCGAAGAGCGCGGTGTGTTGATTGTGGTGCCCACTTCACTGCTTATCAACTGGCAGCATGAGATCAAGAAGTTTGCCCCTAAGCTTACAGTCAAGCAGTTCTACGGCAAGGACAGAAAGTTTAAGCCCTTTACCCACGTGACTATCACCACCTACGGTGTGCTGCGCTCAGAGCTGGCGGCCTTTAAGAAAGAGCAGTGGTCGCTTCTGGTTATCGACGAGGCTCAGGCCATCAAATCGCATACCTCGCAGATCTTCAAGGCAGTGCGCCAGATTAAGGCCTCCTCCTTTATCGCCATGTCCGGCACGCCGGTGGAAAACCGCCTGCTGGAGTACTGGTCGATCATGGATTTTGCCAATCCGGGGCTTTTGGGCGGTCTGGAGAGCTTCAAGCGCGAGTTTGCCTCGCCCATTGAGCGCACCCATGATGCTGAGGCCATTTCGCGCTTTCGCAACGTCACCGCACCCTTTATCATGCGCCGCTTAAAGAGTGACAAGTCAGTGATTTCAGATCTGCCGGACAAGCTCACCTACGATCGCTACTGCCCCTTAACCCCGGTGCAGACCGCTCTTTACAATGACGTGGTGACTTCAACCATGAAGCTGCTGGAAAACAGCACGGGCGATCTGGCGGCGCGCAACGGCGCGGTGCTGGGCTTAATCGGCAATTTAAAGCAGATCTGCAACAGCCCGGAGCAGTTCTCTGAAGACAGCACCTTTAAGGGGCCGGATTACTCCGGCAAGGCGCAAGTGCTCTTTTCACTGCTTGACGAGCTCTTTGTTTCCCGCCGCAAGGTTCTCATTTTCACGCAGTTTAAAAAGACCGGACGGCTGCTCGCGCAGTGGATCTCCGAGCGCTATGGCTTTGAGCCTGACTTCCTGCACGGCGAGGTGCCGATGAAAGAGCGCGCCAAGATGGTTGACCGCTTTAACGAAAAGCGTGACCTTAAGGCCTTCATCCTCTCGCTTAAAGCTGCAGGCACCGGCCTTAACCTCACCGCTGCTTCAGCCGTGGTGCACTTTGATCTGTGGTGGAACCCGGCAGTGGAAAATCAGGCCACTGACCGCGCCTACCGCATCGGACAAAAGGAGCAGGTGGAGGTTTACCGCTTTATCTGCGCCAATACCTTTGAAGAGCGGGTCAATGACATCCTGCAGTCCAAAAAGGAGCTTGCCGATCTCACGGTGGGCACCGGCGAGAGCTGGATTGGCGATCTGTCCAACCGTCAGCTGGAGGAGATCTTTGCCATCTCTGACAATGACGAGGAATTAAAGCAGGGACAGTATGCCCCGGCCGATGCCGGGACGGTCAGGGCGCCCAAAAAGGCCGGACGCCCGAAAAAGGCCGTGACCGAGATGGTGCCGCCGCAGGCTCAGGGAGAGACTGCAGAGGCTCAGGCACCAAAGCGCCGCGGCAGACCGCGCAAAAACGCGGAGCTTTAAGGAGCTTTAGCAAAGCAAACTGCGCGCCCGCTTATCCTGCAGTGTCTTAATCAGGCATTGAGCATGGCGCGTAGGCGCGGGCGGTCAATTTTCTGGGTGGCCGTGCGCGGCAGCTCCATCACGATTACCGCCTTCGGGCGCTGATAACGCTGCAGACCCGCGCAGGCTTTGGCAAGCAGGTCAGGATCAAGCCCGGCTTCACTGACCAGCACCGCCACCTCGCCATATTTGGCACTGCGCCTGGCGCTGATGGCAAAAGGCGTGCTGATGGTTTGGGCTATTTCCTTTTCGATAAGCTCGGGGATGAGCTTGACCCCGCCTGAGTTGATCACATTGTCCACCCGCCCTAAGATGGTAAAGCCCTCTTTGCTGATTTCAGCCAGATCATTGGTTTCCAGCAGCTGCGGATTGACCCGCGGAGCGTAGATGCACAGGGTGCCGCGCGCACTTAAGGAGATCTCCACCCCAGGCAGGGGCTTGAAGTACTGCTCCCGGCCGTCAAGGCGGCGCAGCGCGATGTGCGATAAGGTTTCGGTCATGCCGTAGGAGTGATAAAAGTGCCCGGGCAGGGCAGCAAGCTGTCGCTCCAGCTCCGGCTCAATAAAACCGCCGCCTATGATGATGTTTTTGCACGAGGAGAGCCTTTTGGTGCTTTGCGCATTTTGCAGGGTGCAGTAAGCCTGCATCGGTGTGATGGCGGCAAAATCAAGATCGCAGGGCGCGCTCGCAAAAGGATCGGCCGCGGGCTTCTGTGCGGTAAGAGCCATGCCGCCTGTGAGGGCGCGCATCACCATCATCTTGCCTGCAATGTGCTCAAGCGGCATGCACAAGAGCGCAGTGCAGCCATCCTGCAGCCTCAGGTGCTCAATGGTCATGGCAGCGCTTGCGTACATGCGCTCTTTGACGGCCTTGAGCTTCTTGGGCGTGCCGGTGGAGCCTGAGGTCAGTACTTCAACCTCGGGCGCAGGCGCAAAGATTTCAGTGATGAAATCCGCGCACTGCTGCACAAAGGGCTCGTTGGGAAAGAGCTCTCTTACCCGGGCGGCAAAGGCTCCGCTTGTCACCTCGTCTGGGGTGTAATTAAGGCCGTTTAAGGAGCCTGCCTTCAGTGCTGCAGATAGTGCCATAAGTCCTCGGCGGCGGGCAGTCTGCCTGCATTAAAGTGCAAATTCTCGCCTGTAAGTTCCAGTGCCGGGAAGGGCAGATTGTTGGTATAAAGCTGCCCGGTGCCCAGACCCTGATATCCCTCAAGCTTGAGGCTGGAGGTCAGCTGCGCGAGCATATTAAGCCCTAAATTGGACTCCAGGGCTGAGGTGATCCACAGGCCAATGTTGTGCTCCCGGGCCAAGTTGGTCCACTCCAATGTGCTGCGCAGACCGCCGTGCAGACTGGGCTTTATCACCAGGTACTGCGGTCTGACGCTCTCTAACAGGCGCAGCTTGTCTTCAGTGCTGTTAAGGCCGATAAGCTCTTCATCCAGGGCCACCGGCACCGGGGAGGAGGCGCAGAGCCGGGCCAAAGCATCCCACTGTCCTGCCTTAATCGGCTGTTCAATGGAGTGCAGCTCAAAGCGCGACAAGGCCTCAAGTTTGTCCATGGCTTCATCCACGCCGAAGGCGCCGTTGGCATCCACGCGCAGGGTGAGCACTGAGGCCGGGTAATCCTGGCGAATGAGGCGCAGCAGCTCCAGCTCTTTATCAAAGTCGATGGCGCCGATTTTAAGCTTGAGGCACTTAAAGCCGGAGGCCAGCTTCTCTTCAATACGCTTTTGCATTTCAGCGTAGCTGCCCATCCAAATCAGGCCGTTGATCTTAAGATCGGCTTTGCCCTGAGTGAAATCATTGTCAAAAAGTTTTAAGGACTGTCTGCCCCCGTGCATCAGTGCAGTCTCAAAGGCGCAGAGGATGGATGACCAGCCGGTAAGCTCGCTTAAGCTGAAGCTCTCATCTTTATTGGCGCGGGCGACAAACTGCGCCAAATGCTGCTCAAAATTGGCTTTGTTCTTGTACTCAGCGCTCAATCCCCGAAGGGGCGCGCATTCACCCACGCCCTTTAACTCACCGTCTTCAAACATGGCGATGAAATAAGTGTCGCGGCTGGTGTAAACCCCGCGGGAAGTGCCTGCCTTAAACTTAAAGTACAGGGTCTTGGGGAAGAACTTAAATTGTCTTTTCATCTTGCAAAATTCACGTAACCTTCTGTGTTCTATATTCTGCCGGGAAAATTAAGGGCAGCGCGGCTTGGTGTTGAAGTTGGGCTTGCGCTTCTCAAGAAACGCTCTGCCGCCTTCCTGGGCCTCATCGGTCATGTAGTAGAGCATGGTGGCATCCCCGGCCAGTTCCTGAATACCGGTCTGGCCGTCAAGTTCAGCATTGAGGCCGGCCTTGATCATGCGCAGGGCCAGCGGGCTTAACTGCATCATCTCCTGCGCCCACTGCACTGTGGTTTCCTCCAGCTGGTCAAAGGGCACTACGGTGTTAACGAGGCCCATCTCCAATGCCTGCTGCGCACTGTACTGACGGCAGAGGAACCAGATCTCGCGGGCCTTTTTCTGGCCGACCACGCGGGCCAGATAAGAGGAGCCAAAACCGGCATCAAAGGAGCCGACCTTGGGGCCGGTCTGCCCGAAGATGGCATTGTCAGAGGCAATGGTCAAATCGCACACTACAGTGAGCACATTGCCCCCGCCGATGGCATAGCCGTTGACCATGGCAATCACAGGCTTGGGGATGGTTCTGATCTGCTTTTGCACGTCCAGGATGTTAAGGCGCGGCACGCCGTTTTCATCAATGTAGCCGCCGCGGCCTTTGACATGCATGTCGCCTCCTGCACAAAAGGCCTTGTCACCGGCGCCGGTGAGCACGATCACGCGGATATCCCCGCGCTCGCGGCAAATGTTAAAGGCGTCAATGAGCTGCATTACCGTGGTGGGGGTAAAGGCATTACGCCAGCGCGGGCGGTTGATGGTGATTTTGGCGATGCCGTCATAAAAATCAAACAGCAGATCTGAGTATTCCTTGATGGGTGTCCAGTTGTACATGCTATCTCCAGCAATTTTCTTGGTTAAGTTCTGTTCGTGATGTTCATTCAGCGATGTTGATTTTAAGCCAAATCCGCCTCCGGGCTGAGCAGCAGGGCTTTGATGACTTGGGCCGCTGCCTTATCATCCTCAGTATTGGTGTTGACCTCTAAGAGGCGGTTGTCATCTCCCGGGGTGGTAAAGTCTGCTAAGGCCTGATAAAAGCTCTGGCGGTCAGCGGCCTTAAAGCAGTTAAAGCCGCGCTCGCGCGCCCAGGGCAGGGCGGAGGTCTGATGCGGCGCGCAGACAAAGCTCTGGGCGCGGGCATCCAGTTTAAGGCCTGGCAGGGCAGCAAAAATACCGCCGCCTTGATTGTTAAAGAGCATGATGCGCAGGCCCTTGAGGGTATTCTGCTGCCACAGGGCGTTCATGTCATAGAAAAAAGACAAATCGCCGACCAACATGTAGTTAATGCCAGGTGCGGCACAGGCAGCCCCCACCGCGCAGGAGAGCGAGCCCTCAATACCGTTTACCCCACGGTTGGCATAGGCCTCAACGCTCTTGTCGAGCGCAAAGTACTCGGCATAACGCACGGTGGAGCTGTTGGCCAGATGCACGGTGCAGTTTTTAAGGCTGCAAAGCAGGGCGCCAACAGCTTCAAGCTGGCTTAAGGGCACAGAGCGCTGCTCAAGCTCGTGCGCCAGGCTGTTTGGATCTGTGCGCAGGCGCTTGTTCCAGTACGCTGCAGCGGGCAGGGACTGCGCGGCATTGAAGTAGGGTGTGCGCTCCTCACTGCTTTGGCTGTCATTCCCGCCTGGCTGCCACTCAGCCAAAGCCTGCAGTGTGTCCATAAAGGAGGCCTGGCAGACGGCGCTTAAGTGACGGAAAAGATCAGCGCAGGCCCCGTCAGGGCTGACATGCACGTGCCTGCACTCAAGGCCGCGCAGAAAGATCTTGAGCTTCTTGGAGATGATGTGCCCGCCTAAGGTGATGACCAAATCAGGAGCCAGCTTCTTATCAAGAGAGTGCTCTTTTAAATAAGCCTGATCAAAGAGCAGATCGCCGCTGTGCAGGATCAGCTCAGTATCCTCAAGCGCAGGGCGTGCCAAATGCTCGGCATAGACTGTATAGCGCCTGCAGAGCTGGTGCAGAAGCCTGGCATCAAGCTTTGGCCCGAGTGAGTTCTGCCCGATGACTAGCAAGGTGCGCGCCGTCTTGTGGGCAAGTGCGCAGAGCTCGGGAAGGCTCAGCTCTCTTATCACCCTTGCCTGTGGCAGTTCCTTCACCGGGCAGTGGAAAAAGGGATCGGAGATCGGCACGTTTAAATGCACCGGCGCAAAGGGCTCACGCTTTAAAGTCAGCAGGGCTTCATTGCAGCTGCGGTTGCAGTGCCACAAGTCGATGTCATCCTTAACCTCGTTTAAGGTGCCAGAGTACTTGCACACGCTGCTTAAAACCTTCTCCTGCACCATGGTCTGACCGTCCATCTGGCCAATCCAGGCGGCGGCTCTGTCTGCTGAAATGATTAAAAGTGGCAGCTGCTGATAAAAAGCCTCACAGGCTGCCGGATGCAGGTTTAAAAGCGCAGACCCGGAAGTGACCACCACTGCGCAGGGCTGTCTGGTTTTTAAGATGACACCAAGGGCAAAGAAGCCTGCCGAGCGCTCATCGGTCAGCGCATAGCATTTAAACTCCTGGCACTGCGACAGGCCCTGCACGATCGGAATGTCGCGTGAGCCCGGGCAGAGCACCACCTGGGTGATGCCGTGGGCCTTTAACAGGGCGATAAGCTGCAGCACATTCTGCTTGTCAGTGAACATCACAAGGCCTCCTGCAGAGTTTTCAATTTGTGCAAAGTCTCCTGCCATTCGGCGGCTTCTTCAGACTGGGCCAAAAGACCGCCGCCTGCCTGCAGCTTGATCATGCCGTCTCTGATGGACAGGGATCTGAGGTTTACAAAAAGCTCAAGCGCACCTTCCTGGTAAAAGCCCACTGGGCCTGCGTAATACCCGCGCTCAGAGTGTTCCTCTTGCAGGATAAAGTCGAAGGCCTCAGCTTTGGGCAGGCCGCACACTGCCGGGGTCGGGTGCAGGGCTTTAAGAAGCTGCGCAGCATCAGCCTCAGGCTTTAAGTGAGCCTCAAGTTCAGTGCACAGATGACTGACCGGGCCTGCCGTCCTGGTAAAAGGTTCTGATGCTTTAATGCTTTCTGCAAAGGGCAGCAAAGCCTCACGGATATAGTCTGTGACCAGAGCCTGCTCGCGCACATTTTTGTCATCCCAGGCAAAGCCTGGCTTTAGCGCCTGCGCGCTTTGCACCGTACCGGCAAGCGACATTGTCTTTAAGCTGCGTCCCTTTATTTTAAGCAGCACCTCCGGGGTGGCAGCAAGATGCAGGTCATGCCCGGCACCAAAAAAAGCGAGATAACAAAATGAATTGACAGCGGCCTTGAGGGCCAGCAGTGAGGCGAAGATCTGACCTGCGCTCTTTGTCATCGGCTGATAGAAGGCATGCGAGAGCACCAGCTTTACAAAGCGGCCGGAGCTTAATCCCTCCTTGAAAGTGGCAAAGGCCTGATGGTAGCGCTCACGCACCACAATGTTGAGGGCCTCACACTGTGCCCATTGTGCCGGCAGGGAAGCATCAGCGGCATTGGCATAACTTTTGGTTTGCAATTCCTGCTTTTGCTGCACGGATTTGACTGCAGCATTGAGTTCTCCATGAGCGGCGGTCAGGGCAGAGAGCAGTTCAGTGGCGCTGCCGCAAAAGTACTCGCTGCTCTCAAGGCACAGAGCGTCCTCATCCAGCTTAAAAGGCGCAAGGATAAAACCGCAGGGCGCAGAACTGTGGTTGACGTTTGCGCGGGTAAGCGGGGCGCAGCTGATCCTGCCGAGCATGAGCTGCAGCTCATTTCGGGTTTGAGCTGGCTCTTTGAACAAGGCAAAGGGTATGCCGGCGCTTATCAGCGCGTCAATGAGCAGGGATACCGGGCTGTTAAGTCCGGTTAACTTAGCTTCAATCAAAAGAAATCCTTAGAAACGGGGAACTGCACAACAAAAACGCCATGCACTAAAGCAGTGCGGGCGCTTATTATAGCCGATGCCGGGCAGATTTAATTAAATAAGAGCTCAGTCATTCACCTGCTCTAAATAAGCAACTTCCCGAACAGGAACATCAAAATCAGTTTTAGAACTTGGCTCGTTAACAATTACCATGGCAAGAGAAATAACTTTTTTATCTGTAATTATTTCTCCATAACGGTGTGATCTTAGATCCCCGGTTGAATTAAAACTATCACCATGATAGCACGGGCTTCCCAAAGGTAGCGCCAGGCAACATGTCTCCGGGGGTTGTACCTATACAACCCGGCTGCCTATACGGGCAGCGCGGCCTCCAAGATGGTAATTGGGATACCAAATGCTTCCATGACCTTCTTCTGGTCTGAGGTCAAAGCTTTCTTGAGCAGCCAGCGGTCTCCGGTTTTGCGCATCTCAATATCTAGCAAAGTCATCAGGCACTGATCCACCGTAAGCGAATGCTTCTTGTCCTTAATTTTTTTCAGCCGGTTGGTAAAATCCCGCCTCATTATCATGCCGATAAACGCAATGAACAACTTGCCGTAAAGACTTTCTATCGAGCTCACGTATGTGCGCTCGCCAATAACATCATTCTTCAACGAGGCAAAACACTTCTCACACAGATCTTTGTCTCGATATTGGGTCAGGATCTCCTGAGGGCTGAGATCTGATTGTTAAAACTTGTCATGAGAAGATCTGAAAATTGAGGTAAAACGATCGCAGGTTTTCTCGGTTGCAACGTGCTAACTTGAGGAGAGCTCTGCCACACCGTCAGCCAGGTTCATGCAACTTGGCACCCCGCC
>JADINH010000053.1 GCA_017694225.1 Candidatus Avisuccinivibrio stercorigallinarum
ATTGCACCCTGCGGTGAACTTAAACTTACACCTCTTCTTTACCTGGCAAACTCCGCATTTACTTCTACTTTTTGCAGACTTGATCTTCACAGGCTGCGGCCCTGCTGTGCTGAGCTTGTTTATCCTGCTTATACAGTACTTGTCCTGTATAAGTACCGTATAAGCACTGTATAAGCACCCCTGCACAATGTGGTCTTTAATTAAAGACTGTTATATATTTTATTAAAGTTTGTTATACAAAATGCAGCGGCAGACGCCGGCACACCGTGATCGGCCGGGCGGTTACTGAGACCTCCATGCACCCCAACGACAACTTTAAGTACCACTACCCGGAAAAATAGACGGGGCTCACCGGCAGCAAGCGGGAGCTGTCCCTGCAGATGCATGCAGGCCTGTATGCCCGGCCCCTTGGTATTGCCTACAGCTCAAACTTATACTCCATACTGAATGTGGAGCCGGGCTGGCCAACGAAATGTATGCCGGGATAATGGCTTCCAAAAGATTAATGTCCTCGGACAGAACCGCCGATTTTTTCGTTAGTCATGATGAATCAGATACATCAGGCCGCCGACCATAACCACAAGAGCACCAAGAAGAATAATATAGCCTTCTGACATTTACTGCTCCTACAAATATTTCAGACATTTTCTCGCAAAAACAATGCCGCTATAAATCCAAGCGCCAGGGCGATAACAGTAAGCAGCAGAAAAAGCCCCGCCCCCCTAAGCCTTGCTACCAGCCCCGGCGCCTGCCGTGGCCGCCGTAGGACGAGCGCCGGTTCCAGCCGCTCCAGTCATCATCATCCTCCTCATAGTCATCGTCAGAGCCAAAGGCAGTGAGGTGGATGATCTTGCCGTGATCGGCTCCCAGGCCCAGCTGCATTTCCCTTAAATACGGGCTCGGGCCGGTGCATATGGTGCCGTATTGATAATAAAAAGTGGTGCGCCCCCAGCATAAATAGAGCAGGCGCTTGGCGCGGGTGACTGCCACATAGGCCAGGCGCCGCTCCTCGGCCTCACGTTTCTCATTTTCAGAGCCAAAGGCAAAGCCCCAGGGCATCACCTCTTTTTCAAAGCCGGCGATAAAGACGGTGTCAAACTCCAGGCCCTTGGCTGAATGCACGGTAAAGAGGCGCACCTTTTTGTCAGAGGGCGTGCCGCTCTCACCGTTTTCATTGATCTCCGCGGCCGAGAGCAGCGCGGCATTGCTCAAAAAGGTAATGAGCGCTGAAATCGGTTTGCCTTCCGCATCAAGGACAGGCTCGGCATCACAGCGCTGTTCCACCGCCCTGGCATTGGCAATCAGTTCATTGAGGTTCTGCTCGCGTTTGCCCTCCCTAAAGCTCTTATCCTGCTCCTTGAGGTCAAGCTCCTTGTAAAAGGCCAGCAGCCCGGACTTGACCAGCAGCTCAGACAGCAGCTCAGCAGGCCCCGCCCCCTGTGCCGCCCTCTCATGCAGCTCGTCTATCATGTCCACAAAAGGCCCGGCGGCGCGGGCTGCACTTTTAAGCTCCGGGCCGGCCTCTTTGGGATGCTGCTTTGTATATTCAATGGCCAGACGCAGGGCTGCCATATAAGAGCAGCTGCGCTCGCGGGCAATTTTATTGAGCGTTTTGAGTTTGGCCGGACCAAAGCCGCGCGCGGGCTGATTGATCACCCGGATAAAGCAGGTGTCATCAGCCTCATTGACGCAGAGCTTCAAGTAACTTAAGGCATCCTGAATTTCCTTGCGCTCAAAGAACTTGAGGCCGCCGTAGACATAATACGGGATGTTGTAGGTCATGAGCGCGGTTTCAATATTGGCCGCCCGCGCATTGACGCGGTACAAAATCGCAATGGAATCCGGATCAGCGCCCTGTTCATCGATCAGGCGGCGGATCTCTTTGGCAATGCCCTCAGCCTCAGCAGATCCGTCCCTGAAGGACATCCCCTCGATCACCGGGCCTTCTCCTTTATCGGAGATGAGCACCTTGTCGGTCAGGCGGTCGGTGTTGGATTTGATTAAGGCATTGGCTGCGGCCACAATCTGCGTGGTCGAGCGGTAATTGGTCTCAAGCTTGAACACCGCGACCTTGTCAAACTCCTGTTTAAACGACCACAGATTGTCGAGCACCGCGCCGCGCCAGCCGTAAATGGACTGATCATCATCGCCCACGGCAAAGACATGGCACTGCGGGCCGCAAAGCAGCTTGATTAACTTGTACTGCAGTTCATTGGTGTCCTGAAACTCATCGACCAGAATTTCGGCAAAGCGCTTGTGCTGCAGCTCGCGCAGGGGCTGGTTTTGACTGAAAAGCTCATAGGTGCGCAGCAAAAGCTCGGAAAAATCCACGCCGTTTCTGGCATTGCAGCGCTTTTCATACTCAGGATAGATTTTGGCGGCCAGAGCAGTTTCGGCGCTGAAATCCCTGGGGTTCATCGCAGCCACATCCGCAGCGCGCTCACAGCGCTCCTTGAACTTGGAGATCTGATGGACAATGGCCGCGGGTTTTATCTTATTGTCCTTGGCCTCAGCGGAGAGCAGTTCATCGCCCTTTAGAATTTCCGTCACCAGCGCGGTCTGATCGGCCGTATCAAGCACCACAAAGTTCGGCTCCAGCCCCGCCTGCGGGGCATAGGCGCGCAGAAAGCGGGCGCACAGCGAGTGAAAGGTGCCGCACCACAGCCCGCGCAGATCGACGCTGGCGTAATTTAACGCCCCGATGCGATCGCGCATTTCCTCGGCGGCCTTGTTGGTAAAGGTCACCGCCATCAAAGAGCGCGCAGGCAGCTGCTCTATTGAGAGCAGCCAGGCCACGCGCGAAACCAGCACCCTGGTCTTGCCGGTGCCGGCACCGGCCACCACCAGCATATTCTGGCGCGGGGCGGATACGGCGGCCTTCTGCTGTTCATTTAAACCATGTAATAAGCTGTTGTCCTGCATCTTGTATTCTCTTTTTTGTGTAAAGCTCTTTGTGTAATGCTCTAATGCTCTGCCTGCGCTGTGCTGTGCTGCTGCAGCTTTTATGCAGCGCTTCTCCCGCGCTCCCGGCACGCGCTTAAACTTAAATTTGGCTTGAACCTGCCCCGGATCTGCAGATTCCCAGGCTTAATGGAAGAACGCGCGCAGCTCCTGCAGATCGTCAAGCTCCACCATGGGCAGGCACCCGGGCAGCAGCGCGGTGGCGCAGCGTCCGGCAATGCCGCCCTTAAGCCAGGCCGCCTGGGCGCCCGCGCGGCAGGACCCGAGCAGATCAGTGCCGCATTCATCGCCCACATGCAAAATCTCTCCGGGGCTTACCTGATACTTGGCAGCAAGCTTAAGGTACAGATCAGGGTAGGGCTTGCGCCTGCAGCCCTCCTGCACCGACGGGCGCAGCTCAAAATCAAAAGCGCCGTCAAGACCAGTGCCCTGCAGATTGACGTTGCCGTTTGACACTGCCGCCACCGGCACAAATTTGCGCAAATAGGCAATGAGCTCAAGGCTTGAGCGCGGCACCTTTATCTTTGAGCGCTGCACCACAAATTCAGCGGTAAGCGCCAGGCCCTCGTCAAGCCCGCCCTTTAAGGGACAGTGCAGATGCAAAAAGGTGTCGACCAGGGCCTGCGCGCGCAGCAGCGTGACATCGTTGGCAAGCTCCGGCTGGCGCTCCTGCGTCTTTAGTTTCTCCTCCTTCCAGAAGGAGACCTCACGGCACAACGCAGGCAACTGATAGCGCTCAGTGAGCAGATTGGCAAACCACACCTCGGCAGCGCCGATCACCGGAGCGTTGTCATACAAGGTGTCATCAAGGTCAAAACTCACGACTTTGACCGGGCCCGGACAGCGGTAGAACTTC
>JADINH010000054.1 GCA_017694225.1 Candidatus Avisuccinivibrio stercorigallinarum
CCGCTCAGGCAGGAGATCCGCGCGCATCTGACTGCCTCCTTAAAAAGGCTGGATACCGATTACGTTGATTTGTACTACTACCACCGCATTCATCCGCGCTGGCCGCTGGAGGAAGTGGCAGAGGCCGTGGCCCCTTTAATTAAGGAAGGGCTGATCCGCGCCTGGGGTGTTTCGCAGGCTGATGCCGGGCAGATCACGCGCGCCCAGGCCGTCTGTCCGCTTGCAGCAGTGCAAAATGAGTACTCCATGGTCGAGCGCATGTATGAAGCTCAAGTACTGCCCCTTACCGAAAAGCTCGGCCTCGGTCTGGTGGCCTTCTCGCCGGTGGGTGCGGGTTTTCTCTCGGGCAAAACCACATCAGGCGATCACTATGTGGGCGATGACGTGCGCAGGGCCATCACCCGCTTTAAGGCCGAAAACGTCAGGAAAAATCAGCCGGTTTTGGATCTGCTTGAGGCTTATGCCGCACGCCATCAGGCCACCAAGGCCCAGATTGCGCTGGCCTGGCTCTTGCACATGGGCGCACATGTCGTGCCCATCCCCGGCATGCGCAATCTTAACCGCATCAAGGAAAATCTGGGCGCTGCTGAGCTTTACTTAAGCCCTGCTGAGATGGCTGAGCTTACAGCAAAGCTCAATACTCTTACGGTCTACGGCAACCGCACCGATGAAGACATCATCAGGATGTATCAGTCAGATGACAGTGCCAGACCCGGGGCGCTCAAGCCTGAGCACTGATCAAAGCTGAGAAAACTGAACGCAGGCGGTCAGGCAGGCAGCATGCCCTGCGCTTTGCAGCCGGATTGGCATCTGCACATGCCTGCCGGGCATCTGGGCAAATAAAAATTTAGTATTTTACAGCCGCAGGCGCGCTCTTTAGATTAAGCACAGAAAGCTGCAGGCAAAAGCCGCGCCTTCGCTAAGCGCGGTAAGTTGAGCGCCTGGCGGGCTGGCAGGAGTGCAGTGCCGCTTCAGGCTTTAGTTTGCAGGCAGAGGCTTTAGAGTACACAGGAGGCAGAAAGATGCGTTACGTTAAATTTGGCAGCAGTGAGCTTACGGTATCAATGTTATGCCTGGGCTGCATGGGATTTGGCAATGCCGCCACCGGGCAGCACAGCTGGACGGTGGATGAAGAGCACAGCCGCACGGTGCTCAAGGCAGCCCTCGATGGGGGCATCAACTTCTTTGATACCGCCATTGCCTATCAAAAGGGCACGAGTGAGCAGTACGTCGGCCGGGCGCTGCGCGATTTTGCCAAACGCGATGAAGTGGTGCTGGCCACCAAGTTCCTGCCGCGCTCAGATGAGGAATTTGCAGCGGGGGTCAGCGGGCGCGAGCATGTTCTCAAAAGCGCCGAAGAGAGCCTTAAGCATCTGGGCCTTGATCACATTGACCTTTACATCTATCACATGTGGGATTACCGCACTGATCTCACTGAGATCATGCAGGCTCTGCACGAGCTGGTGACCTCCGGCAAGGTGCGTTATCTTGGCATCTCAAACTGCTTTGCCTATCAGTTAGAGCGCGCCAACAGCCTGGCCCGTGAGCACGGGCTCACTCCCTTTGTCTCAGTGCAGGGGCATTACAACCTCATTTTCCGCGAGGAAGAGCGTGAGATGCTGCAGCTGTGCGCTGAGGAGAATATCGCCTATACCCCGTACAGCCCGCTGGCGGCCGGACGCCTGAGCCGCCCGGCCCATCAGCAGGTGCACACCAGGCGCTTTGATGAGGACAGCTATGCGCGCTTTAAGTATGACAAGAGCGCACAGGCCGACAGTGAGGTGATTGACCGCCTGCAAAAACTCTCTGAAAAGCGCGGTGAACCGATGACCGCTCTGGCCCTGGCCTGGCTGCAGAGCAAACACTGCATTCCGGTGGCCGGTGTGACCCGGCTGGAGCAGATGCCGGCGCTGCTGCGCTCAGCTGATTTAACCCTCACCCCGGAGGAGTGCGCTTATCTGGAGGAGCCTTATCAGCCTCATGCCCTCTCCGGCGTAATGGCGCAAAACCGTCCGAGCCTGACTGCCGCCCCTAAGGTCTGGCTGGAGGCCAGCCGCTGATCGCAGGCAGCAGCAATGGGTAAACACTTACAGGAGAGCATCATGCATCAAGTCAAGACACTGGCAGCTGCGGCCGCACTGCTGTGCAGCACTGCGCTATCAAGTCCGGCAGTTTGGGCTGCAGAGGACGCAGCGCAGGGGGCTGAGCACAACATTCTGATCGCCTACTTCACCTGGGCTGACAACACCACGGCGGCAGATCCGGCCTCCGTAGATGTGGATGCCACCACCTCGGCCAGCCTCTTGGTGCCGGGCAATGCCGCCAGGCTTGCAGCCTGGATACAGGAAGAAGTGGGCGGCACGCTCTACTCCATTAAGGTGACCGAGCCTTATTCAAGCGACTATAACATCTGCCTTGACCGGGCGGCAGACGAGCGCGATCACGGCATCCGCCCCGAGATTGAGCCGGGGCCTGAGAACTTTAACAGCTTTGACATCGTGTTTTTGGGTTATCCAAATTGGTGGTATTCATTGCCCATGGCAGTGGAGAGCTTTGTTGCGGAGCATGATTTCTCTGGCAAGACGGTGATCCCCTTCTGCACCCACGGCACCGGGGGACTTGCGCGCAGCCTTATTGATCTTGAGGCGCTGCTGCCAGAGGACTGCACGCTATTAAAGCCCATCGGCATT
>JADINH010000055.1 GCA_017694225.1 Candidatus Avisuccinivibrio stercorigallinarum
AACCACGGCGTCAAGGTCAATTACATCGACGTCACCAAAAACGGCGACATCCGTGAGGATGAATTTGTGGCGGCCTTAAATGACAAGACGGCGCTGGCTTCCATCATGTGGGCCAACAATGAGACCGGCAACATCTATCCGGTGCCGCGCCTTGCGGAGATCGCCCATGAGCATAATGTGATGTTCCACACTGATGCGGTGCAGGCCGTGGGCAAGATTGCCATTTCAGTAAAAGACAGCCCGATTAACATGCTCTCCTTCTCGGGCCACAAGATCCACGCCCCCAAGGGCATCGGCGTGCTCTATGTGCGCCGCGGCACCCGCTTCATCCCTTATCTGCACGGCGGCCATCAGGAGCGCGGGCGCAGAGCCGGCACGGAGAATGTGCCTTACATTGTGGGCCTGGGGGTCGCCTGTGAGCTTGCCAAGGCTCACCTTGAGGAGCTCAATACCCGCGTGCGCGCCCTGCGCGACAAGCTGGAAAAAGGCATCCTGGCGACCATTCCGGAGTGCATGGTGATGGGCGATGAGGGCCACCGCACACCAAATACCTTGAATGTGGCCTTTAAGTATGTAGAGGGTGAGGCCATCCTCTTGATGCTCAATGAGTACGGCATTGCCGCCTCTTCAGGCTCGGCCTGCTCTTCTGAGTCCCTGGAGCCTTCCCATGTGATGCAGGCCATGGAGATCCCCTTCTCGGCTGCCCACGGCACCATCCGTTTCTCACTCTCGCGCTATACCACCGAAGAGGAGATTGACAAGACCCTGCAGGTGCTGCCCGGGGTGATCGCCAGGCTGCGTGAGCTCTCCCCTTATTGGAATCAAAATAAGCCGGAGCTTATAAATGCAGATCATGTCTTTGATCCGGACTCGCAGGAAAGAAGAGCTTAAGCGCTTTCATTTTGTTTAATCCGGTTGAAGTCGTTGAAGCCGGTTTAAGCTGTTTTGGGCGGCTTTAATCTTTTCATGAGGTTGCATAAAGCCGCAGTGCCTGAGGACTGACGGTCAGCTGTCCGGGCTCGATAAAATTCCGCCGTGCTCACATTTGCGCACAAATTAAGTGCAAAGTGGGCGCGGCGGATTTTTTATGCCTTACAATGGTGTGCAAGCAAGACAACATCTATAGTGTTTAACAGCAGTTAACGCAAGTTATTATCAGAAAAATCAGATACGGAGTTTTTATGTTCAGTTATATAGATCTGGCAAACGGCGGTCTGGCCAGGCTGCAGCCTTATCAGGCCGGTAAGCCGATTGAAGAGGTGCAGCGTGAGCTTGGCTTAAAGAGCGTAATTAAGCTGGCCTCCAATGAAAATCCATACGGCACCAGCCCCAAGGCGGTGCAGGCTGCCGCTGCGGCCATCAGCTCTGCCAGCTTCTATCCTGACTCCAACGGTTACTATTTCAAGCAGGCCTTAAAGAAGAAGTACGGTTACGATCCGGCCTGCATTACCCTGGGAGACGGCTCCAATGAGCTTATTAACCTGATTTATCAGAGTTTTGTCAATGACAAGGTCAATGTGGTGCTTCCGGAGCTGTCCTTTATCGTTTACCCGATGGAGGCCACGGTGGCCAATGCCGAGATCCGCACCGTGCCTTTAAAGAACTTCTTTGTTGACACCAAGGCTTTGCTTTCGCAGATTGACGAGAACACCCGCATGGTGGTGCTGGCCAATCCGTCCAATCCGGCCGGCACTGCCATCGGCATTCAGGAGCTGCATGACTTTGTGCGTCAGGTGCCTGAGCGCACCCTGGTGGTGATCGACGAGGCCTATAACGAATATCAGACCGCTGAGTATGAAGACACCGCCAAGTGGATTGCAGAGTGCCCCAACCTGATGGTCTGCCGCACCTTCTCAAAGGCCTACGGCCTGGCCGGCCTGCGCATCGGTTATATGGTCTCAAACGAAGAGATCGCCTCCATCGTCAACCGCCTGCGCGCTCCCTTCAATGTCAACAGCGCTGCTCTGGCCGCTGCCGTTGCCGCCCTTGATGATGAGGAGTTTTTAAAGACCGTGGTGGAGGGCAACAACACTGAGCGTGAGCGCTATGCCGCCTTCTGCAAAGAGGTTGGCCTGAAGATGGTGCCGAGCTCAGCGAACTTTGTGCTGATTGACTTTAAGTGTGATGCCTTCCCGATCTACGATTATCTGCTGCACAAGGGCATTATCGTCCGCCCGGTCAAGGGCTACGGTCTTGACACCATGCTGCGCATCTCCATTGGCACCAAAGAGCAGAACGATGCATTGTTCGCCTGTTTAAGAGAATATCTTGATGCAAAAGCTTAAGCTTGAGAAATTAACCACCGCACAGGGCTCGGTCACGCTGCCGGGCTCCAAGAGTTTAACCAACCGCGCACTGCTGCTCGCGGCGCTGAGCTCGGGCACCACCACACTTTCCGGGGTGCTGCGCTCAGATGACACCGCCCGCATGCTGGAGGCCCTGCAGGCTCTGGGGGTGACCCTCAAGGTGCAGGGGGACACGGTCAGCGTGCAGGGCATGGCAGGGGGCTTTAAGCCTGCTGCTGCACAGTCAGAGGGCAAGCCGCTGGAGCTCTTTTTGGGCAACGCCGGCACCGCCATGCGCCCGCTGTGTGCCGCACTGGCTTTCTCTGAGGGTTCATTTGTGCTCACCGGTGAGCCGCGCATGCTGCAGCGCCCGATAGGGCCGCTTGCTGAGGCCTTAAAGTCTCTTGGCTGTGATATTGAGTACCTCAACAATGACGGTTATCCGCCGCTGGCCATTAAAGGCTCAGTGCCTTCTGCGCATGAGGTCTCCATTTCCGGGGCCACCTCCTCGCAGTTTATTACTGCGCTTTTGATGGCAGCTCCGCTGGCGGGCGGCCTGAAGCTCAAGGTCGAAGGCGAGCTTATTTCCAAGCCTTATGCGGCCATGACGGTGCGCCTGATGCAGCGCTTTGGCGCTGAGGTCAAGCGTGAGGGCTGGCGCAGCTTTGCGGTAGGCTCAAAGGGCTATGTCAGCCCGGGCAGCTTTGTGGTGGAAGGTGATGCCTCAGCTGCCACTTACTTCCTGGCGGCAGGTGCCGTGGCAGGCTCAGTCACCGTAAAGGGCCTTGGCCGGGACAGCGTGCAGGGTGATGCGCACTTTGCAGATGTGCTTGCTAAGATGGGCGCTCAGGTGCAGTGGGGGGACAATGAGGTCACCTGCTCAAAGCCGGTGTCCGGCAGACTGCACGGCATTGAAATTGACATGAATGATATGCCTGATGCTGCCATGACTTTGGTGCCGCTGGCTCTTTACACAGACAGCCCGGTGGTGGTGACCAATATTGCCTCCTGGCGCGTCAAGGAGACTGACCGCATCCTTGCCATGGCCACCGAAATGCGCAAGCTTGGCGTCAAGGTAGAAAGCGGTGCTGACTATATCGCCGTGGATGCCTCGGTGCGTGAGGACGGCATGGAGCTTCCCTGCTTTGACACCTACAACGATCACCGCATGGCTATGGCCATGAGTCTCGCGGCCTTTGACCGCGCGGTTGAGATCAACGATCCGGACTGCACCAGCAAGACCTTCCCCGGGTATTTTGCGCAGTTTGCCAAGATCTGCTCCTGAGAGTAGGGCAGTGCGCAGCCGCTTAACTTTGCCTGCAGCTGCGCTCTGTCAGCGCCTCCCGGCGCGGTGCGCCGCGCCGGGAGACTGCAGCCTCACTTTTGTACCTTCCCCGTTTACCCGTTTTCTCGTTTCCCTTTGCCTTTTCTGCTTTATCCGCCCCAGGCTGACTTCTGCAGATGCTGCCGATGCCGCAGTGTGGTGTCCGGCCTGGCAGCGCGCCGCAGCACAGCACAGAACTGCTCAGCTCCGCTTAGCAAAATTATGTGCAGCACGCATAAAAAACAATTAAAAAGCAGTATTAGACCTGCGGTGCATTTTGCCTGATACTGTTTACAAAGAAAGGCAGCGCTGTGCAGTGCGCAGCCTGATCACACCATTGACACTTTTTGAGGAGAGCTACATGTCTTGCAGAAGAATGAGCGCACTTTGCGCAGCAGTGGCAGCAGTAAGTTTATTTGCATCAGGAGCAGCTATGGCCATTAACAGCAATAATCCCGCACCCAGCACCATTAAGGCTGAGGCTTTAACTTTAACCTCAGAGTGGGACAAGGTCTTCCCGCAGTCTGACAAGGTTGAGCACAGCAAGATCACCTTTGTAAACCGCTACGGCATCACTCTGGCCGCCGATCTCTACAAGCCCAAGGGAGCAGAGGGCAAGTTAAAGGCCATTGCCATGAGCGGCCCCTTTGGTGCCGTCAAGGAGCAGTCCTCCGGTCTGTATGCCCAGACCATGGCCGAGCGCGGTTTCCTGACCATTGCCTTTGATCCTTCCTTTACCGGTGAGAGCGGCGGTTATCCGCGCTATGTGGCTTCCCCTGACATCAATACCGAAGATTTCCAGGCTGCAGTTGACTATCTGCTGACCCGTGATGACGTCTCCGGGGTGGGCATTCTCGGCATCTGCGGCTGGGGCGGCATGGCGCTCAATGCTGCTGCCATCGACACCCGCATTCAGGCCACCGCTGCCATGACCATGTACGACATGAGCCGCGTTAATGCCAACGGATACTTCGATGCACTCGATGAGGACGGCCGTTATGCCCTGCGTGAGCAGTTAAACGCCCAGCGCACCGCCGACTATAAGGCAGGTCAGTACAAGCTTGCAGGCGGCGTGGCAGATGTGCTGCCCGATGACGCCCCGCAGTTTGTCAAAGATTACTACGCCTACTACAAGACCGAACGCGGCTATCATCCGCGCTCGCTCAACTCCAACGGCGGCTGGAATGTGACCTCCTCGCTGTCCTTTGTGAACATGCCGCTTTTAAGCTACATCTCAGAGATCCGCTCTCCGGTGCTCATTGTGCACGGCGAAAAGGCCCACTCCCGCTACTTCAGTGAGGACGCTTTCAAGCAGTTAAAGGGTGACAACAAGGAGCTCCTGATTGTGCCCAGGGCCAATCACACCGATCTCTATGACAACTTTAATGCCATTCCCTTTGACAAGCTGGAGCTGTTCTTCAAGGAAAATGTGAAGTAACAAAAAGAGCAGTCTGCAGGCTGGGGAGAGAGGGATACCAGCTTTCTTCAGCCTGGCTGATGCCGGATGGCAGCAGGCTTGCGCACTGCCATCTGGCTTGTAAAAGTCTCTGTTGATACCGCGGCCGCCTGCGTGCCTGTCTGCACGAGAGGCGGCTTTTTGTATGCAGACCTCAGTGGGCGCGGCGCAGGCTGTTCGGACTGGGCTTGGTGTGCCTTGCTTTTGGCAATAGCCTGCACCCTGGCACCAGCCTCAAGTCTAAGACCACAGTCCTCAGGCTTTTTAAATGCCGGCAGTCAGGCCGCCGTCGAGCAGGTAGTGGGCTCCGGTGCAGAAGCCTGCCTTATCTGAGATCAGAAAGTACACCATTTCAGCCACTTCCTCCGGGGTGCCGGCCTCGCCGCGCAGGAAGAGGGAGTTTTCCTCCTTCCAGTACTCCTCGGCACTCACTCCGGTGCTGGCCTCAAGCTTGCTGAATATGTTGTCCACCAGCGGGGTCTTGATGGTGCTCGGGCAGACTGCATTGACGCGGATGTGATAGGGTGCCAGATCAATGGCCAGAGACTTGGTGATCTGCCCTAAAGCGCCTTTGGTAAGCCCGTAGGCAAAGCTGTGGGCCTTGCCGATCATCACCTGATCGGATGCAGTGATCACCACGGCACCGCCGCCGGCCTCAATGATGTACGGCACCACTGTCCGCAGGGTGTTGACCGTGCCGTAGATATTGGTGTTAATCATCAGGTCAAGCTCTTCGTCGGAGATATTGAGCACGGTATTGGAGCGGTGAATGCCCGCATTAGCAAAGAGGGCATTGATCTGCCCAAAGCGCTCTTTTACTGCTGCCGCTGCCTTTTTAATGTCAGCGTGCACTTTGGTGTCGCCTTTGACAAAGTGCATACGCTCAGGATAGGCAGATGCAGCGATAAGCTCATGGGCTTTTTCTTCGTTTAAGTCCATGAAGCCGACGTTCCAGCCTTCCTGAAGAAACTTTTTGACTGCTCCGGCGCCGATGCCGAGAGCACCGCCGGTGATGAAGATTGTTGAGGACATGATGATTGATTCTCTGCTTGATGATTATCCTTTGTGTTTGGGCGGAACTGGACTTTTGTTCAGCAGCTCCGCCCACACACAAAGGCACCTGCTATTGTGCAGGTGCCGGCAAGCTTATTCGCGCTTGCTTAAGAGATTTAAGATTTCGACGTACAGCCAGCAGATGGTGATCAGCAGTGAGAAGGCATTAAAGGCCTCAAAGTATTTGGGCAGACCTGCCTCAACTGACTGCTCGATGGTATCAAAGTCGAGCACCAGGCTTAAGGCTGCAACGGTGCAGATGATAAGGGAGATGCCGATGGACACCGGGCCGCTTGAAGGCAGCAGCTGCGAGCCAAAGAGGCTGAAGATAAGGTTGGCAATATACAGCAGCACAATGCCAGTCAGAGCACCGGTTACTACAGCTCTAAAGCGGGCAGTAGGCACGATAAGTCTGAACTTCCACAGTACCAGCATGGCCATCACCACAGCAAAGGTGGAAAGTACTGCAGTAGAAACGATGCCGGGATACTTGAGCTCAAAAGCAGCGGAGACTGAGCCTAAAGCTGCGCCTTCGAGTACGGCGTAGATCGGAGCGGTGATTGGGGCAACTTTAGGGTTGAAGAGAGTGACGAAAGCCAGGACAACACCGGCGATCAATGAGCCGAACATCAGAGCTTTGGGCAGTGCGAGGTTTGCTATGATGTAACCCAAGGAGTAGGTCATCGCCCAGTAGCCTACAAGAACAGTGAGTGCACAGTACAGCAGCGCTTTGGATGTGGTGCCCGACATAGTAGCACCGGCAGCAACACCGCCGAAGTTTATCTGGCCGGCGCTGCGGGCTAAGACTGCTGCGGCGGGGTTTGTTGAATGCATAAAAAACTCCTTAAAAATGGAAAAACCTTGGCTTCCATTGTACTTAAATTGCGCAAAACTGCAATGTGCAAAAACCTCCGGACACGCGGAGAAGGGCGTGAACTCATCAAGGATCAGCAAACACTGATAGAAAACCTCCGGACACGCGGAGAAGGGCATTTGGACACCATGCTTGAAATCAAGAGCATGGAAAAACCTCCGGACACGCGGAGAAGACCTGGCGCTGAGTTAGTAGACAACGATTTAATTAGAAAAACCTCCGGACACGCGGAGAAGACCAATAC
>JADINH010000010.1 GCA_017694225.1 Candidatus Avisuccinivibrio stercorigallinarum
GGTATCAGCTATAAGAAGCTGCAGCTGCTTGAGATGCGCAAAACATTTTTAACTCAATTAGTACAGGAGGAGAGCGCTTCCTCCCTCGTATAAATACGAGGGTTTCCGCGCTGGAAATTCAATTCTATGAACAGATTTCTCAAACTCCCTGCGCTGCGTCCATCCAACTATTTCTTCAGCTTAAACGAGGGTTTGCAGACGTTTACACCGCTGCCTGCTGCAGTAAATTATATTTATTAAATTAAGACTTCAGGAGTTTTTAAGATGGAGTTAGCAGTTATAATCTTTGCTATTTTCGGCATTCTCGTCATCATAGGAGTTACCGCCTGGGTCATGTACAAGTTAACAAAATTATGACGCCCACTGCCTTTGGCCCCTCGGCCACGTCACAGCCGTCACGGCCAAATTTTCCCACGTCCGCCTCTGACCACGCAATCTGCTGCAGCAAAGACTATAGCTAAATGTCACCGCTGCACCAAAGTTCAAGATGATCACCTGACGACCTGCCGGGCTCTAACTTGCAAGTTTTAGTGCAGCTTGGCAAAAATGTGAAGTCATCTGACAAGTTTACGTTATCCATCTTGAGATCACTCCGTCAGGCGTATAAGCTGTGTGCATGCGCCGCACCGCGGTTTCTGCACAGGAATATTTGAAAAGATGAACAATATTTTTCTGCAGATGGGCATCCTGTTCCTTCTGATCTTCGCGGGATACATCTGCCACAAATGCAAACTGCTCGATCACGAGTTTGACCGCATGCTCTCAAACTTTATCGTCAAAGTCTCCTGCCCGGCTCTGGTTCTGGCCTCCACCATGGGCGATCTGGTGCCGGATCGCGAGCTGGTGGCCCCGCTGTTAGCGGTCGGCGTCGCTTCCTATTTTGTTTTCGGCTCCATCTGCTGGTTTGCCGCCCGGCTCTTTACCAAAGACAAATCCAAACGCGGAGAGTTCGCCTTTATGCTCACCTTCGGGAACGTGGGCTTTATCGGCTACCCGGTAGTGGCTTCAATCTTCGGCACTGACGCTATCTTCTTTGCCGCCGTGCTCAACTTTGCCAACGCGCTCTTTGTCTATTCTTTAGGCCCGGTGATCATCGCCGGCCGCACAGACAAGACTAAGCTCACCCCGATGTTTTTGTTCTCCCCCATCATGCTGGCCAGCTATGCCGCCATCGCCATCGTGATGTTCGGCCTTAAGGATTTCCCCAAGCTGGTATCAGAGCCCTTGTCCATGCTCGGCTCCATGACTGTGCCCGGCGCGCTGCTTATTATCGGCTCTTCCATCGCCCAGATGCCGCTGCGCGGCATCCTCGGCTCCTTGAATGTCTATGCGATGTGCGTCTGCCGCCTGTTCATTGTGCCGTTCGGGGTCTACTTCTTCTCCCTGCTGTTCTCTGACAGCGTGGAAGTGGTCACCATCAACACCGTGCTCTTTGCCATGCCGGTAGCCACTTTGGGCATCATGTTCTGCCTGATTGCCGGCAAGGACGAAAGCACCATGGCCAAAGCCACCTTTATCTCCACCCTGTTCTCCATGCTCACCATCCCCTGCGTGACCACAGCGGTAAACTATTTAAACACCATCTTCCTGCCGGGCTGATCCCGGCGGCTCCTGCCGCTTACAGGCTGCGGCCGGAGCATTTCTTCTTAAGACCTTAAGACCGGCAGCGCTGCAGCCCTTGACGGCGCTGAGTTTCCAGCCCCCGTCCAGCCAAAAATGTGAAGTCATCAGACAAATTTACGTTATCTCACTTGAGTTCAATCAGGCAGGCGTATAAGCTGAGATCATGCGCCGCACAGCGGTTTTTGCACAGGACTTTAAGAGACATGGACAATATTTTTCTGCAGATGGGCATCCTGTTCCTTTTGATCTTAGCGGGATTTATCTGCCATAAATGCAAGCTGATGGATCACGAGTTTGACCGCATGCTCTCAAACTTTATCGTCAAGGTCTCCTGCCCGGCTCTGGTGCTCTCCTCTACCATGGGAGATCAGATCCCAGACCGCGAGCTGGTAGTGCCGCTGTTAGGCGTGGGCGTTGCCACTTATTTTGTCATCGGCCTGGTTTCCTGGTTTGCCGCCAAACTCTTTACCAAGGAGCAGTCGCTGCGCGGTGAGTTTGCCTTCATGCTCACCTTCGGGAATGTGAGCTTTATCGGCTACCCGGTGGTGGCCTCGCTCTTTGGCACCGACGCCATCTTCTTTGCCTCCGTCCTCAATTTTGCCAACGCCATCTTCATCTATTCCTTAGGCCCCATCGTGATCGCCGGGCGCTCCAATAACAACAAGATCTCGCCGCTGTTTTTGTTCTCTCCCATCATGCTGGCCAGCTACGCCGCAATCGCCATCGTGCTGATCGGCCTCAAGGACTTCCCCAAGCTGGTATCAGAGCCCTTGTCCATGCTCGGCTCCATGACTGTGCCCGGCGCACTGCTCATTATCGGCTCGTCGATCGCCCAGATGCCGCTGCGCGGCATTCTGGGAACCGCCAATGTCTATGCGCTGAGCTTATGCCGCCTGCTCATTCTGCCCTTTGCGGTCTACTTCTTCTCCCTGCTGTTCACAGACAGCGTGCAGGTGGTCACCATCAACACCGTGCTCTTTGCCATGCCGATTGCCACCTTAGGCATCATGTTCTGCCTGATTGCCGGCAAGGATGAAAGCACCATGGCCAGGGCCACCTTTATCTCCACGGTGTTTTCCATGATCACCATCCCCTGCGTGACCACAGTGGTGAACTTTTTAAACACCATCTTTCTGCCTGGCTGAGCCCGGCGGCGCTTTAAAAAGCTCTGCCGCCTGTTCAGGCGTAAGGTGCAGAAGAACCTCATCCGGATACTTCGACCCTGCCGGCTCTGCATGTGCAAGGAGCTTATCAAGAGCCGCATCAAACTGCGCGAGCGTGATCACTCCGTCGATGCAGTCGGTGTAGAGCTTCAGGTAAGGCGTTTTGTCCACCTCATCGGGGACGTCCATGTCTAAAACAATCTTGAACGATCTGAGCTCCTCAAGGCGCTTCTGTCTTTCATCTTCACTCAGCATGCCGATCCCCCCTGTGTACTTTTTATCCATTGTATGCCCAATGAGGCCGCCGCGCAGCACCAATGTCACCCAGCCGCCGTCCTTATGCACAATGTTAGTGCACCAAATGCAAAAATAAGCACCATTTAGGGGCTTAAACACCGTTAAAGCCGTTTATACGAGGCCTTTACAAAATTTGCCTTGTTTCAAAATGGTCAGATGATTATCCTATGCGCCCGCGGATCGCTGGGTCTGCACCTGTTGAAAAATACCATTGCTTTTATAATCATGAACAACATTTTCATGCAGATGGGCGTGCTCTTCATTTTGATGGCCGCCGGTTACGTCTGCCACAAATGCAAGCTGCTCGATCACGACTTCGATCGCATGCTCTCAAGCTTTATCGTCAAAGTCTCCTGCCCCTGCCTGGTGCTGGCCTCCGTGATGGGCGATACCGTGCCCGACGCCTCCTTAGTGCCGCCGCTTATCGCCGTGAGCATTATCACCTACATCGTCATCGGCATCTTGTCCTTTTACGCCGGCAAGCTCTTTTCCCGCGATCCGGACAAGAAGGGGCAGTTTGCCTTTATGCTCGCCTTTGGCAACGTCAGCTTCATCGGATATCCGGTAGTGGATGCAGTCTTTGGCAGCGAGGCCATCTTCTTTGCCTCCGTGCTGAACTTTGCCAACTCGCTTTTCATGTACTCGGTGGGCCCGATGATCATTGGCGGACGCTCGGATAAGAACAAGCTCTCCATCTGGTTTCTCTTCACCCCGATTATGCTCGCAAGCTACGGCGCCATCGCCATCGTGCTGCTGGGCATCACCGGCATTCCGCGCCTGATTTCTGATCCGCTGTCCATGCTCGGCTCCATCACCGTGCCCGGCGCCCTGCTCATTATCGGCTCTACCATTGCGCAGATGTCACCGCGCGGCATTTTGGGCCACTTCAACATCTACGCCATGTGCGCCTGCCGCCTGCTCATTCTGCCCTTTGTGGTCTACTTCCTGTCCATGCTCTTTACTGACAGCTCCGTGGTGGTGACCATCAACACCGTGCTCTTTGCCATGCCGGTTGCAACTTCCGGCATCATGTTCTGCCTGATTGCCGGCAAGGAAGAAAGCACCATGGCCAAGGCCACCTTTATCTCCACCCTGTTTGCCATGCTGACCATTCCGTGCATCAGCACCCTGGTCGACGGACTCAATCAGATCTTCTTTGCAGCAGGCGGTTAAGGCGCCCGCACCCCAGGCTTAAATCTGCAGCACCCCGGCCTGCCATTGCCGGGGCGGCTGCGCCCTGCAAAGAGCAAAGCCGCAGGGCACCAGCGCCGTTTTTGCTGCACTCAGCCAAATTAACATAAGAAAAAGGCCCGGCCGGATTGCGGCTGAGCCTTCAGTACAAGGTAAGGAAAGAACGATTGGGGATTAATTAATCAGCACGGCTCAGCCATACCCGCATTTCACCCTCCTCGCGGTTGCACCAGGCAAAGTAAGGAATGAGCTTAATGGCAGTCTCTTCCTTTACATAGGGGTTGGAGCCGTTCCACAGGGTCTGATAAAGACCGCGCTTGAAGCCCTCTGAGGCAGTAATGCGCTCACCTTTGGCGGTGATGGTCAGCACGCCGTCGAGCAGCTCCGGCTCAAAGGCGCTGGCCAAAAGTTCCCCGGGCTTAAAGCAGAGCTCATGCAGGCGGGCGCCGTTGTCGCACTCCTCGGCGCAGTAAATCACCGGGCCGCAGCTCACGCACAACTTTCCAAAGTCAGCCTCAATGGCCGGATCAGCGCACTGATAGACCGGCACCAGGGGCAGCAGCACGTCAAGCACATCCCCTTCTTTCCAGCTGCGCATTATTCTGACAAAGCCATCGGCATCAGGAACTGCCTGCTGAGCCTGACCGCAGAGATTAAACTGCAGTGAGCTGCCCCAGGCATAAGAGGGCAGACGCAGCGCCAAAGTGAAATCACCGCCCTGCTTTACGGTATAACGCATTTTGCCCGACCACGGATAGTCGCCTTCAGCGGTGAGTTTGATTGTTTGGCCGTTCACTTCAGTCTCCAGCTCATTGGCGCCGTAGAGATTGACGTAAATGGTGTCATCAAGCTGAGTGTAGAAGTAATGACCGATGGACATCACCATGCGCGCCAGGTTCGGCGGGCAGCAGGCGCAGGCAAACCAGCCCGGACGGCGGGATTTGCAGTGAGCCTTGGCCGGGTTCTTCTTGGAGTACTCCGGCACTACGGTGAGCGGATTTACATAGAAGTAATGCTCACCGTCAAGAGACACACCTGAAAGCACGGTGTTGTAAAGCGCGCGCTCCATCACGTCGCCGTACTGGGCATCGGGCTTTAACTCATTCATGGCTTTGGCAAAGAAGGTCAGGCCCACCGAAGCGCAGGTCTCGCAGTAAGGAGTGTCATTGGGCAGCTCAAAGTCGGCGGTAAAGCGCTCACCGTGCACGGAGGAACCGATGCCGCCAGTGATGTACATGCGCTTTGACACGATGTTGTCCCAATAGGTGCGGGCAGCTTTGGCCATGTTCTCATCGCGGCTTTCCTTGGCCTGCATGGCGATGCCGGTGGAGAGATAGACCACGCGCACGGCATGGCCGTTAGCCTCAGTCTGCTCAAAAATCGGTTTGTCTGCCTGATAGTACACGCTGTCAAAGGCATCAATAGTCATGCCGGGGATAAGCGACTTGCGCCCAAGCTTAATATCGCGCTCCATCTGCTTGTTGAAAAAGAGCGGATCCTGGCCGCGCACGGACAGCAGATAATGCGAGAGCTTTAAATAGCGCTCATTGCCGGTGACCTTGTAGAGGCGCACCAGGGCCAGCTCAATTTCCTCATGGCCGTCGCAGCCGTGGATCTTGCCCTCCTCCGGGCCGAAATTGGCATCGATGTTGTCGGCAAGACGGCGGGCGATCTCCAGCACCTTTTCACTGCCCACAGCCTGATAATAGGCCACCGCAGCTTCAATGAAGTGGCCGGCGCAGTAAAGCTCATGGCTTAAATACAGGCTCTGGTATTTGCGATCCGGCTCATTGACCTGGAAGTAGGTGTTGAGATAACCGTCCGGCTCCTGGGCTGCGCCGATGATATCAACCAGTTCATCGC
>JADINH010000056.1 GCA_017694225.1 Candidatus Avisuccinivibrio stercorigallinarum
CCACGGTGCTGTCGGTGGTGACGGTGATGCGCTGGCCGGTGACCAGCTGAATTTCCTGGCCGCCCTCTAAGGTGCCGGTTCTGATCTCAGGGCCGCGGGTATCAAGCATGATGGCGAAAATGCGGCCGGTATCCTTCATAATCGCTTCTAAATTGGAAATGCGTCCGCCGTGCTCTTCAAAGTCGCCGTGGGAAAAGTTAAGGCGCATGACGTTCATGCCGGCATTGAGCAGCTGTTCCATCTTCTCGCGCTGCTCAGACTTCGGTCCGATGGTGCAGACCATTTTAGTTTTCTTGATCACGAAATGTCCCCTTTGATCAATTAATGATAGTTTCTTTTTAGTTGTAAAATCGCGTGCGCATTATAGCAAAAAAGGCGGGATTTTCGGTTTTTTGCGCTGTTTTTCTTATCAGATCTAAGCTTTAGGTTAAAGGCGTGTAAAGTCAGGCCAGGCAGGGTAAAAAGGAAGTAAAAAGCGCGGCAAAAGTCCTGGCAGGGAGGTAAAGCTCCCGAGGGTTATCCGGGAAATAAAGACGGGCCCTGACGGGCCCGTGTTATATCTGCTTTAAAGCTTAATTAGAAGAGCTTGCAGTACACCAAGAACTGCAGTGCCAGCAGAGCAAAGCTCAGGCAGGCAGCCAAGCCGTAGAACACAAAGAAGTGCAGCTTGGTGGTGTGAATGGTCAGGTCATGCAGGGTGTGGTAAATACGGTGGCAGGAATGCCAAATGGTTAAAAATACCACGCCAAACAGGATCAATGACAGGAACCAGTTGCCGAGCAGACCCTTGACCTGGGCAAAGGAGAGCAGGCCCTCATTTACGTCAGGGGAGGCCACACCGGCTGCCAGCAGCACGATCAGAATTGAAGGTACTACAATGGCCATAGCCAGACCGCCGGCACCAAAGAGCAGCCAGTAAATAGGCTCATCAGAACGGGGTGAATGCATGATTAACCTCCATTAGGGAATGCTGGCAAAGGCCAGGATTAAAACAACCACGGTGCAGGCAGCGAGGGCTGCATACAGACCGATGACAATGAAGCTGCCCGGTACCAGATCAGTGGTGTTCTTGTTCATGAAGATGCGCACAGCCTGCGGCATCATGTTGAAGAAAGTCACAGCATGGAACAGAACAGCGGCCAGAGCGATGAGATTTAAGATCATCACAATGGGATTGCCGACAAAGGAGTTAATCCACCACATGTAGGGAGCAGCGCTCTCGGCAGTGGCTTCAGCAGCACCTAAGTCACACATGGCGAACAGGAAGATGCCCAGCAGAATCTCGCAGCTGACGAAAAGGCCCAACAGGCAGGTGCCTTCACGCAGCATATAGCGGGTGTAGAAGGGATTCTTGGTCCACCAGTTTGCCTCCACCTTCGGGGTGAAGGGCTTGCGGTATGATTTTACTTCGCTCATTTATCTTACTCCGGCTTAAACATCTTGAACACGTAGTCGGTTGCGCTCATCTTCTTGCCAAGCAGCAGGGCAGATGACGGATCAACGTGCTTCGGGCAGACTTCAGAGCAGTAGCCTACAGAGGTGCAGCTCCACACGCCTTCCTCGGCATTCATGTACGGCATGCGCAGCTCCTTGCCGCCGTCACGGTTGTCGATGTTGTAACGGTACAGCAGGGTTAAGGCAGCAGGGCCGATGAAGTCCTTGTTGAGCTTGTACTGCGGGCAGGCAGCATAGCAGCAGCCGCAGTTGATGCACTGTGCAAACTGACGGTAGGCTTCCATCTGCTGCGGAGTCTGGCGGTATGCCTTGGTAAGAGGCATATTCTTGTCCTTCTCAGCAGGAATGATGTAAGGCTTGATGCGCTCAATCTTCTCGATGAGATCGGAGATGTCCACCACGAGGTCGCGCTCAATCGGGAAGTTGTCGAGCGGGGCGATGCGCATGGACTTGCCTTCATAGTCACGCAGGAAGGTCTTGCAGGCCAGGTGCGGGACGCCGTTTACCATCATGCCGCAGGAACCGCATACTGCCATGCGGCAGGACCAGCGGAAGGATAAAGAGGGCTCAAAGTGATCCTTGATGTAGAAAAGAGCCTCTAATACAGAAGTCTCGTGGATGTAGGGAACATCAAAAGTCTGCTCCCAGGGCTTGTCATCCTGCTCCGGACGATAGCGCACCACAGTGATCTTCATGGTCTTTTTTGACTGTTCCATTATTTAGCAGCCTCCTTGGCCTTCTTTGCAGCTTCAGCAGCCTCAGCTTCAGCGCCGTATACGCGCTTGGCCGGCTGGAAGGTGGTGATCTTCACATCGCTGTAGGAAATATCGGGCAGGCCGGTTTCCTTGTTTAAAACAGCCAGAGTGTGCTTTAAGAAGTTCTTGTCATCACGCTGGGTGTAGGCGCCCTTCGGGCCGTCCAGGCGCTGATGGGAGCCGCGGGATTCCTTGCGGTTGATGGCAGAGTAAACCATGGTCTGGGCGCAGTCGAGGGTGTAGCCAAGCTCAATGAGGTTCATCCACTCGGTGTTGAACACGCGGCCGCGGTCGGTCAGCGGGATCTTCTTGTAGCGCTCTTTGCACTTCTTCAAGACCTCGATGGTCTCCTTCATGGTCTCTTCTTCGCGGTAAATGCCGACGCCCTTCTCCATGCTCTCGCCCATGTCGGTGCGCACAGCGTACTGGGACTCATCGCCCTTGACGTCAAATAAGGACAGGGCACGCTTCTCAGCCTCTGCAGCCTGACGATCAAGCTCCTTGCTGTCAAAGTCCTTCATGGTCATGGCGCGGTTGGCGGCCTCAACACCTGCCACCTTGCCAAACACCACGGTCTCGACCAGGGAGTTGGAGCCTAAGCGGTTGGCGCCGTGAATGCCGACGGAGGCGCACTCGCCTGCAGCGTACAGGCCCGGCATGCGGGTGGCGGTCTTGCCGTCAGTCTCAATGCCGCCCATGGTGTAGTGCACCACAGGACGCACCGGAATCGGCTGCTTGACCGGATCAACGCCGGAGTAGGTCTGAGCCAGCTCACAGATAAGCGGCAGACGCTCGTGCAGGTACTTTTCGCCCAGGTGAGTAAGGTCAAGGTGCACGGCCTCGCCTAAAGGATACTTGATGGTGCGGCCCTTGCGGCTTTCCTGCCAGAAGGCCTGGGATACCTTGTCACGCGGGCCTAATTCCATGTACTTGTTCTTCGGATGGCCGACCGGGGTCTCAGGGCCGAGGCCGTAATCCTGCAGATAGCGGTAGTGATCCTTGTTGTAGAGCACGCCGCCTTCACCACGGCAGCCTTCGGTCATCAAAATGCCGCAGCCTAAAAGGCCGGTGGGGTGATACTGCACGAACTCCATGTCGCGGATAGGCACGCCGTGGCGGTAAGCAAGGGCAATGCCGTCGCCGGTCACGATGCCGCCGTCAGTATTGAAGATATAAGCACGGCCGGCACCGCCGGTGGCGATAATCACTGACTTGGCATTGATCTGGCGGAATACGCCGTTCTGCAGATCAAAGCACACTACACCGCGGCACACGCCGTCCTCAACTAAGAGGTCGAGCACAAAATGCTCATCAAAGCGGGTAATGGACGGGAACTGAATTGAGGCCTGGAACAGAGTGTGCAGCATGTGGAAGCCGGACTTGTCTGCAGCAAACCAGGTGCGGGGAACCTTCATGCCGCCAAAACGACGAACGTTGACATCGCCGTCGGGCTTGCGGCTCCACGGGCAGCCCCAGTGCTCTAACTGGAACAGCTCTTCGGTGGTGTGGCGCACGAAGTACTCAACTACATCCTGCTCACACAGCCAGTCGCCGCCTGAAACGGTGTCTTCAAAGTGTTTCTGATAAGAATCGTCGTCGCGGATCACACCGGCAGCGCCGCCCTCTGCGGCAACGGTATGACTGCGCATCGGGTAAACTTTGGAAATGAGTGCAATGCGAAGCGACGGATTAGTCTGGGCAACTGCAATAGCAGCACGCAGACCGGTACCGCCTGCACCGACGATCGCAACGT
>JADINH010000057.1 GCA_017694225.1 Candidatus Avisuccinivibrio stercorigallinarum
AACCTCCGGACACGCGGAGAAGATATCAGTAAAGCGCATTGTTAATGTGCAGGTTAAGAAAAACCTCCGGACACGCGGAGAAGATCTGAGGGATACGGCCTTGACGTCTGGGGCCGTAGAAAAACCTCCGGACACGCGGAGAAGATGACGGCAAACCGACAGACAGGCCAGAGCATGAGGAAAAACCTCCGGACACGCGGAGAAGATTAACAGTTCTGCGACTAAATCTGAATAAGTTCAGAAAAACCTCCGGACACGCGGAGAAGATTACGGCACAGGCGGAAACAATGTGCCGCTAACGGAAAAACCTCCGGACACGCGGAGAAGATAGTAACTTAAAATAATTAAAGCCACTTAATTAGTATTAAGTATATAAAATTAATCTTTTGTTAAAGAGCAAGCAGATCCAGCGTTAAAAGCTTCTGCATTGGTTAGAAATTTGTTAAACACCAACCTTGGTTTTAGTCATGTTACATGAGCGACTAAAAATCCATCGTAAACGCTAACAATTTATTTTATTAAATAAATTAATCGTGCGTGCGCGGCACCAATGCGCTCGACTACTGTAGCACATTCTAAAAGGTAATTTTAATTATTTTTATTAAATCTGCGAAGCAGATCCCGTTTTGTCTGCAAGACATGGAAATCTTTGCCGGTCTGCTTACTAACCTGCGGGTCCAGCTTGAGTTCTCCCCACAGCTCATCGAGCGTTGAGCACACCTGCGCAGTAACAAAAGACCACTGCAGCGTGGTGAGCCCCGGGTAGAGCGGCAGACTTAAAGTCTCAGCCCCAAAGGCGTCTGCCCCGGCAAGGTGGATCTCGCCTGCAAGCTCCCGATAGTAAGGCTGTGAGTAGATAGGCAGATAGTGCACCTGCACTCCGATCTGCTTTTGACGCAGGCGCCGGTAAAGTTCGTCGCGCAGCTGATGCTTTACCCGGATCTGATACAAATGCCAGGATGCTTTGGTCTGCTCTTCATCGGCCCTGGGCAGGGTGATCAGGCCAAGCTCCTGATAGGGGGCTAACAGTTCCTGCCAGTGTGCGGCCAGCTCCCGTCTTTTTGTCAGGAAGGCATCAAGACGCTCAAGCTGACTGAGCCCCAAGGCTGCCTGCAGGTCACTTATGCGGTAGTTCCACCCTAAAGTCTGCATCTCATAGTAGTAGCCCGGACGGTCTTTTTGCTGCAGGCTGTCCGTGTCATGCACAATGCCGTGCGAGCGCAGCAGACAGGCTTGTTGATACAGCGCTTCATTGTTGGTCAGCACAGCACCGCCTTCAGCGGTGGTGATTATCTTGACGGGATGAAAGCTGAAGATCACAGCATCGGCAAAGGCGCCGTCACCGATGTGATGGCCATGATAGAGAGCGCCGAGCGAGTGGGCGGCGTCTTCAATCAAGTAAAAGTGATACTGCTCTTTAAGCTCGCGCAGCTTGTCAAGTGCGCAGGGATGCCCGCCTAAGTCTACTGCCACCACGGCAGCCGGCAGTTTTTTCCCCTGCTGCACGCAGCGCTCAAGCTCCAGCTTTAAGTGCTCTGTACTGATGCAGCCATACTCATCAACATCTATAAAACGCACCCCGGCGCCGACAAAGCGGGCGCAGTTTGCTGAGGAAACAAAGCTGATTGAGGTGACCATGATGTAGTCGTCAGGTCCGATGCCCAGAGCCGCCAGGGTCAGATGCAGCGCTGCGGTGGCCGAGCTGCACGCACAGGCATACTGTGCACCGGTCACTGCACACAGGGCATCTTCAAAAGCGGGGATGGCAGGCCCGGTGGTCAGAAAGTCTGAGCGCAGAACCTGACAGACCGCTTCAATATCTTCCCTGCTGATGTCCTGATGGGCGTAGGGGATGAGCTTTGCCATTTTGCCTCAGTCCTCCCCCGCTTAGTGCTGGCCCAGAGTTTGATGCAGCTGTCTGATTTCCTCTATCGTCAGGAAGTGCGGATTGTCCTTGGAGTTGTACTCAAAGCCCTCAGGGACGGGTCGGCCGTGCTCTGCGATGCAGGTTTGGGCGTAGTCATAGTCCACCGCATTGAAGCTGATGGAGGGCTTGATGATAAAGAAGTTGTCAAACTCGATGGTGTGCATGAAATCGTCCCGCGGGCACATGATCTCGTGGATCTTTTCACCCGGTCTGATGCCGATGATCTTCTGGGGCAGATCGGGGGCCAGCGCCGTGGCCAGATCGGTGATGCGAATTGACGGGATCTTGGGCACAAAGGTCTCGCCGCCGTGCATGCGCACCAGGGAGGAGAGCACAAAGAACACGCCTTCATCGAGGGTGATCCAAAAGCGTGTCATCTCCTTTGAAGTGATGGGCAGTTCTTTGGCGCCGTCTGCTATCAGATGCTTGAAAAAGGGCACTACGCTGCCGCGCGATCCGGCCACATTGCCATAGCGCACCACTGAAAAACGCTGATCCTGACGGCCGGCCAGGTTATTGGCAGCCGTAAAGAGCTTGTCTGAGCACAGCTTGGTGGCGCCGTACAAATTGATGGGATTGGCAGCTTTGTCGGTGGAGAGGGCCACCACCTTTTTGACGGTTGAGCGCAGCAATACGTTTTCAATCACATTTTCAGCGCCTAAAACATTGGTTTTTATGCACTCCATCGGATTGTACTCTGCGGCCGGAACCTGCTTTAAGGCCGCTGCATGGATCACGATGTCCACTCCGCGCATGCCGAGGTAGAGGCGGTCTTTGTCGCGCACATCACCGATGAAAAAGCGCAGCTTGTTTTTAAATTGTGCAAATTGATCCTGCATTTCAAACTGCTTTAACTCATCGCGTGAATAAATGATGATTTTGGCCGGATTGAAATGGGTGAGCACAAAGCGAACAAAGTTCTTGCCAAAAGAACCGGTGCCTCCGGTGATGAGTATGGTCTTGCCCTCAAGCTCGGCTGCAATTTTTTCAGTTAATTCTGGCTGGATAACGGGCATCTTTTATTCTCCTGCAACATCCTGAGAGCTCAGGCCGTACTTTTTCATTTTTTCAACCAAGGTGGTGCGTCTGAGGCCTAAAGTCTCGCAGGCCTTGGACACTACGCCGCCGCATTGGGCCAGTGCCTGTTTTATCATGGTGATTTCCACATTGGCCACCAAATCTTTTAAATTTACTGCGCCGTCCGCAAGGTTCGGGGCAAAGGCTTTGGCCATCTCCTCCTCGCCTGCAATAGCGGGCAGCTCCGGCAGTTCTATGGGGCTGTCATCTCCGTCTTCACCGGCATCAGCACTGCTTGAGAAGGCATCGAGCAGGGCAAAGCGCTCGTCAGCTTCGGTGGCCTTGACGTTATCGCCCTGATATTTGGGCGGCAGATCAGGCAGATCCACTACTTCAGAGGGGTGCAGAATGAGCAGGCGCTCAATTAAATTTGACAGTTCGCGCACATTGCCGTGCCATTCGTTCTGCATCAGGGCCAGCATGGCGCGGCCGGTGAAGCGGATGGAGGTATGCTGCTCGCGTCCGTGGCGGTTAATGAGCTCCTGAATGAGCAGCGGAATGTCATCGGCGCGCTCGCGCAGCGGCGGGGTTTCAATCGGGAAGACATTGAGGCGGTAGTACAGATCCTCGCGGAAAGTTTTTTCGGCCACCATCTTTTCCAGATCCTGATGGGTGGCGGCGATGATGCGCACGTCGGCCTTGATTTCCTTATTTGAGCCCACGCGGGTGAATTTGCGCTCCTGCAGCACGCGCAGCAGCTTGACCTGCATGGCAAGGGGCATGTCGCCGATTTCATCAAGAAACAGCGTGCCGCCCTGCGCCAGTTCAAAACGGCCTTCACGTGCGGCAAAGGCTCCGGTGAAAGCGCCTTTTTCATGACCAAAAAGCTCGCTTTCCAGCAGCTCGCCCGGGATGGCGCCGCAGTTTACCGGGACAAAGGGCTTTTTGCTGCGCTTGGACAGCTCATGCACGGCCCTTGCCACCACTTCCTTGCCGGTGCCGGACTCGCCTAAAATCAGCACATTGGCGTCAGTTGCCGCCACCTGCTCAATCAGGCGGCGCACCTTGGAGATAGCCTCTCCCTTGCCCACCAGAAACTTGAGCAGCTGCGTATTCTGCGCCCGGCCGTTTTTTCTCAAACGCTGCATGCTCCTGAAGGACTGGCAGTAGTGCAGCAGGCTTACAATCTCGTCGTATTCAGGCTCTGCGCTTAAGGCGCCGATGTAGTTGCCAGGCAGATTGTGACCTGCGGCGGCCTGTTCCTGCCTGAAGATAAAGGCAGTGCCGGGGTGGGCGGCAAGCAGGGCGGCGGGATCTGCCTTCACCTCACCTACCACGCAGATATCAACACTGTCTCCGGCTCCGTCAAGATAGGACAGGCAGTCAGCACTCTCGCCGCTCTGGCAGGTGAGACCCAAAAAAGAGAAGATGGTCTCCATGTTCTGCCGTGCTGCCCGATCGTCATCAAGGAGCAGAATAGTTCCAGAAAACTGCATAATACATCTCCATTGCTGGCTTAGATTGTAACAAATGCACTGCCAAAATTTTGACAGTGTTTGCAGATCAGGCGGTAAAAATGCACAAAAATGGGCTTTTTTGCGCTCCTGGTCACAAAATTATGAGCTGGCACAAGCTTTGCTCTGAAGGCCCTGAGCCTGAGAAGTGCCTGAAAGAGCGTCAAAACTCTTAAAGGCAGCAGCTTGGGCGGGGTATTTGATGATGTGGAGGGCTGGCTATGGATGCCGTTAAAGCGCCTTTAGTGCAAAGTGCAGCTGAGCTGGGGCTGGTAAGTGACACCAAAAGCCTCAACAAATTAAAAAATCTGGCTATGGGTGATCCAAAGGAGCAGGCCCAGGCTTTAAAGACAGCAGCGGCGCAGTTTGAGGCTCTGCTGGTGCAGCAGTGGTTTGACGCCGTGCGCGCAGGCAATGACGCGCTCAATGCCGACAGCCCGCTCAAAAGCAAATACTCCGGCTTCTTTGAGGAGATGCTCGCGCAGCAGCAGGTGACCTCGGTTGTCGAAGGCCGCGGAGGCATCAATAAAAACTCCATTACCTATTTAATTGCCAAACAGTTTGCAGGCTCGCTCGGCGATGCCGGCAAAGAGCTGATGGCAGAGCTCGACGGCATGACCGTATCAGGCCTCAGGTCTGACAGAGCAGGCTCCGAGGTGCAGCTTAAAGGAGCAGGGCACCGCGCAGCACCGGCTGCGTCTTTGGCTCTGTCAAATGCGCGGGCAGCGATCAGTGCCTTCAGGTCACAGTACGGGCAGGACGGGGCTTTGGGGGAAGCGCCGCGCCATTTCAGCTCGCCCGAGGACTTTGTCGAAAAACTGATGCCTTTTGCCTTAAGGGCCGTGGAGCAGAGCGGCATGAATCCTTTAGTGCTGCTCTCGCAGGCCGCGCTGGAGACCGGCTGGGGCGAGCATGTGCCGGAGAACAACAATTACTTTGGCATCAAGGCCGGCGGCAGCTGGCAGGGCCCGGTGCAGAACCTGAGCTCAGACGAGTTTCGTGACGGTGCCTTTGCCCCTGAGGTTTCGGCCTTCCGGGCATACGGCGGGGTGGAGGAGAGCATGCGCGATTACGTCACTCTTATACAGAGCAATGAGCGTTATGCCAGGGCCGCACAGTGCTCCTACGATCCTGACCGCTATTTTGAGGAAATTCAAAAGGCCGGATACGCCACCGACCCCAATTATGCCGCGAAGTTAAAGAGCATCGCGCGGCGCATTGCATTTATGGCATACAAATAGCTAGTAGAAGCCACAAAGGCAGAACTGCGGCAAGAAAATGCCGCTTTGAAGAGAGAGAACGCTATGTTGGATATGCTCAAAACCGGTAAATATGGAGTGCTGGCCAATCAGCAGTTCCTGAGTACTACCTCAAACAATATCTCGAACGTCAATACCACGGGATATGTGCGCCAGGACACGCAGTACTACACCAGCGTGATCGAGTGGGGCATCGGTGAGAGTTATACCCGCCGCATGTATGATCAGTACGTGCAGCGCGAACTGTACCGCGATCAGGCCTCGGTAAACTTTTATGAATCCTATGTCTCGGGCATGGACAGCATCGACAAGATGCTCACCGACGACAGCATGTCCATCTCCACCTGCCTTAACGATTACTTTGATGCGCTGCAGGATGCCGTGCAGAACCCGACTTCTACAGCAAGCCGCCGCGAGCTGCTCGCTGAGCTTGAGGTGATGACTGACCGTTATCAGACTTTAAACTATTCCATTACCAATCAGCTGCATGACGTCAACTCCAAGATCGGCGATGAGGTGATGGAGATCAATGATCTCGTTGAAAACATCTACATTATCAACAAGCAGATTGTGGGCATGTCAAATCAGCAGTCCGACATCGCGCTGCAGCTGCAGGACAAGCGTGATCTGCTGATTAATCAGCTCTCAGAGCATGTGGACATCAATGTCACCGTGGACACCAACGGCTCTTACGAGCTGTATCTCTCCAACGGCCAGGTGCTGATGACCTCGGATGTATACGCCAAGATAAGTGCTGAGACCTTTATCTACGATCAAAACCGCCTGGAGCTTAAAGTGGCCTATTCGAGCAACCCGGCGGTCAAATCCGGACTGACGACTGCGGTAGGCGGAAGCCTGGGCGGCCTCATTCAGAGCACCACAGAGATCCGTCAGACCATGCGTGATTTGGGTCAGCTGGCTCTGGCCTTTTCTGATGCCCTCAACACCCAGAACAAATCGGGCATCACCCTGGAGAACAAGGCCGGTGAGGATTTAATCACCATCAAGCAGCCGGTGGCGGCAGTAAGCAGCAGTGCAAACTTTGCGATGAACTGCACTTATATTGAGAGCCTGGGCGAGAACATCACTGCCTGCGACTATCAGGTGACCTTTAATTCCGCAGGCGAGCTTTCAGTGTACATCGTGCAGAACGAGCGCAATGTGCTCCTGACTGAAGGTGAGGATTATGTGGTTGAGACCGATCCTGACACCGGAGCCCTGGTGCTTAATATGGAAACGCACGGCATCAGGCTTAACTTCACCGGCACTGAGGCTGCCATGGCAGCTGAGGCGCAGGCCACAGGCAGGGTGGAGTTTTACGTGCAGCCCACCATGCATGCAGCTTATGACATTAAGATGAATGCAACCAAGCCTGAGGACTTTGCTTTTGCCTCAGCGGTGCGCACCAATACCGGGACGGGCAATATCGGCAACGCGGTGATCTCCTTTGAGGGCATGACGCTTACCTCTGCAAACATGGGTGTGCAGATTAATGCAGACGGAGAGCCTGAGTTTACCGCCGGAGCGCCGGTGCAGATTGTAATCGACGATGACGGCAATTATGAGGTGCGCGATGCTGCCGGAAATACCCTGGGCACCGCCGACAAATCCTGCAACGGCAAAAATGTGTTTGCCAATACGGTGTGGCTTGATCCGGCACTGCCTGAGGGCTATCCCGGCTATGAGGTTTCCGTCACCGGCACGGTGTCACCGCGCGATACCTTTAATATTGAGCTGAACTTTGACGGTTTTTCAGACAACACCAACGGCATTCAGATGGGCCTTTTGCAGACGGCATCAACCGTAGCATCCTCCGGGCGCAACAAGGTCTCCTTTACTGAAGGATATTCTGATCTTACCGCTTCGCTCGGCTCCGCTTTAATGTCAGCCAACAACGATCTGGCGGCCTCAGAGGCCAAATGCCAGCAGACTGAGGCTTTGTATCAGTCAGCGGCCGGGGTGAACCTTGATGAGGAAGCGGCAAATCTGATCCGCTTCCAGCAGAGCTACACCGCCTGTTCCAAAATTATCGCAGCCTCGCAGACTGTATTTGACAGCCTGCTGAGCTCATTCTAAGGAGCACTGTCATGCGTATTTCAACTTCAATGCAGTTTCAAAATCAGATGTACTATCTGCAAAACGCCAACACCAAGGTCGATGAGGCGTCAAAGCAGTATTCCACCGGCTTGAAGTTCCAGCAGGCAGGCGATGATCCTTCTGGCATGTCCCAGAAGATCAAGTACACCGCAGATACCCGCGCTTACAAGCAGTACAC
>JADINH010000058.1 GCA_017694225.1 Candidatus Avisuccinivibrio stercorigallinarum
CAAACCGGGGCCTTTCAGGCTCCGGCTGCAGCAGGGCCCGATCCCAGTCAGAACAAGGCCTGCACCCCAAAAATCAGTCTGTCTCTACGCACATTCAACGCCGTCTAATTTAACATCACAAGCTCAAGCGATTGTGAGGTCTGTGTAAAGTTCTTGTAAAGTTTTGCCAAAATCTCACCCGGCGCTTACCGCGCTTTTACAATCAGCCTGCCCCCGCAGCGCAGGATTTACAGGCAGATCCGGCCCGGGAACTTTTTCTTTGGCCGGGCATGGCTTTTGCCGGTCTTTTGTGGAAAAATACAGCCGGACAAATTTTGAGATAACCGCCCGATTATCCGGGCTATGCTGCGCGCTGCGGCGCGTTCCCGGGCAGGATGTGCTCCTGCCGCAAAAACCTTAGCAGCCTCTTTGCTGCAAAAACGGGAGGATAAAACATGATCACCGCATGTCAGTTAAACGATGACGATACCCTGACCTTGTCTGCCATTAAGGCCGGACAGGCCCTGCCCTCTGATGTCATCTGGCTTGATGTTCTGCAGCCTGATGATGAAGAACGCGCCTGGCTGGAAAAACTCTATGTAGAGGATGTGCCTGAGGAAGATGAGATGGACGATATTGAGTCTTCATCACGTTTTCGCATCGGACCTGACGGCGTGCATATTCTCTCGTTATTCCCCCAGCGCCTGGCCAATGAGACCCGCGGCGTCAACATGTCCTTTACCATGCGCAAGAACCTGCTCATTTCCTTCCGTGAAGAGGATGTGTCCATCGTGCGTCTTTTGCGCTATTACATCCGCAACAACAAGGCAGACATCCGCTCCTCGCTGGATATTCTGCTGCTTTTGCAGGATTTAAAGGTCGATCAGCTCTCAGACCTCATTGAGGATGCCTACAGCACCTTGGATGAAACTGCCGATCAGATCATCGACGAAGAGCGCATGGAAGAAACTTTGCGTGAACTTGTCAATCAGGAGGAATTAAACGGGCAGATCCTGCAGGCTCTTTACGATACCAGACGCGCGCTGCGCTTTATCAAGAAAAGCTTTGAGACCACGCTTGACGACCGCCAGAACAGAAGCCTCGATGAGGTGCTCAACGACATTGAGTCCATTCTGCCGCACACCCAGTTTTTGGCCGCCAAGATCAACTTTCAGCTGGAGGCCTCGATGGGCTACACCAACCACAAGCAGAACAAGATCATCAAGATCTTCTCGGTGGCCGCGGTGGTCTTCATGCCGCCAACCTGGATCGCCAGTGTCTACGGCATGAACTTTGCCCATATGCCCGAGCTGGACTGGATCTTCGGCTACCCGCTCTCCATCGGCATGATGGCGGTGTCAGCTTTGTGCACCTACCTCTTCTTCAAGAAAAAAGGCTGGCTTTAGGCCAACCCTCTTTAGCCGGGCCCTGACGGGCCCGTATCAATTCTGCTTTCTTCTTTAATTACAGCGCCCGCGCTTACAGCAGTCCCCGCTCCCTGGCGCGCTTTAAGATCTCATCAAATGCCGTAACGCTGTCGGTGGTAAAGCACGGAGTAAGCCGGCGCATTTCCTCCAGGCTAAGATACATGATCCCTGAGACCTCAGAGGCCTGGCGCACCGTGATGCCATCTCCCACCGCAAGAAAGAGATAGCCAAACAAAAAAGAGCGCGGATTATCCTTCGGGTAATCAATGCGCATGGTGCCCAGATCATGAAACTGCAGCCTGGCGGCATCAAGTCCCACCTCTTCCTCAAGCTCACGGCGGGCGCTGACTTTCGGGTCTTCACCGGCCTGCACCACGCCGCCGATGCAGGCATCAAGAAGGCCCGGAGCATAGTCCTTGCATAAGGTGCGGATCTCAAATAAAAAGCGGCCTTCAGGATTGACGCAGACAATATAGGAGGCACGATGCGGCAGCCTGTGGGCACGCATTTCAGGGCGCGGCACCACTTTCACCACTTCATTGTGCTCGTTGACGATATCCACCAGCTCCTGCATTTTCGCTCTCCTCCTGCGGCTGCCGCCTGCTTAAAGCTTAAGTTATATGCTGCTTAAAAACCGCCGCGCCCTCCTCCCATGCCGCGGCCTGCACCCATCATGCCGCGCACGCCGGAGAATGATCCGGAAGAAAAGGCTTTGCCCAAAGCACTGAGGCCTGCCTTCAGATCCTCGGTATTAAGTCTGCCCTGAGAGGCTGCAGTGCCTACTGCGCGGTAAGCGACGAAACCTGCCACCGCACCGGCTGCAAAGCTCAAGGCCAACAGCGGAAGTTTTGAGCCCATATTATACCCCCGCACCGGCGGCACTTTCAGTGCCGGCAGCAGCTGCACCACCCTGAGACTTGGCCTGCATCTTAGCCTGCAGCTCAGCAATCAAGTCCTCCAGATGCTCTTTCTGCGCCTCCAGCTCTTCCAGTGTCAGCTCGCTTTCAGCAGCGGCCTTGTCATCTGCAGCAGCTGCAGCGCCAGTATCTGCAGCAGCGCTCTCTGCACCGTCAGCGCCTTCAGCTCCAAAACCTGCAGCACCCTGCAGACGGCTGCGCAGGGCATCGAGCTTGTCACTAAGCTCTGCCTCATGCTTCTTGTAATAACGGGCACCAATTACACCCACGGCCGCACCGGCGGCAAAGGCAAAAATCAAATTCTTATCCAGCATTTTCCTGCTCCTTGTGGGCACCGGATCTCCCTGCGCTCTTTCATCACAGCTCGATGCGGTGCAGTTAATAATTTATAAAACCTTAATCAAAAAACTAAAACCAAAAACCAAAAGACCTGCTCTCCTGCCTCCGGCTGCGCAGCACGCTGCCGGAGGGAGAACTACTTAATTCTCTTGTCAAACAGCACCCGGCTTGAATTGAGCACCACGCCCAAAGTCGAGGCATTGTGCACCGCGGTGGCGGCAAGCGGGCTGATGTAGCCCAAGGCACCGAGCATCATGGCGGCGGTATTGACCGCAATGGTCACCGTGA
>JADINH010000059.1 GCA_017694225.1 Candidatus Avisuccinivibrio stercorigallinarum
CGCCTGGGCATTGCCAACCCGAACTCCAACCTGGTGTATGCTGACAACTTAAACGGCGGCGGCATCTGGCTTGCTCCTATTTACAAGAACCACGATTCTGACGAGTTCGATGCACAGGGCGTTGACTACGGTGCTGACATTGACCTCTACGGTGTGGCCTTGGGTGCTGACTTCACCACCGACAGCGGCGTGCGCGTTGGTGCTTACTTCAATGTAGGCTCCGGTGATGCTGACGGCCAGGGCGTGGGGTCTGATGTCTCCAATGACTTTGATTACTTCGGCCTCGGCCTTTATGCCGGCAAGACCTTTGGCAATTTCAACTTCATTGCTGATGCGGGCTTCACTCAGGTGTCCAATGATATTGATCAGTCAGTGAATTACCACGGCGTGGGCAAGATCACTGCTGACACCGACACCACCGCTGTGACTGTCGGCCTGCGCGGCGAGTACAAGTTCGAGACCCAGTTCGTGGACATCACTCCGCACCTTGGGGTGCGCTATACCAACCTCGACATGGACAGCTATGATGCCAAGCTCGACGGCCAGGTTGTGGCCACCACCGATGCTGACAACATGCAGATCTTCTCGATCCCGTTTGGTGTGTCCTTTGCCAAGGAGTTCACTGCAGGTGAGTGGTCAGTCAAGCCGGTCTTTGACCTGACCCTGACAGCCAATGCTGGCGACACTGACTTTGATACCGACACCACCTTCATCGGTGTTGAGGGTCTGTCCCTGTCAACTGAAGTGCTTGATGACTTCACCTACGGCGGCACCCTTGGTGTCAGCGCTGAGTACGGCGACAGCCTTGGCTTCGGTATCAACGTGCACTACGTTGGCTCCGATGCTGCTGACGAGTTTGGCGTAACCGGCAACATCCGCTATATGTTCTAATGTGCGCTGAAATAGCGTAAAGAATCAGACTGCCCCAGTCTTTCAGGCAGGGGCGTTTGAATGGCTGAGATGGGTGTTTGGCATTATCTCCCGTCTCTAACTCAAGCAGGCTGTGCTTTTGGTTGGGCCTGCTTTTTTAGTTCAGCCTCTGCAGCGTTTGTCCGTCAGGGACAGCCGCTGCAGATGCTGATAACAGTGAAAGTACAGGCAGCGCAGAGCGCGCCGCCGTGATTTACAGCTTAATTTATCTGCAGGTGGGGCGCCTCCTTCTCCGCAGGGACTTAAGGAGTACAGCGCCTTTTGTGCTGTCAAAGTGTCCAAGCGCAGAGCTTGAGCGAAAACTTTGAGGCAGAGCGCGTTAAATTTTGGCCAAAGCAGGTACAATCTGCTTAAAGGTTAAGGTGCGCCGGTGCGCATTAAGGCGCAGACGGCATGAGCACTGCCTTGATATGGATAAGGTCAACGATGACAACGACCGTCACACCGATACCGCAGGATCAGCTTAAGGAAACAGATCTGACATGACAGCCCTCAGCGCATACAGCAACAGCACAGAGTACCTGCCTTCAGCGGCAGTGGTGCCGGTGCACTGCGCTGGCGCCTGCTGTCTGCAGGTGGAAACCTTGCTGGGGGAGAGCAGTATGGCTGATGGTGCCCATGTCATCGCAACTTTAGCGACTGTTACCGGCACAGTTACCTCAAGGCTGCCCACCATTGAGACTGTCACCTTTGCCGTCAGCGTTCTGTGCGCGGCCATGACAGGGAGCAGGGCAGTGATCAGAGCCCGCGTCTTATGCGCGGGCGCGCTGCGGCCTTTATCCGGCCGGGTAGGGAGCCTTCAGGGGATGAGGCTGGGGCGTGGACAGGAACATGATCGAGGTCTGCCTGCAGGCTGCCTTCATGGGGCATTCTCTGTTCTGTGTGCTGTGCGCGTAAAGCGCGCTCTCCGCGTTCTCCATGCTTTCAGCGGAAAGTGCACACTGCGCGCTCAGCGTGTTTTCCGCGGCTTTCATACTCTCCGCGCCTTGCGTGCAAAACACGCTTTCCGCGCTTTCCGCGCTCTTCATGGTCTGCGCGCAAAGCACGGAATAAACACTTTTCACCCGGCATTGAGCCGCCGTTCTGCATTGAGCGCTCTGCCGCTTTTGCCTGATTTATCCTATTTACCAGTCATGCCGGCCTCAGTTTTCAAGCCTGGCAGGCCTGCCATTAAGAGGTTTTAGTTACGATGTACGATTTCACCCTGCTCTATGATGAACGTGAGACCCTTGCCAAGGAGGCAGCTAAGTATCAGCTTTCTGCTAATGCCGCAGCCATCTTTGAGCATGCGGTGCACTATTTGACCGAGGATATGCAGAAGATTTTCCTTGGCCCTGGCGATATCTCGGAGCTGGAGACCCCGGATGCCATCCTGCTGGCGCACGTAGATACCTGGATGGCTGCGTTCGACAAGAACCAGGCGGTCTTCGACGGCTATAACGCAGGTCAGATCGGTCAGGATCAAGTGACTGCCTTTATCAGCCTGCATGAGCTTTGTGAGAGCGTGCTCAAGCGCGTGATCACGCAGAAGACCTCTTTAACGATTACGACGATGGCGGACTGCCTCAACATTAATTTGGCTAATCTTCCGGATGAGGAGCTGACTGCCCTTGGTGATAAGGTCAGCGGCGCCATGCTCGAGCAGCTCTTTGCCCTCTATGAGCACAACCATGATCTGCTGCCCCTTGATTTGACTGAGCTGGCCTTTATCCCGGCTGCCACCTTGTATGTAAACAATGTGGTCACCCATATCGACCCGCGCTTTCAGGCACTGCTCGATGAACTGACCCCGCGCATTCAGGACGAAGACAGCGACGGCAAGATCCTGGAGATCATGACTCTGGCCCTTGGCAGGATTGCAAAGTGTGAGAAAGAGCTTGGGCACAGCCTGCGCATAAAGGATTACAGCTGAGGTGTATTCTGCTATCATGGCGCGCCCGGTGCAGAACAAAGAGCGGCAAAGCTGAGGTAAAACAGAGTTAACAAGGAATTAAAACTATGGGATCGGCCAAGAAGAAAGCCAGAAGAGCGGACCGTGCAGCTGGTGCTGCCAATCTGCCAAAGATGCCGCCAAAGAAGCCTCAGCTTTCTGCTGCTGAGCTTGCCGCAGAGGCTGAAGCTGTCGCAGAACAAATCCGTACGCTAATCGATGTGCCGGATACCGGTTATGATGCCAAGCATTTTTTGGATCAGGCCGCTGAGGACAGCTTATACGCCGATTCAGAGCTTTCAGCTGAGAGCGCTGCCTACTACACGGCTTTTAAACCTCTGATGGACAAGAAGTTTTATGAACTCTTTTTAGGCAGCGGTCTGTTGTCGGATCTTTCCGGTGATGACCTTTATATTGTTTCGCTGATCGATCGCACCGAGAGCATTGCAAATGAGATCAGAGATTTGTTAATGAAAGGTAAGAAGGCTGAGGCTGTTATTGCAGGAGACAAGATGGAAAGACTCATGATCTTTAGTGCTTTCCTGCTGCCGGTCTTATTCCATAAAGAGTGCAAACTCTTTAGTTTGACGCATCCTGAGGTTAAATGCGTGGGCATTGATGAGCCGAATATTTGGCTCGGCCTTAATCTGGGTTTGGTGCTGATCAATCAGGCAAATGCCGTGTACTGTGATCATAAGGATGTGCTGCCTCTGAACGTTGCAGAGATAAATGCTCTCGTAGACAACCTTATCGCCGAGACTGAAAGAGTAGTCGTTCCGGCTTCTGGCATAGAACGTGAAACTGCCATGTTGAAGCACCTGAAGCTGCAAGATGAATACATGAAGAAGTGCGACGAACTGTCAGCAGTGCTCAAGGAGAAGGAAACAGCGTTAGGACACAGCCTGCGCATAAAGGATTACAGCTGAGGCGTATTCTGCTATCATGGCGCGCCCGGCGCAGAACAAAGAGCGCCAATGCCGCGGTAAAACAGAATTAACAAGGAATTAAAACTATGGGATCAGCCAAGAAGAAAGCCAGAAGAGCCGCCCGTGCAGCAGGTGCTGCTGCCGATCTGCTGGATATGCTGCAAAACATGCCAAATCTGCAGCCAGAGAAGAAGCCAAAGCTTTCTCCGGCAGAGCTTGCTGCAGAGGCTGAAGCGGCTGCAGCTCAGATCCGCTCTTTTACAGACCTTCCGGAGTCTAAGTATGATGCCGAATATTTCATGAATGAATATCTGGAATATAGCGGCACGAGGCTCTCCGCCGAAGCTGCAGCCTGCTACACCACCCTAAAGGGGCTGATGGACAAAAAGTTCCAGGACATCTTCCTTGGCAGCGGCAGGCTCTCAGAGCTGTCTGCTGCGGAGCTTATGACCTTCGCGGTAGTAGACAGATGCATCGGCCTGCATGGAGAGATTTACCGGGCCGATGACGAAGATCAGGCTAAGCTGCAGAAATTGAGAGCACTGCTGCAGCAGTTTCAGTACCTGAGCGATTACCTGCTGCGCAGTGAAATCTGCGGCGTGGATATGGATCTCTATGATGAGCATGCGGAACTCAGGCGCGTAACCTTTAGGGAGCTTGACGGCTACAGCCTTGATCTCGGAGCGGTGCTGTTCTATCAGGTGCGGGCGCTGTACGATGAGCATGAGGATGCGCTGCCGCTCAATCTCGCGGAGCTTAATGCCATAGCTGAGAAGCTTGCAGCTGATTTTGCGGCTATGCACATCAGCAGTACGGAACCTGATTTGAGTGAGCAGCTGAGTATTGCCGCTCTGATTTTAGACTATGACGAGCAATTTAAAGAGCTTGCCGCTGCACTCAAGGAACAGGAAACTGCACTGGGCCGGAGCCTGCGCAGAGCTTAAGTGCTGTTCTGCCGCTGCTGCCTTGAAGCAAAACTGCTGCCGTCAAAGAGAGGATGAGGGCAGAAAGCCAAGGCCGCGGCAAAAGAGCAGGAGGAGATCTCCTTGGATCTTCTTAACATGCGCGACATGCGCGCTGTGATTTAAATTTATGCGTTTTAACCATGCGCCGCTGCAGGGCAGCTGCTTTTAGGAGATAAAGAATAATGCCGGTTTCAAGAAAAAGAACCAAAGCCAAGAGCAGGGGAGCAGGTGCCCGCAGCGGTGATCCGCGCAAGGCTGCCCAGCAGAAGCAGCGCGCTGCCGCAAAGGTGGGCAGAATAAGAGCAAAGGCAGAGAAGCTGCTTTCTGATGTCACCAGGGACGCTCTGGAGAAAACAGGCTTCCCGGTAAGCGATGCGGCCTGGGAGTTTTACAGCGATGTGCGCGAGGATCTTGAGGCCAAGCTGCGCAATATCTT
>JADINH010000060.1 GCA_017694225.1 Candidatus Avisuccinivibrio stercorigallinarum
CTCAAGTCTGATCTTTGCTGACAATGCTGACGGCTGCGGCCTGTGGTTCTCTCCGGTGTACAAGAGCCATGACTCAGATGACTTTGATGCACAGGGCGTGGACTACGGTGCAGACATCGACCTCTATGGTGCTGCCCTGGGCGTGGATTACACCACCTCCTTTGGCCTGCGCTTTGGCGGCTTCTTTAATGTGGGCGCCGGTGATGCAGACAGCAAGGGCGTGGCAGATGACGTGTCCAATGACTTTGACTACTTTGGGGTGGGCCTGTACGGCGGCATGAACTTTGGCAAATTGGGCCTGAGCGCTGATCTGGGCTACACCCAGGTGGACAATGACATCGACATGAGCAATCACGGTTATCACGGCATGGCCGATACATCTGCCAGCACCGATACCTCAGCCTTTACCGCCGGTCTGCGCGCTGAGTACAAGTTTGAGCTGCACGCACTGGACATCACTCCGCACCTTGGCCTGCGCTACACCAATTTGGATATGGACAACTATTCCGTCAAGGCAGATAAGCGCTATGCCTCAACTTCAGCAGACAGCATGAATGTGTTCTCCATTCCTGTTGGTGTGACCTTCTCAAAGGAGATCGCAGCCGGGCAGTGGCTGGTCAAGCCGGTATTTGACCTGACTGTGACCGCCAATGCCGGCGACACTGAGATAGATACCGACACCACCTTTGAGGGCGTGGAGAAGCTGAGCCTTACTACCGAGGTGATGGATGACTTCACTTACGGCGGCACCCTCGGCATCGATGCCAAGTATGGTCAGAGCGTGAGCTTCGGCGTGGGCGTGAACTACGTGGGCTCCTCTTCTGCCGATGAGTTCGGTGTCAGCGGCAATATCCGCTTTATGTTCTAATCTCCCATTTAGAAACCCAAAATGAGCTCAGTCCCGGGAAACCGGGACTTTTTAGAGCTCTGCCCTCAGCCGGGCGCGGGCGCCTGCTAAGGCCTTGGCTGAGGGCACAGCTTTAAAATTTGGGATCACTATCTTCTATTTTTGTGCATCACTGCTGCGTCCGTGGTGCTATGATCTCTCTGCCGTTTGTTTTTTAGGCCTGTTGGTTAACCTGCAGGTTACGGCAAATGGGCGGGCAGACGCGCTCAGCAATCACATTAGCTTTAAAAGGATGGTTTTATGAAGAGAGTGTTTACTGGTTTAGCTGCAGCAGTGCTTTTGGCCGGTACCTGTGTTTCCGCACAGGCCGGGCTTGGTGATCTTTTAAACAACAGCACTATCGAGATGGTCAAAAAGGGCGTGCTTACAGACTACTCAGATGCTGTAACCGTCGGCAATGTGCTTGATCGTTACTCCAGGTGCAAGCCCGGCACCACTAAGTGGGAAAACTTTGAGTCAGAGCAGGGCAGAAATATCGTTGAGTTCAGCTGCAGCCTCGTAGACGAAGACCGTGACGCCTTAAAGTCTGACAGCGTGGTGATGTCGTCCATTTCGATGCTGGCGCTGACCTGCATCCCTGCAGATCAGGCCAAGCAGCTTTCTGAAGCTGAAGTTTATGCTGCAGCCGGCAGTCTGGCCCAAAAGGCGGTGGACTTTAAAGATCTGCAGTTTGACGTGCAGTTTTCCGTCAGCAAGGTCAAGGAAGATTCGTTTTCAGTGCAGTACGTAGGCTTCAACACCATTTATCCTGACGGCACGGACAGTGACATCCCGCTCTATCACGAAGATTTGCGCTATATCTACGATGACATCAGCGTGTTTGAGGGCTATGTACAGGATCAGGATACTGACGGCTTCGGCGAGATCATGAACGATGCCCTCAAGGCCCGCATGCGCGCCTGCGGTGATGACTTTGAGGAGGCAGCCGGCCTGTAGCCACATCCTGCGGATCATTAGCGGCAGGATGGTCAGCCGCGCAGCCTTACGCTGCACCAATCCTGCACATGTTTTTCATTTGCTGCCGTCCTGAGCTTCAGGGCGGCTTTTTCCTGTTAAAATGCCCTGCACATTAATAGTACAAACCCGCCGGAATACGGGCTGTTTTAGCATTTTCAGTTTTATTTGCGCGGGCGTTGACGCTCAGCGTTTTACTTTTTACATGGAATAGCAAGATGACATTTAAAAGCGCAGTTGTATGGCCTGCAGAGGGCAGTGAAATTACCATGGATGCACAGGGCAGACTGCAGGTGCCTGACCATCCCGTCATTCCCTTTATCCGCGGCGACGGCATCGGCGCTGACATCACCCCGGTGATGCAGCAGGTGGTGGATGCTGCCGTGCACAAGGCTTATGCCGGAAAGCGCAGACTGCACTGGATGGAGATCTATGCAGGCGGGCGCAGCGTGGAGACCTACGGTGAGGGCGTGTGGCTGCCTGAAGAGACCTACGAGCTGATTGAAAAGTGCCATGTGGCCATCAAGGGTCCTTTAATGACCCCGGTGGGCGGCGGCATCCGCTCTTTAAATGTCAGCCTGCGCCAGCGCCTTGACTTATATGTCTGCCAGCGCCCGGTGCGCTACTTCAAGGGGGTGCCGAGCCCGGTAAAGCGCCCGGAACTTACCGACACGGTGATTTTCCGCGAGAACACTGAGGACATCTATGCCGGCATCGAGTGGGCCGCAGGCACTCCCGAGGCTGACAAGGTCATCAACTTTGTGGAAAACGAGATGGGCGTGCACAAGATCCGCTTTAAGCAAAACTGCGCCATCGGCGTCAAGCCGGTCTCACGCGAGGGCTCACAGCGCCTTATCCGCGCGGCCTTTGACTATGCCATTGCCCAGGACAGAAAGTCCGTCACCTTAGTGCACAAGGGCAATATCATGAAGTTCACCGAAGGCGGCTTCAAGCAGTGGGGCTATGATCTGTGCCTGCAGGAGTACGGCGGCGCCAAGGACGAGAGCGGGCGCGTGTCCTTTAAGAACCCCAAAACCGGCCGTGAGATTGTGGTCAAAGACGTGATTGCCGATGCTTTCCTGCAGAATATATTGCTCTATCCTGCTGACTATGACGTGGTGGCAGCCTGCAATTTAAACGGCGATTATATTTCAGATGCCCTGGCAGCCATCGTAGGCGGCATCGGTATTGCCCCGGGCGCGAACATCGGCACTAAGGCGGCCATCTTTGAGGCCACCCACGGCACTGCTCCGACCATTGCCGGCAAGGGCCTGGCCAACCCCGGCTCCATCATTCTCTCAGCTGAGATGATGCTGCGCCACATGGGCTGGAATGAGGCCGCTGAGCTTATCGTCAAAGCCATGGAAGAGGCCATCAGCTCGGGCAATGTCACCCATGACTTTGCCCAGCAGATGGAAAATGCCCATGAGCTGTCAACGGCAGAGTTCGGCCAATGCCTGTGTGAGTGCATCGCAAAGTACTAAGCCTTAGGGCGCCGGCTTTGCAGCACGCAGGGCGGGCTCTGAGGCTGAGGGGCAGGGGGCAGAGATAAAAAGCGCTGCCTGCTGCTCCTTTGTTTTGCCTGTTGGGCGCACTTCTCAGGCTGCATCAGGGCGCAAAATAACCCGGCCAGGCTCCCTGGGCGCCTGGCAGCGAAGATAAAGGCAGACCTGAAAGCTTGAAAGACTGCTCATTGGGGCAGCCTTTCTTTTGCTAATTGAGCTTTTTCAGCTTTGTGGCAGGTGTTTTAGCGGGCTCTGAAAGTGATGCGGCCCTTGGTCAGATCGTAAGGGGTGATCTGCACGGTTACCTTATCACCGGTTAAGATGCGGATGTAGTTCTTGCGCATTTTGCCGGAAATGTGGGCCATCACGATGTGGCCGTTTTCTAACTCTACCTTAAAGGTGGTATTGGGCAGGGTTTCAAGTACGGTGCCCTGCATTTCAATGCTTTCTTCTTTTGCCATGATCCAAATTTGCTGTAATTTTCCCTTCCTCAGGATCTATGCCTGAGGGCCTAAAAAACAGTGCGAATTATACGCTAAAAAAGCCGGGCGGACACGTAAAAATGGCGTTTTTCAGGGATTTTCTGCCCTCTTTGCCGCCATTGGGGCTGTGCGTTTGCAGACAGTTTGCAGAAATCTGTCCAAGATTGGTCGGTTTTTGCCTTGAAATTCAAGCCCGATAATGCTTCAATTATTTCTAAAGATTTTCTGGAGGCAGGAGAATGCGCAGAGCAGTCATCACCGGTTACGGCATCGTTTCAAGCATCGGCAACAATAAGGCCGAAGTGCTTTCGTCCCTTGAACAGGGCAGATCCGGTATTGTGCATGAGGATGAGTTTGCAGAACTCAAAATGCGCTCACAGGTGGCCGGCAAGGTCAATCTGGAGCTTAAAGATCACATCGACAGACGTGATCTGCGCTTCATGGGCGAAGCTGCAGCTTATGCTTATATTGCCATGAAGGAAGCCATTGAGCATGCAGGCCTGGAGGATAAAGACGTCTCCAATGACCGCACCGGACTTATCGCCGGCTCAGGCGGCGGCTCCACCAAGACTATTGTGGAATCAGCGGATATTCTGCGCTCAAAGGGCATCAAGCGTGTCGGCCCTTATGCGGTCACCAAGTCCATGAGCTCCACGGTCTCAGCCTGCCTGGCCACTCCCTTTAAGATCAAAGGTGTTTCCTATTCCATCAGTTCAGCCTGCTCTACTTCCGCACACTGCATCGGTGCTGCCTGTGACGAGATTTTATTAGGCCGCCATGACGTGATGTTTGCCGGCGGCGGCGAAGCCTGCGACTGGACCATTGCCTGCCTGTTTGACGGCATGGGCGCGCTGTCCTCAGGCTACAACGACACCCCGGAGCGCGCATCCCGCACCTATGACGCCCACCGCGACGGCTTTGTGATTGGCGCCGGCGGCGGCATGCTGGTGATTGAAGAGCTGGAGCACGCCAAAGCCCGCGGCGCGCACATTATTGCTGAAATTGCAGGCTACGGCGCCACCTCCGACGGCGCTGACATGGTTGCCCCCTCAGGGGAGGGCGCAGTGCGCTGCATGCAAAAGGCACTGCAGACGGTTGACACCCCGGTGGATTACATCAATACCCACGGCACCTCCACGGTGCTGGGCGACATCAAGGAGCTTGAGGCCATCCGTGAGGTCTTTGGCGAAAAGTGCCCGCCGCTGTCCTCCACCAAGTCCATGACCGGACATGCCCTGGGTGCGGCCGGTGTCAATGAGGTTATCTACAGCCTGCTCATGATGGAGCACAACTTTATTGCCCCGTCCATCAACATCGACGAGCTTGATGAAAGAGCTCAGGGCTTTGATGTGGTAAGAGAAAAGCGCGATGCGGTGCTCAACACCGTGATGTCAAACAGCTTCGGCTTTGGCGGCACCAATGCCTCTTTGGTGTTAAAGCGCTACACAGATTAAAAGGCAGCGCCGCAGCGGCTTAAAGCCGCAGTTAAGGCGCAGCACAGGTATTGAACGGGCAGCTCTGGCTGCCTGTTTGCATCTTCAGGCGGCTGATGCTGCAGTATCTGCAGCCTGGCGTCAGACCTGCACAGTAAAAGTAAAAGATAGAGAGAGCAAAAGACAGTGGCTCAAAACAAGAACCCTGGCAAAGTCAAAGCTGAGCGCCTTGACAAGATCCTGGCGCAGCTTCTGGATATTTCCCGTTCTGATGCCTCAGCCTTAATTAAGGCCGGGCGCATCTCAGTTAACGAAGAGCCGGCCTTAAAGGCCCAGGACAAGGTGCTGCCGCACGATCTGATTTACCTTGATGAAGAGTTAATTGAGGCCGCCTCAGCGGCCTCACAGCGCCGGGTGCTCATGCTCAATAAGCCGGCGGGCTGCGTCTGTGCTGACAAGGACAAGCTCCATCCCACGGTGCACAATTATCTTACTGACGTGCCGCACCGCGATGAACTGCACTGTGCCGGCAGGCTGGATCTCGATGCCTGCGGCCTGCTCATTATCACCGATGATGGCGCGCTTATCCATGAGATCACAGCGCCTAAAAAGCAGGTGGCCAAGACCTATTTGGTGCGCACGGATGTGCCCATTCCGGAAAATGCCAAAACCTTGCTGGAGCGCGGGGTCAAGCACCCTGAGGAGCGTGAGCGCTACCGCCCGGCGCAGTTTTTAAGCCTGGGAGAAAAAGAAGCCCTGGTGCGCGTTACCGAAGGACGCTTTCATGAGGTCAAGCGCATGTTTGAGGTATTAGGCTGCAGCGTGGTGTATTTGGAGCGCAGGTCAATTGGCAGGCTCACGCTGCCTGAGGATTTAAAAGCAGGGGCTTTCCGGGCGCTTTCAGAGGATGAAGTCTCTTTGCTCTTTGAGAGCCCGGAGCCGCTTTAAGAGAAAGGAAATAAGTGCATAGCAGGGAGCAGCACCGCTTTCACAACACAGCGCCGCTTTTGCTTTAGTCTGCCGCTGCCCGGCGTCTTTTGGCTTTGGCCTGAGTTTGGGGCTGCAGCAGGTGAAACCAGAACTTTAAGGCGTCATCAAGCCAGCCTTCGGCTGTGGTATGCCGGCCGATGCCAAAGCCGTGCCCTAAGGCGCGGAAGATGCGGATGTCAGCCTTGATGCCCAGTTTCTGCAGCTGCTGCGTTCTGCCAAGCACGGTCAGCCAGGGGGCGATGTAATCGTCCGTACCCACCACGGCAAAGGCCGGTACATCAATGGCCTTGGCGCTGTCAAAGCCGGTGTACTGCATGATCACGGCATCGGGCTTGAGCGCAGTCTGCCCTCCAAAGGCAAGCGGACTGAAACGGCCTATCAGGGCAGCAAGACGCGCACCGGCTGAGCCGCCCCAGACTGAGTAATGCAGATTAGGCGGCTCACTGCTGCCTGCGTTTTTGCTCTGCTGCTGCAGCATCACATCCACCGCGCGGGCGGCATCTGCAAGGGCGTGTTCCTGCCCCGGGCGGTAGATCAGCACCCAGGCATTGATGCCGCGCTTGGAGAGCTCCAGTGCATGCGGAAAGCTGTCCTGCATGGCGCCGACAAAGGCAAAGGCACCTCCGGCGCAGATCAGGGCCTGCGGAGCATTGGGCCTGCCTTTAAAGAAGAACAGGCCGGTGCCGGCTTTGTCTGGCTCAGCTTTAATCTCTGCGCCGCTGTAGAGCGGGAAAAAGATCTGCTCACCCGCCAGTGCCCGTCCCTTTAAGTTGTCAAGGACGGCAATGGTGTCCTCGGGCACACAGGGATAGTAAAAGGTAAAGGTTAAATCACCGAGGGTGCTGCCAGTCACAAAGCGCGGCTGCAGCGGGAAGAGCAGGCGGCCAAAGCCGGCAAAGGCCGGATCGTTTATCACTTCAGTCAGGGTAGTTTGTGCGCTGAAAAAAGAATGTGCTGCCGTATCTTCAGCAGTGCTCTGAGCGCTGCCCGGTAAGCGGCTTTCTGCGTTCTGCATGGTTTCGCTCCTTAATTGCCTTAATTGATTGTCAGCCGCAGCCGGCTCTGTACACAGGAAGGAGGCGGCGGCCAGGGCAGGCAGGAGGGCGGTTGTCAGCCGTATCCGGAATTTTCTCCTGCGGCATGCCTGACTGTCTGCCATGATGTTGTGCGGTTCTGCGCTTTGAGGCCTTTGCTTACTTGTTGTAAACGCCAAAGTGCTCTTTGGAAAAGGCCACGCGCTGCGCCACGCTCATGCTCTGGCGGCGTGACAGGGACTCGATTAAACGCAGGCGCGGCACCAGTCCGGCGTTATTGGCCGTCTGAATAGCCAGTCCCGGACGGGCGTTGAGCTCCAGCAGCATCGGGCCGCGGTCGCGGTCGAGCACAATGTCCGTGCCGATGTAGCCAAGGCCTGACATCTGATAGCACGAGGCGGCCAGATGCAGCACTTCATCCCAGTGCGGCACCTGCAGCTTGAACAGATCTTTATGGGTGTCAGGATGGAACTCAATCGGCTCATTGTGCTGCACGGCGCGCACGGCCTTGCCGGTGCGGATGCAGATCCCCACGCCCACTGCGCCCTGATGCAGATTGGCCTTGCCGTCTGAGGCCTTGGTGGACAGACGCATCATGCACATCACCGGAAAGCCCTGAAAGACGATCACGCGGGTATCGGGCACACCCTCATAGGAATAGCCCTCAAACACATTGTCAAAGTGAATGAGGTCTTCAATGAGCGCAATATCCTGCTTGCCGCCCAGGGAAAACAATCCTGCCAGGATGTTTGACAAATGGCGGCGCAGATCATGCATATTGATGGCCTGTCCCGAGCCTTTGATAAAGGTGTCCCCCTGACGGCCGGTGACCACCAAAATGCCCTTGCCGCCTGAGCCTTGGGCCGGCTTGATGCAGAACTCCTGCTTGCCGCCAAGAATATTGAGAATATCGTCAATATCGTGCTGATCTTCCACCGTGCCGATAAGGTGCGGTGAGCTCACCCCGTGCTCAATGGCCATATGCTTGGTCAAAAGCTTGTTGTCCACCAAAGGGTAGAGCCTTCTTTGATTGTAGCGGCCGATGTAATTTACATTGCGCTGATTCATCCCCATGATCCCAAAGTGCATCAGATCAAAGGGATTGGCATAGCGCTTCAAGCCCTGTGTTAAAAACTTAAACATTAAGCTCAGGCCTCCTTATTTGCTCCCGGACTTGTCATCCGTGCTGTGAGACCCGCTTTCAGGCTGGTCCTCTGCACTGCCCTCAGGCACCTGCGGCAGGGAGCCTTCCTGGCGGTAACGGCGGTAGAGATCGCGCGGGCGGCTTGCCGGTTCATGGCGGCGGATCTCCAGGCGCTCACGCTTTAAGCGGTCAGCCTCAAGCTCGCTTTCATCGCCGTTTCTCTGGGCCTTGATTTCATCAGAAAGCGGCTTGAAGCGCTTTAACTCAGACAGTCTGAAGCCGGTGTAATTGCCCATGATGAGCACCAGGGACAAAATGACCAGCTGCAGCCCCAGGAAGTTGAAGGTCAGATGCTGAATGAAATAGGAGTCCATGGCAATAAAGGCGCACACGGCCACAAAGAGCGAGCCGCCGCCCTGCTTTAACACTTCCTTATAGCCCTCTTCCTCCCACAGAATGGACATGCGCTCGATGGTCCAGGAGAGAATGATCATCGGGAAGAAGGTGACCTTGATGCCCTCGGTAAGTCCAATCTTAAAGGTAATAAGCGAAATGGCGCCGATGATGCCGATCACCGTGATGATGACCGCCGAGATGCGCGCCACCAAAAGCAGGTTTAAATGCGACAGCCACGAGCGCACGATAAGGCCGATGGCCACAATCGAGATAAAGCCAATCAGGCCGACCACCAGTGAGGTCTGCAGGAAAGCCATGGCAATGAGCACCGGCATAAAGGTGCCGGAGGTCTTGACGCCCACGATCACACGCAAAAACACCACGATGATGACGCCGATGGGCAGGAGCAATATGCTCTTGAAGAGTGACTGCTCCTCCAAAGGCAGCGAGGAGATGGAAAGCGAGAGAATGTCATCGCCCGAGGCCAGTGCGGCATTGACCTTTAAGGAGCCGGCCTGTGCTGCCGGGACGGAGCTTCTGATGATGGAGAAGCTTACATGGGCATTGCTGCCGCCCTGCACGTCCAGAAGCGAGCCGTCGTGATTGTTCCAGATGAGTTGATTTTCGCGGATCCCCGAGACGCCGCTGTCGGGGTCAAAAATTTCATAATGGGTGCCGTCAAAGACCGCCAGGCGGGTGGTCAGGGTGCGGTTGCGCCTTGCATCCTCAAGGTCAAGCACCCCGACTACCCGTGCGGGGATCTTGGCAAGCTCCAGGATGTGGACCAGCAGTTCCTCTTTTTTGTACTGCGAGTAGAGCAGGGAGGCGGTTTCAGGCTGGCGCTTTAGTTCATCTATGACCTGAACGGTAAAGGAAAAGGGATTGGACGAGCGCTTCTGCGCCGCATCGGCAATCTCGCGCATGGCGGTGGCATAAGGCTCAGGCTCAGTGTTCTGCTTTAACTCCGGAATGGTCATGGAGCTGTCACGGGCCGCTTCATCGTGCAGAAACTCCGCGCGGTAGTACAGGGTCTGCAGACCGATGGGGCTGCGCTTGGTCCACTCCACATAAGAGTTGTTCTGCTTTAACACGTAGGAGGTGCCAAAGCCGATGCTCGCGGTGCTCTGTGAGAGCTGGGTAAAGCCCGGCTGAATAGCCGGCAGGGCCAGATCCACCGTGGCCGCGCCGGAGTTGTTGGGCTCAAATTCCACCTTGGCCTCAACTGACCAGACCTCGCGCTGCTGTCCCGGGAAGAACGGGATCTCAAAGGTCACATGCTGATAGACCATAAACAGCAGGCCGGTGACAAATAAGATGGCGGTGACGATGTAAAAAACTCCGCGGGAGACCATAACTTTTCCTTTTTCTGTGCTCTTTGCTGTCCTGGACTGAGCCGGGGCTTTCAGGCCTGCCGGCTCAGTTTAAGTTATTCCGATTGAACTGCTGCCTGCAGCACTATCTGCCGTTTTCCTGGTTTTCCTGCTCTTTTTTGAGCTTGTCCACTACCTGCGGCAGGGCCTGATTGGGGTTGGTGCCGAGGTTGGCGCCGTAGCTCTCAGAGGGATAGGCAATCTGCCCGGCGCTGTTTTTGACGCGCTCATCAAATTCAGCGTTGGGGTTGATGCCCTTTTTCTTTAAATCGTTGTAGCTGTCGCGGTTCAAAATTAACAGGCCGTCAGGATCTGCCCGTTCCTGAATGTGCTCGCGCGAGACATCCACCACGGCAATATCCTGCAGCAGGGTGCGGCCGATTAACAGTGCATACTGCATGGAGCTGCGGTCAGTTAAGGTAAACTCGCTTGCGGTGGAGTAAGAGCCGATTTTGACGTTCAGGCTCACCACCGGACGGCGGGAGGTGGTTTCCTTGGAGGACTGGCGGATGTCGGAATAGCGCACAAAGGGTGCCTCAAGCTCCAGATCGCGGTCATTGGCGCGCAGATGGAAGCGGTACCACTTGCGGCCGCTGCGCTCAAACTCGGTGATGTCCTCCGCGCTGATGGAGGAGACGGCAGCACCGGTGTCGACACGGGCTTCAATGGTGGCATTGGCCTCTTTGATATAGAAGTATTCAGCCTCACCAAAGAACATTTTGCCGTCCGGGGTCTGCATATCGTAATTCCTTAAAGGAGTGACCGTGCTGACGCCGCCTTTGGCATCAGTCTGATTGGTAAACAGGGCGTCCACTAAGGACTGATTCTGGCGGCGCAGGGCCTTGAGTTCATTGAGCATGCTGCGCCTGAAGGCGGCATCATCAGCACTGATGCTCTTTAAATCTGCTTTTAGGGAGCCTATCTGTGCCCTCTGGGATGACAACTCCTCATTAATGCTCTGAATGGTGCCGTCAAGGGCAATCAGGCGGTTGGCGGTCTTGGCATCGTCGTCGGCTGCAAAAGCGGCGGCGGTAACAACGCACAGCGCTGCAGCGGCAAGAATCTTACGCATCTATAAGTCTCTGCTTAGTGTTTGTGTTTACAAATTTGCAGCAATATAGCACAAAACACAGAGGCTGCAGCAGGGATGATTTTAATAGTCCGTGCGCACTTTGCTCAGGGCCGCCTCAAGGCTTTCCTGACGCTGTGCTGCGCTCTGTTCACTGCCCGGCGCGCTGCTGTCATCTGCATCGAGTTTTTCAATAAACTGCCTGATGATAAATTCATTGCGCTCAAACACCAGGCGCGCCTTGTGCTCCAGGGCCTCCATCTCCCCGAACTCGTCGGGCTTAATCAGCCGGTTTTGTGAAAAGTTAAGGCGCAAAAGGCTGCCGGGGGGCAGAATGGTGGAGAGCACTTCAAAGGCGGTCTCTGACTGCAGCGAGGAGACAAATTCGGTTAAGGTGCGGATCTTCCAGCCGTTGAGCAGGCCCCAGGATCTGGTGTTTTCATCGTAGCATTCATTAAAGTGGCCGGTGCCGATGGAGATGATCTTGACCTCACGGTAATCTGCCCCAAAGTGCTGCAGGGCCTGGCCCAGGGCCACCTGCGAGGGATTGTTGGCCCACATGCCGCCGTCGGCGAGCAGGCAGCCGTCAACAATGCTCGGGTCAAAATAGGTCGGCGCCGAGCATGAGGCCTGCACGGCCTTGTACAAGGGCAGCTTGGGGTCGCAGTCGTAGGACTTGAAAATATGCGCCCGGCCGGTTTTTAAATCCGTGGTCGGGATAATCAGCGGCTTTTTGGCCGCACACAATTTTGTCTTGGAAAAGACTTGTCTCAAAATCGCCTGCAGGCGCATAATATCGTAAGGACTTTGCAATGCCTTCTCAATGAGCCTGGGCCCCAAAAAGAATTTGCGGCTGAAGATTGAAGGTCCGGCAGCCTTGTAGAGTGCAGTAATGCGCTCAGGCGGCATATCGGCACTTAAACACGCGGCAATGATCGCACCGGTGCTGGTTCCGGCAAGCAGGTTGACTTTTGAGAGCAGCGGATATTTCGCAGCAATCAGCTCAAGCAGTTTAGCGGCAAAGATGCCGCGTATTCCACCGCCGTCAATGGCTAAGATCACGAATGACTGCATGGCTTTGGCTTTGTCCTTGTAAGCTGTTTCAATCTCTGTGTAGTTCTCCAAAGCAAATTTTAATAAGTTTTTGTCTGTAGATCTGTGCTCTGTGCACAAAAATCGGGGCTTTTTGCAGCAATCTGCCTGCATTTGGCCTGTTCTGCCTGCAAAAACTTCCGTCCTGTGCTTCCGGCAGCGTGCGTGTGTTCTGTGCGCTGTGGTGCCTGCATTTAGTTTTAGTTTTGACTGGGCCCTTACTGTTTCTGTCCTCAGCGCATCACTGCAGTATCGGACGGGGCAGCTGCGGCTTGTAAATAAGAGAGGACAACATGTCAGATAATTTAGAGAACGCAGAGCTTTCAAATTACGAGAAGATGATCCGCGGCATGTGGTATGACGCCAGCGAGGGCGATCCGGAGCTGACTGCCAAACGCCTGAACGCCAAGGATCTGTGCCTTGAGTACAACACCAGGATCAAGTTCACCGATCCTGAAAAGCAGCAGGAGCTCTTAAAGCGCCTTTTGGGCAGCTTTGGCAAAAATCTGTGCATCATGGCCCCGCTGATGGTCGATTACGGCTATAACATCCATATCGGCGATGACGTGTTCTTCAATCACAACACTTACCTGATGGACACCGCACCCATCACCATCGGCGATCGCGTCTTTGTCGGCCCCAATACCGGCTTTTACTGCGCCGCCCATCCGCTTGATGCCGTTGAGCGCGCCAAGGGCCTGGAGCGTGCACTGCCCATCACCATCGGCTCTGATGTGTGGATCGGCGGCAATGCCGTGTTCATGCCGGGCGTGAGCGTGGGCTCGAATGTGGTGGTAGGCGCCGGAGCCGTGGTGACCCATGACATCCCGGACAACTGCGTGGCGGTGGGCAATCCCTGCAAAATCCTCAAGGAACTGCCGCCCATCAAGCGCTGAACCCGCCTTTAAAGTTCCGGACAGCGCTCTTTGGCTCTGTCCGGGCATTAAAAAGCCCTGCTGCGCATTTTTCTCTGTCACAGCGCGCTGCAGTTGTCTATAATCCTGTGCAGCAAAATTTCTGTTAACGGAGCATTAAAATGCGTTTTTCTGCTTTAAAGGGGCTGACCGCCGCGCTGCTGTCACTGGGCCTGTGCGCCTCTGCCCAGGCTTTTTACCTCAACGCCAACGGCGCTTACAACGGCAAGTCTGACATTGACGGCACCGGCGGCGCTGAGGTCGCCACCTCAGTTTACCGTCTGACCCTGGGCAATCAGTATTTTACCTTTGGCTACAAATACACCGCCTATGACTTTTCGGGCATGGACGATCCCTTTGACAGCCTGAACTACGTCTTTGCCGACGGCCGCTATGACGGCAAAATCAGCAGTGATTTCGGCTATTTTGCCGGCCTTACTCTGGGCATGGGCTTTGAAGATGACATTCACCTCTCGGACAACTATGCCGTAAGTCCGCGCGCGGGCATTTCCTACAAGCTGACCCCGGGGGTTGACGTTTTCCTCGGTGCGCTGGCACAGTTCAACGAGGTGGACAATCAGTACCTGCCGATCATCGGCATCAAGTTTGGCAGTGAAAGCGAGATGGGCTGGACCGGCTCGATTGCCTATCCTGCCACCAAGGTCACTTACCGCCCCTCACCGCTTTATGCCTTTGAGGGCGTGTTCCTGACCGTGCGTGAGTTCTATCAGCTGGCAGACGACAGCAGCCTGCAGCAAAAGGGCTATATCTTTGAGGAGAGCTACGGCGCTTCTGTGGGCGTGATCTTCACTCCGCTTAAAATGCTGGAGCTGCGCGCCGGTGTGCAGAGCTTCTTTGATCGCGAGTACACCTTATACAATTCAGTCGGACACGAGCTGGCCTCGTATGATGTCGACCCTTCCGTGGGCGGCTATTTTAACTTTAATTTTAAGTTTTAATCCCATATAATGCACGGTGATTAGTAATCACCAGGAAGGCGGAATGGGGGCAACTCTGTTCTGCCTTCCGCTGCTTTGGGGCCTTAAAAACCCGTCTCTGACCCGCTCTAAATGAGCCTGGTGACCATCTGTAAAGTGTAAAGCCTGGCGCTCTATGCGGACTGGTCTGTTTCAGACCTGCGGCTGTGCTTCCTGCTGTCAGTTTCTGTCTGCTTTCTTTGTGCGGCGGCGTCAAGCCTTGGTGTACACTCGCCGGTTGGATACTGCAGCACAATGGTAAAGGGCTTGTATCCGGCTATTTTGGCTTTGCCCTGGGAAAGCAGCTGCCGGGCTTTTACCGGGGTGCAGGGATCAAGCTGTTTGCCGCGCATGCTGAGCACGCCGGCTCTGAAGCGGGTCTTTTTCATAATGGTCTTTAATGTCTTTGTCCTGTCTTATGTGCAGTATAACAGTTCAGGGCTTAAGAATAAGAAAAGGGCCGTCAGGCCCTTTCCCACAAGGCGCAGCCAGAGGCTGCGCGCAATTAACTTTCACTTAACCTTTAGCAGTTCATCGGAGCGCCTGCGACCTCGGTTCTGCCCTTGAGCAGGAAGGCGATTAAGCAGACGGCAGCCACTGCGATGCCGATGATCTCGGAGATGAAGATATCCATGCCAAAGCCCATGTTCGGCTCATAGCAGATATAGGTGATGCAGGCTGCGGTGATAAAGGTTGCCGGTATGGTGCAGATCCAGTGCAGCAGGTTGCGGCGGTACAGATAAGCAGCACCGGCCCAGAGCATGATGCCTGCCAGGGTCTGATTTGACCAGCCGAAGTAACGCCAGATGATGTTGAAGTCAATCTGTGACAGGGCAATGCCGATGGCGAACACCGGGACGGCGATGTACAGACGGCGCACGGGCTTAATCTGATCAAGATGAATGACTTCAGCAATGGTCAGACGGGCTGCACGGAAGGCAGTGTCACCGGAGGTGATCGGCAGCACAATCACACCTAAGATGGCCAGCACGCCGCCGAAGGAACCCATCAGGGCAAAGGAGCTGTCATAGACCACAGCGGAGGCGGTGCCGGCGTTGATGGTCTCATTGAGGCTTACCGGATCCGGATAGAAGGTCATGCCGACGGTCACCCAGACAAGGCCGATGAAGCCTTCGGCTATCATGGCGCCGTAGAACACGAAGCGGCCGTGCTTTTCGTTAGCCAGGCAGCGGGCCATCAGCGGGCTCTGAGTGGAATGGAAGCCGGAGAGGGCGCCGCAGGCAATGGTGATGAACATCAAAGGCCACAGCGGCAGATCATCCGGGTGCTGATTGACGCCCCACTCAGCCCAGGAATAGAACTGATCGGGCATCTTGACGAACATGGTCACGGTGATGCCGACGGCCATGACGATGAGCAGTGCACCGAAGAACGGATAGATGCGGCCGATTAACTGATCGATAGGGAGCAGGGTGGCCAGGAAGTAGTAAATGAAGATGACGCACAGCCAGAAAGTGAAATCCAGGCTCTCCGGGGTCAGCTTGGCCAAAAGGCCGGCCGGAGCAGTGGCGAATACCACGCCCACCAGCACCAGCAGAATGACGGCGAAAAGACGCATGATCTGCTTTGCGATATGGCCCAAGTTATAGCCCACAATCTCCGGCACGTTGGCGCCCTTGTAGCGCACTGACATCATGCCGCCCAAATAGTCATGCACGGCACCGGCAAACACTGAGCCAATCACCACCCACAACAGAGCGGTAGGGCCGTACAGCGCGCCCATAATCGGGCCGAATACCGGGCCGACACCTGCGATGTTGAGCAGCTGAATGAGCCAGATCTTCCAGGTAGGCATCACCACATAATCCACGCCGTCATTGATTTCGACAGCCGGGGTGACGCGCTCAGGATCGGGCTTGAACACCTTTTCGACGAACTTGCCGTATATGTAATAACCAGCCAGCAGGCCGATAGCGGCGATGATAAACCACATGAACCTAGGCATATAGTATCCCCTCAAAATTATTTTTATTTAATTATTCTCAGCAGTAAGCTTATGCTTCCTGCCATCTTGTGCAGGCTCAGTATAGCGCCGCCGCTTACAGGTGCGGTTGTTTTGCATGCTAGGAATTTGAGCCGCTTAACATTTTTTATAATAAAAGTTTGTTTGCCCGGGCTGCCTCTTGATCTTTTTACACCGTATTGCACCGGGTGCACCCAAATGGGGCAGAGGACAGCCGTAAATCCGCCTGAAAGCAGGGCTTTTCCTGCCGCAGAGCTGCGCCCGACATTGCCCTCTGTTCCGGCCTTAAAAATTCTGTTGCAAAAACTTATCGGTAAGCGTAAGCTAATCCGCAAAATACGAGGCTAACTTAAGTAAAGCTGAGTTAATCTAAGTAAAGAGAGTGCAACAGGTGTTGCACGACTTTAACTTAAGAGCCCGGAATTTCAAAGGCAAACAGGACTGTTAAGTCATGAAAACATTAGATCTGTTAGAAAACGGCCAGAGCGCCGTGGTTAAGGCTGTGCACGGGGAAAACACCTCACTGCGCCGCCGTCTGCTCGACATGGGCATCACCAAGGGCACTGAGGTTTCCTTAGTGCGTACAGCGCCTTTAGGCGACCCCATCGAACTTAACCTGCGCGGTTATTCCCTGACCATCCGCAAAAGTGATGCACATTTAGTGGAGGTGCTCTAATGTCCGGCAAGTCTTTACATGTAGCCCTGATCGGCAACCAGAACTCAGGCAAAACTACTCTCTTCAACGCTCTGACCGGTGCCAATCAGTACGTCGGCAACTGGCCTGGCGTCACCCTGGATAAGGTAAGCGGCCTGGCCAAAGAGCAGAACATGCATATCGTGGATCTGCCGGGTCTGTACTCGCTCTCCCCTTACTCCCCTGAGGAAATCGTCTCCCGCAATTACCTGCTCTCAGGCAAATACGACGTGGTGCTCAATGTGGTGGATGCCACCCACCTGGAGCGCGGCCTTGCATTAACCGCCCAGCTTTTGAGCTTTGATGCCCGCGTGGTGGTGGCCCTGAACATGATGGACCTCATTAAAGAGCAGGGCATCGAGATCGATGTGGCCAAGCTTTCACAAAAGCTCGGCGTTCCGGTAGTGCCGATTTCGGCTGTCAAGAACACGAATTTTGATGTGCTCTTTAAGGTAATAAGAAGTGAGGCCGGAAAGCCCGTGCCGGAGGCCCGCAGCGTTTACAGCAATGCTGTAAGCCAGGCGGTGGCTGAGATCAAGACCATGCTGCCTGAGAGCGTCACCCAGGGCCGCAGCTTTATTGCCTCCGCTCTGTTAGAGCGCGACAAGATTTACTGCGAGACCTACAACGACGAAAAGCTGCAGATTGCGCTGGTGAGCAAGCGCGCTGAAATTGAGACTGCCAAGGGCGATGACCTGGAGAGCATCATGGCCTCCGAGCGCTTTGCCTTTGTGGACGAGGCGGTAAAGGCTGCGGTCAAGACCGTGCCTACTGCTGCGCGCACCTTCTCAAAGCGCCTTGACAACATTCTCACCAACAAATATCTGGCCCTGCCGATTTTCGCGGTGATTGTGTATGTGGTCTATTACCTTGCGGTAAGCACCATCGGCACCTGGGGTACGGATTACGCCAATGACGTGCTCTTTGGTGAATATGCCACCAATGCGGCGGCATCACTGCTTGAAAGCGCCAATGCGCCTGAATGGCTGTCGGGCCTCGTGATTGACGGCATCATCGGCGGTGTGGGTGCAGTGCTCGGCTTCGTGCCGCAGATGATTGTGCTCTTCCTGCTTCTGGCCTTCTTAGAGCAGTGCGGTTACATGATGCGCGTGGCCTTTGTGCTTGACCGCATCTTCCGCCACTTCGGCCTGTCCGGCCGCTGCTTCATCCCGATGGTGATTGCCTCGGGCTGCGGCGTGCCTGCCCTGATGGCCTCACGCTCGATTGACAACATCAATGAAAGACGCATTACCTTAATTACCACCACCTTTGTGCCGTGCTCTGCCAAGCTGCCGATCCTCGCCATGATCGCCGCAGCCTTCTTCCCGGAGAGCACCTTTGTGGCCCCGGGCATTTACCTGCTGGCCATTGCCTCCATCGTGGTGACCGGCCTTATCCTCAAAAAGGAAAGCGCTTTTAAGGAAGAGGTCTCTCCTTTCGTGCTGGAGCTGCCTGACTATCATCTGCCGACCTTAAAGAACATCCTGCACTCCGTCTACGTGCGCTGCAAAGCCTTCGTGGTCAAGGCAGGCACCATCATCTTCTCCACCGTGGTGATCGTGTGGTTCTTGTCAAGCTTCAACTTCACCGCTGACGGTTTTGGCATGACTGAAGTGGGCGACTCCATGTTAGCTGCCATCGGTTCTGCCATCGCCTTCATCTTCATTCCGCTGGGCTTTGCTTCCTGGCAGTGTGCTGTGGCTATCTTCACCGGTCTTCTGGCCAAGGAGAATGTAGTCGGCACCCTGGCTGTACTGCTCGGTCTTGGTGAAGTGGCTGAAGATGACGCCACCTTGGGCGCTGCCCTGCACGGTGAGTTCACCACCTCTGCTGCAGCTCTGGCCTTCCTGGCCTTCAACCTCTTCTCCACCCCGTGCATTGCAGCTCTTGGTGCCATGAAGAGACAGCTGGCCAGCTCCCGCATGTTTGCCTTTGCCATCGTCTACATGCTGGTGTGGGCTTATGCGCTGGCTCTGGTCATCTACCACGTGGGCGGCTTTGTTGCAGGTCAGGTGCCTTTTGGCGCCGGCACTGTGGTGGGCGTAGTGATTATCCTCGCTGTACTCTACCTTATCTTCAAGCCTGAGCGCAGCAAGGGCAATATGCTCAAGATTGCCTCAAAGAATGTCTAAAACTAAATGCTGTTAAGTTAAGACCGGCCCCGTCATCCTCCCCAAATTGGCCCGGCTGGTCTGTTGAGAGCCCTTAAACCGGGCTCTCAGTTTTCCTGCAGTTTATTCCCTTTTTCCCGCCAGAACTTTGAGCTGTGCCTGCTGCTTCAGGCAGTCTGCCAGCTTAAAAAGCTTGTCCTTAATGTGATTATCAGCTTTCAGCGCCAGCGCGGACAGGCCTGAGGCTCCTGCACCAGAGCAATCTTCAAAATGGAAATCAAAGTCCGAATGGGGTAAACTTACAGTACAGTATGATTATTCATTTTTAAAGGCCGCTCCTATAC
>JADINH010000061.1 GCA_017694225.1 Candidatus Avisuccinivibrio stercorigallinarum
GCTCCGGTAATTGACCAGAACGAGCTTACCGGTGAGGCCCCGCGCTCCATCGCCCGCAGCCAGGCCATTGCCTTTGCCAAAGAGCGTGAGGAGCAGGCTGCCCGCGAGGCTGCCTTAAATGCCCCCAAGCCCTTTGTGCCGCTTGAGATTCAGTACACTGAGGAAGGCAGCGGTGAGGGCCCTGAAGTGCAGCTTGATTTCAGCGCTGCCACAAAGGCCCGTGATCCTGAGGCCGGTGCCCCCTTTGAGCACAGCAGCAAGGCCGGCGGCTTTGCCGCAGCTGAGGTCAAAGACGGGGTCGATGAGATCTCTGAGCCCGGCGTCTATCAGGTAAGCTTCGGCGGCGTCCATCACGCCCGTCCTTTTGACGAGGGTGATGACTTTGAGCGCAGCACCTTTGGCTCCGGCTTTGCCGCCGCCCGCACGGTCTACAGCTCCGGCATGGTCAATACCGCAGTTGCGCCCGGCGCAGAGGCACAGGCTGCTGAGGCTGACGAGCTTGAAGATGAGGTGGAGACTTCCGCTGCAGAGGCAGAGACCCTGATCTCTGAAGCTGTCGAGGTGGCAGAGGACGCTGCAAGCGCTGAATTGCCAGACGAGGCTGATGCGGCCGATGAAGCTGATGATTTTGCAGCTGATGCCGAAGCTGAAGCCGAAATCGAAGCTGAGGAAGAAGCAGAAGCTGATGCAGAGGAAGAGGCAGAAAGCGCCGCTGCGGAGGAATCTGCTGAAGATGAGGATGACACTGAGGCTGCCGTGGAAGTGGTGGAAATCGAGGCTGAAAAGCCCGCGCACCGCGCCCCGCACAAGCCGCTGCAGTTTTAAAAACTGCCTGTTTCTCTAAGGCCGCAGCGCCTTAGTGAACAAAGCCCCTTAATTTGCTACAATCGGTCAGTCAAATTAAGGGGCGTTTTTTATTTATGGACAACTCACTGCTACCAAACATTTACGATTTCATTTCTCACACCTATCCCTTTTCCATGCTCTCCACCTTAGAGCAGGATACGCTGGCGGCCTCCGTCAAAATCACCTATTACACCAAAAATGATGTGCTGGTTGATGACACCTTAACCGGCGTGGGGCTGTTCATGATCCGCACCGGCGCAGTCGAGCAGATCAACAAGGACGGCACTCTGCGTGCCCGCCTGGGTACCGGCGACAGCTTTGGCTATACACAGCTCAACAAAAAAGGCAGCAGCGACTATAAGGTCTGCTTTCTGGAAAATACGCTGATTTATCTCATTTCAAAGCAGATTCTGGAATTTATCAAAAGCCGCAATGAGCATGTGGGCCGCTACTTTGATGACAAGGAATACGTGCGCCTGCAAAGCTCGCACCGCTACCTGGAGGAGGGGGACGGCTACTTAAATTCACAGTTAAGGCAGCCCGTCGGTGCAGTCTGCGGCCATGACTGCGCCCTGCTGCCCCCGGAGACTACCATTCAGGACACCGCCCGGGCGCTTCGGGATCAAAACGCCGAGCTTGCCATGGTGATGCGCGGTGACACCCTGCTGGGTGTGGTCACCAAATCCGATCTCACCCTGCGTGCCATGGCACAGGGTCTGCCCTATACCACCCCGGTCAGCGCCATCATGACCGCCGATCCGGTGGTGATTGACAGCAGCAAGCCCATCTATCAGGTGCTCGAGCTGATGCTCTTTCACAATATTCAAAATCTGCCGGTGGTCAACGCAGGCAAAATTGAAGGCTGCATCAATACCCGCGAACTGCTGCAAAACTCTCTGCTGCAGGCGCTTTATCTGTTAAAGGCCATCGGCAGGCAGCAGAGCCTTGGTGAGCTGGTAAAGCTCTCAGCCCAAAAAGTGCAGATCTTTATTACCCTGGTGCAGCTTAAGGTGCAGCCGCGCACCATTCAGCGCGTATTAAGCCGCATTGCTGACAGCTTTATCAAACAGATCTGCAAGCTGGCCGATGAAAAATTCGGCGAGCCGCCCTGCTCCTTTGCCTTCTTTGCCGCAGGCTCGCTGGCGCGCTCTGAAGTGCAGTTTCTGTCCGATCAGGACAATGCCATCATCTATGAGCGGGAAATCACGCAAAAAGAGCGGCAGTACTTTCAGGAATACGCGCACTTTGTGTGCAAGGCGCTTGATGACTGCGGCTACACCTGGTGCTCGGGCAATTACATGGCCTGCAATGATGCCTGGTGCCAGAGCTATGACAAATGGCAGGCCACTTACGACCAGTGGATGGCAGAGCCCGATCCCAAGGCTCTGCTCGACATTTCCGTCTTTCTTGATATCCGCTGCGTCTACGGCGATGAATTTTTAATCACCAAGTTAAAGCAGCATTACATCAATGCCGCCGCTGAAAACAGCCGCTTTCTTGCTATGCTCACGCACAATTCGCTGGCAGTCAGCCCGCCTCTTGGCATGTTCCGGCAGTTTGTGCTCACCCGCGACGGCCAGAACCGCCCGGCGCTTAACATCAAAAATCAGGGCGTCAACCTCATTATTGAGCTGGCCCGCATCTATGCGCTGCAACAGCGCTCCATGGCGGTCAACACCTATCAGCGCCTGGAGGACAGCATGCTTGATAAGGAGGCCGCCCGCGAACTTTCCGAGGCCTTTACCTTTTTAAACGATGTGCGTTTTACCCATCAACAGAAGGCCCTGCAGGCCGGAGCTGAGCTTACCAACCTGCTGCCCCCGCAGGAGTTAAGCCAGTTTGAGCGCAATCACTTAAAGGATGCCTTCCGCATCATCAGCAGGCAGCAGAGCGCCGCCTCCTTCCGCTTTATGAAAAGCGGCATTGCAGGTTAAGCCCCGGAGGCAGAGAGATAATGGAACTGCACTTGTTTGACAAAATCCAGGCCCTGGAGCGCGCCAGGCTTAAAGCCTTAAAACACGGCACCGTGCCCAAAGGGGCTGAACTTATCTATCAGCATGCACTGCCGGGCGCTGACACGCCCCTGCGCGAGCTTGAATTTGCCTCGATTGACTTTGAGACCACCGGGCTTGATTTTGCGCAGGATTATATTTTATCGATGGGCGGAGTGCTGATGCGCGGCGCGCAGATAGACTTTGCCTCCGGCTTTCACTGCTACCTCAAAGCAGGCGACAAGGTCAAAAACAGCAGCGCGGTCATCAATCAAATCACCCCCGAGGAGCTTTACGCCGGCATCTCCCCGCAGCAGGCCCTGACTGAACTTCTTAACAAGCTCGCCGGGCGCATCGTGATCTGCCATGCCGCAGTGATTGAGCGCAGCTTTATTCTAAAACTGCTTGGTCTCAAGCCCAATTTCAGGCTGCCGCTTATCTTCCTTGACACCCTGCTGCTGGAAAAATCACTGTTAAGCCATTCAGGGCGCACGGAAGATCTGCGCCTTGCTGCCATCCGCGAGCGCCGCGGCTTCCCGCCCTACGTCTGCCACAATGCCTTTGCCGATTCGGTGGCCGCCGCGGAAGTCTTTATCGCGCAGGTAAAGGAGATCTTCGGCAGCAAAACTCCGACGCTCGGCCCGCTCTATCAGCGCTGCGCCTGACGATAACAACCACTGACCAAAAACGCCGCAGGCCGGAGCTCCTTTAACGGAGTCCGGCCTGCGGCACAAACTAAATGCTGTCTGTCTTGCTGACTAACTGACTTACTCTTAAGCTTACTTTAAGATGGCAGGCAGCTCAGCGGGCTTGGTCACTTCAGTGAGCAGACCCTTGACGATGGCAGGAGAACCGCACAGAATATTGCCGGTTTTCTGATAATTGGAAATATCACCTGCAAAGTCAGTCACGATGCCGCCGGCCTCACGCACCAGCAGCTCGCCTGCTGCATAATCCCAGGGCTTTAAGCCCAGCTCCAAATAACCGTCGCAGCGGCCGCAGGCGGCATAGGCCATGTCAAGGGAGGCACAGCCGGAGCGTCTGATATCAGCAGTATTGTCCACGAGGCGGCGGAACACGGTCATGTAAGCGTCCATCTTCTCGCGGTAGCGTACCGGAGGAGCGGTATGAATGATGCTGCCGGACAGCCCCGGGCGCTTGCTTACGCGGATGCGGCTGCCGTTTAAGGCTGCGCCTTCACCGCGGGCTGCAGTAAACATCTCATTGACCATCGGATCAAAGACCACGCCGACTTCACAGCGGCCGCGGTACTGCAGAGCGATGGAAACAGCACAGTGCGGAATGCCCTGCACGAAATTGGTGGTGCCGTCGATGGGATCAATGATCCAGCGGTACTCTGAATCAGCGTCACCGACCAGGCCGCTCTCTTCGCCTAAAACGGCATGATCGCGGTAGGCCTTGCGCAGAATGGCGACAATGGTGCTCTCGCACTCTTTGTCGATAGTGGTTACCAGATCGTCAACCTTCTTCTCTTCAACGGTGAACTGATCCTGGCGGCCTAAATTGCGGGCAATCAGATTGCCTGCGGTACGGGCAGCGCGTACTGCAATATTCAGCATGGGATGCATAGTAAAAGAGCTCTCTTTAATCGAATAGAAAAAAGTGCGAGAATTATATAATGTTTTATTCCATTGCGATCAATTTTCTTTCACTTTATGCAAATCAACAATCAGCGTTTCCACGATATTGAAAACAAATTCAAAGCTCTGCAGTGCGATGACAGCCCGGCCGTATGGCAGGGTCTTATTTTAGGCTTAACCGCCCGCGCGCTCTCCCCGGAGGACCGCAAGCTGCGCACTTTGTGCGCGCAGGTCTTAAATGACGGCCAGCCGCTGCCCGGCACGCTTTCGGCCTTAGTGACGGAACTTGCCCTTGATGCCAAAGCGGGCTTTAACAAAGATGAACTGTCTGTCATTCTGCCCTCAGATGAGAGCGCCCTGCTCACTGCGCTGTCACAGCTGTGCTACGGTCTGACCCTGGGCCTGTCCCTGCGCCTTGAAAAAAGCAGTGACGGCAGCCTTTTTATCAAGGTCAAAGATCCGCACATTTTGGATTTCCTGCACACCCTGCAGGAGCTGCAGCGCGTGGATGAAGAAAGCGAGCTTGACAAGGCGGCCCTGGATACCGTGCTCAACTATTTAGAGG
>JADINH010000062.1 GCA_017694225.1 Candidatus Avisuccinivibrio stercorigallinarum
GATTTGAGTGTCCTGCCAGTTCTTGCACACGTCCACCCAGCCCTGATTGTTGGTGTAGAGCTCAAGCTCCTCTGGTGTGAGTTCAATCGCGCTGTTGCTTGAGCCGCAGGCCGGGAAGATGGTCTCAAAGCGCTTTAAGGAGATATCAAGATAGATGTCCACGCCCTCATTGACCGCAAATGGGCAGACGCCGCCCACCGCGTGGCCTACCAAATCTGCGGCCTCCTGCGGGGTCAGCATCACTGCCTTGGTGTGAAACAGCGCCTTGAACTTGCGGTTTTCAATGCGCGCATCACCGGCGGCCACAATCAGCAGCGCCCCGCCGTCCGGTCGCTTGAAAGACAAAGTCTTGGCAATGCGGGCTGGTGCGGTGTTCAGCGCGCGGGCGGCCAGTTCCACGGTGGCGCTTGAGGAGGTCAGCTCCATCACGCGGTGATCCTGCCCCACGCTTTTGAAATATTCCTTTACCTTTTCAATAGACATACAAATCCTTAGTCAGCACAGGGCTGCTTACACTAAATCCATGCGCACGTAGAGCTCGGCAATTAAATGATCAAAGAAGGCGGTGTGCAGCGTGTTGTCATCTTCGTTGAACACGGCAGTAAGCTGCATGGTGCGTGCAAGCGCCTGCAGATCCTGCTTGAAGGTGGCATAGCCTTCGTTGAGGTTTTCATTGATGGTGCACAAAAGGCCCTTGACCAGCGGATCTTCAAAGTTGATCTCCTTTGACAGCAGCTGACTCTTCAAGGCGGCATTGTCGTTGTCATTTAAGATGGCATCGGCATAATTGTCAATCAAATGCAAAAAGACCTGATTGCAGACAAATAAAGTCTCATAGAAGATGTTGAAGGCCTGCTGCTTGAACTGCTCGGGGCGGTTTAAATTGTGCTCGTCTGCCACGGTAAGCGACAGCAGCGCAAAAGGCGCACTGTCAATGCGGGCTAAGGTCATGCCGGATTGGGTGAAACTTTCGGGCACTACATCGTGCTCGGTATCAAGCTTTACGGTAAAGCGCATGAAGGTTCGTCTCCTCACAAAAACAACAGAAATGATTATAGCCGGATTTTTCGGCCTCAGTTTTTGACTTTGTTCTAAAAGTGCCAAGCTGGTCACATCATCAAGTCATCAGATCAAATAGAATGGGCCCATCTTTAGTTTTTAGGAGATTTAAACATGAGCTGCATGTATTGCGATGCACAGAACGAGAAGAGACAGAGCATTTTAATCGAAGTCGGTTCTCTCAAGTATTCCACCCTGTTCATTCTGAAGAATCAGAATCACAAGGGCCGCGTGGTGCTGGCTTTAAATACTCACCGTCAAGAAGTCTATGAAATGACTGAAGAAGAGCGCAACGGCTTCTTTGCCGATGTTGCCAAGGTCAGCAAGGCTGTAGCTGAGCTCTATCATCCGGACAAGATCAACTACGGCATCTTCGGTGACGGCGTCCCGCACGTTCATATGCACATTGTGCCGAAGTATAAGGATCAGCTGCAGTGGGGCCACTTCTTCTGGGATCAGGGCCTGGATGAAGTGATCTTATCTGATGAAGAGTATGCTCAGATGAAGCAGCAGTTCAAGGACAAGCTCGGCATCTAAGCTCAGCGCTTAAAACTGAGATCCATAAACAGAATTTTCTTTGTTGAGACATGTTGTGGAGGCCGCAGAGGTCTCCTTTTTTGTGCCTGCACCCGCCAAAAGTTCCGCTTGAGGCAGGCGCTGCTGCTCTCTGGTAAGGAAATCTCTGTGGCGGTAGAAACTGTAGTTGAGCAAAAGAAAGGAGGCCGCAGCCTCCCTCTTTTACAGTTTTACGTGCGCTGTTTAATAGAAGCCTGACGGAGCCTCGGACAGATTAATCACAATGTTCTTGCACTGCGTGTAGTGCTCCAAGATCATCTTGTGCGTCTCACGGCCGATGCCGGATTCCTTGTAACCGCCAAAAGGTGAGCCCTCCGGGATCTGATTGTAGGTGTTGACCCACATTCTGCCAGTGCGCACTCCCATGGCCACGCGCATGGCGCGGTTGATGTCAGTAGTCCACACACCGCCGCCCAGGCCGTAGATGCTGTCATTGGCGATGGCCACTGCCTCTTCCTCGGTCTTGAACTTGATGACCGCAGCCACCGGCCCGAAGATCTCCTCCTGCGCCACGCACATCTTGTTCTGTACATTGCCAAGCAGGGTCGGCCCCATGAAGGCGCCATGGGCGAGATCACCTTCAGTCAGGCGTTTGCCGCCGCAGAGCACCTGTGCACCTTCATCAACACCCTTTTGCACATAGCCCAGGATCTTGTTTAACTGGCCTTCGTTGATCTGTGAGCCCATCATGGTGCCTTCAGCCCACGGCAGGCCGACCTTGACAGCATTAAAGCGCTTAATGAGCTCGGAGATGAACTCGTCGTAGATGCCCTCCTGCACCAGGATGCGGGAACCTGCGCAGCAGACCTGGCCCTGATTGAACAGGATGCCAAGCTGCGCACCGTCTAAAGCCTGCTCCATGCGCATGTCATCAAAGAAAATGTTGGCCGACTTGCCGCCAAGTTCCAGGGTGGACGGGATAAGCCTCCTGGCTGCAGCTAAAGCTACGTCGCGGCCCACTGCCGTGGAGCCGGTAAAGGCCAGCTTGTCAAAGCCCGGATGCTCCAGCATGTAATTGCCCGAGCGTGAGCCGGCGCCGGTGACCACGTTGAAAACGCCCGGCGGAATGATGCCTTCGGTG
>JADINH010000063.1 GCA_017694225.1 Candidatus Avisuccinivibrio stercorigallinarum
GGCTGATAGCGATGCTGAAGCTGAGGAAATTATCGCCGCAGATGAGCTGCCTGACACTTTTTCTGACGAGACGGCAGCTTACGCAGAGCCTGCAGATTTTACAGACGGCATTGAAGACGATATTGCCGAGATCTTAAACTCAGGCGCCGGCGCTGAGGCAGGCGGCAGTGCTGCAGCTGCAGCTCAAAAGGAAGCTGCCGGCCGGGGCAGAAAGAGCCGGACAGAGCCGCGGCTTAAGACCGTGATCAGCGCTGAGCACAGTGAGGATCTGACCTCACTGCCTGAGAACGTGAAGGCGCAGACCAATACCGCCGCACCTGAAGGCGCCGCCTTTGATCCCCATGAGTTTTTAAAGACTGTCCCCAATCGTCCGGGCTCTTACCGCATGTACGATGACAAGGGCACGGTGATTTACGTCGGCAAGGCCAAAGATCTCAAAAAGCGCCTGTCGCAGTACTTTTTAAAGCAGGTGACGGGCAAAACCCGGGCACTGGTCTCGCATATTGCGCACATTGAGTTTACTGTGACCTTCTCGGAGACTGAGGCGCTCATTTTAGAGAACAATCTGATCAAGCAGTATCAGCCGCGCTATAACATTCTGCTGCGCGATGACAAGTCCTATCCCTATATCCTGCTCACCAAGGAAAAACATCCGGCGCTTTATTTTCACCGCGGACCGCAGCGCACGGCCGGGGAGTATTTCGGCCCCTTCCCGGACAGCACGGCAGTCAAAGAAAGCCTGCGCATTTTGCAGAAGATCTTCCCGATAAGACAGTGCGCCAAGAACGTCTATGAGCACCGCTCGCGCCCCTGCCTTTTGGCGCAGATTGGCAAGTGCCTGGCGCCCTGCGTACCCTATACAGAAAAGCAGGAGCAGCATTATCAGGAGCAGGTGGAGCTGTTAAAACTGTTCTTAAACGGGCGCAATCAGGAACTGCTCAACGAGCTTACCGAGCGCATGCAGAAGCATTCTGATGCCCTGGAGTTTGAAGAGGCCGCACAGGTGCGCGATCAGCTGCTGTCCCTGCGCCGGGTGCAGGAATCGCAGTCGGTGTCATCCGGGCAGTATCTTGATCTTGATGTGATAGGCCAGGCCGCTGCCGGAGGGCTTGCCTGCGTGCATGTGCTCTTCATCCGCCGCGGGCGTATTTTGGGCACGCGCTCATACTTTCCCAAACTGCCTGCTGACGGCAGCGCTGCCGAGCTTTTGTCCTCATTTTTGATGCAGTTTTACTTAAATGACAGCCGCGCCATGCTCTTTCCCAAGGAGATCGTGCTCGATGAGGAAATCGAGGATGCCCCGGTGATTGAAGCTGCGGTGTACAAAATCTGCGGGCGTGAGGTTAAGTTCTCCTTTAAGGTCATAGGCGACCGGGCCAAATATCTGCGCCTGGCCAACGACAACGCCAAGGCGGGTTTAAATTCGAAGCTGGCCTCCAGCTCCACGGCCAAGATGCGCATCGATCAGCTTGAGGAGATCCTCAAGATCAAAAACGTGCAGCGCATGGAGTGCTTTGATATCTCCCATACCCAGGGCGAGCTTACCGTGGCCTCCTGTGTGGTCTTCGGGCGCGATGGCCCGGAGAACTCCCGCTACCGCCGCTACAACATCGAGGGCATCACTCCGGGTGATGACTTTGCAGCCATGCATCAGGTGTTAAGCCGCCGTTTCCGTGACCCGGCCTCCGGCGAGCGTCCGGATATCGTCTTTATTGACGGCGGCAGAGGACAGCTGGCGCAGGCAGAGGAAGTGATCGGTGATGCCTACAAGGCAGCCGGTATTCCCTGCCCGCTGCTCGTGGCTGTGGCCAAGGGCGAGGGGCGCAAAGAGGGCCTGGAGACCCTCATTACCGGCTATACCCATGAGGAATATCATTTAAGCCTGTCAGATCCGGCGCTGCAGCTTATTTTGCATATCCGCGATGAGTCCCACCGCTTTGCCATCACCGGCCACCGCGGCCGCCGCCAGAAAGCCAGAACAGCTTCGGCCCTTGAGAACATCGAGGGTGTAGGGCCCAAGCGCCGCCAGGCCCTGTTAAAGCATTTGGGCGGGCGCCAGGAAGTGATGCGCGCGGGCGTGGACGAGCTTGCCAAGGTGCCGGGGATCAGCCGCGATCTGGCGCAGAAAATTTACGATGCCCTGCATGGTTAGTCGCAGTAAATGAACCGCTGTGTCTTTTAAGTGCTAAAATTATTTTGTATGAATTTATGGGTGGAGAAATTTGCTCATAAATGCAAATGTCAGCGTTTTTGAGGAATACAGCGATGAAAAACAAAGTTTATATTTTGGCAGCTGTTCTGACTGCTGCTTTTGCTCTGCCGGTTATGGCTGACGGTTATGCCATAAGCGACGGTATGGGAGGATATACCACTCCTGACGGTCCTGTGATCAGTGACGGGATGGGCGGCTATATTACACCTGACGGCCCGGCGATCAGCGACGGTATGGGTGGTTATGCTACGCCCAGCGGGCCGGTGATCAGTAATGGTATGGGCGGTTATGCCACTCCGGACGGGCCGGTCATCGGCAGCGGTATGGACGATTATTAGCCGCTACGTTGATATTAAGATTTAAAGTAGAGGTCAGCTCAGGCTGGCCTTTACGCATCTAAGTGCGGATATTAAGCGCCGCATACTGAAATTTGCTGCGCGGGCTTTTTTATCATTTCGCTGTAAGAACAAATCCCGCCGGCGGCGGGATCTGTCCTTGGGTTTAGTCTTCCAATTTGGGATGGTTGGTTTTGGCAGACGTTTTAATGCTTTATTAGTGATTAGTGCGACATCACATACTTCACAAACTGCAGCTTGGTCTCACTGTCTAAATTCTCATACATGATGATGAGATTGCGCAGTTCAGGAGACGGGCCCTGCACGGCACCGCCTGAAGTGGAGGAGGTGGCAAGGTTTGACTCCTGAGCACTCGAGGTCAGCGGGGCGGCCATGGTGATGTTCGAGGCCTGGGCATTTGAATTGAGCACGTTGGCAGCAGAATCCGAGGTAATGATCGGAGCGCCGTAGGAGGTCATGCCCATGGTGCGGTTGCGGCCTTCCACATAATTGGGTGAATAGAGGCGGTTTAAGGACATCAGATCCTGGCGGTAGCCACGCAGGATGGAGAAGCCGGACTCAGCTGCCAGGATGTAGTAGTAAGCCTGAGCCTGCTGCAGCGGAGCGCCGTCCTTGTTGGTCAGGGTAACCTTCTGGGTGCGGGCGTACTGCTCGGCACCGTTTAATGAACGCGGCTCTGCATAATCAAAGGTGTAGGAGGCATCAGCAGGCATATTCATGATCTCAACCACGATCGGGTTGGCAGCCTGCACCAGCTTGGCTTCCTTGGAGGTGCCGAAGGTGCCTTCAAAGAGCACCACGATCTGATGACGGCCCGGCTCCAAATTCAGGGTACGGGTATCTTTGTCGTAATTAAAATCAGAGGTCTCGCCGTCTACAACTTCCAGGCTGTAAAAAGGCGGCACAATGAACTCTGCAGCAAAGGCAGAGGAACACAGCATGGCAGCACCAGCTGCAGCACCAGCCATCAGAGCTTTTAATTTCATTTTAAATAATTCCTAATCCTCAACAGTGTTTGTTCTCAAACTCAACACATTCTAACTAAACTAGAAGTCAAATTCAGCACCGAGCACAAATTTATCTTCGCCAAAGCCGTAGGGCAGGGAGGAGCCGTAGAATTTTTCAGGCTCGGCCCCGAGATCCATCTGGCTTTCGGCAAAGATCTTAAAGGCGGCACTCGGGCGGTAGTACAGGCCGATCTTCAGATCAGCGGTGACAAAGAAATCATCATAATGCTGCAGCTCCACTCCGCCGTTGACGCCCCAGCCGTTCGTGAAGGTGTAATTAAGCGCGCATTCATAGGTGTAAAGCTGATGCTCCAGGTATTCATAATCCGTGCCGGTGAACACAAAAGCCGCATAGGGGCCGGAGCCTAATACGCCGTAGCTTACGGCAAAACCGTAATCGTATTTGTGGCCGGGCTTGTGCGAGGCGACATACTCACGGGCATCGTCTGTGCTCAGGCCGCGGTCGTTGGCAAAAATCGGTACAAAGTAATTTTGCATGTCAGCTGAGGCATCGGCGCTGTCATAGGTCAGATCGCTGTAGGAAATACCATAGGCTATGGTCACGTCCTTGAAGATCTGGGATGACAGGGAGGCTGCAGCACCGTTTTTCACCGTAAAAGGCGTACCGTTGATATGCGAGGACGATGACTGGAAGGACAATCTGAGATCGTAACTTAAGGCTGCCAGGCGGTACATGATCTGCCCGGGCAGCGTATCTCCCATGGCGTAATAGTCATTGGCCCTGCTGTCCAGATAGCTGTAAATATCGGTGGCACCAGCCACGGCATAATAGGCGCTGTCGCCCTTGCCAAAGAGCAGGGTGCCGTACTGATAGGCATCAATGCCCACGAACATATAGCGGGTGTCGGTCTCTTCCACTGTGCCGTCGGGCATATCCCATTCGACCATCATCAAACCGTCAACCCCGTCACCTAAGCGGGTGCGGCCGGCCAGGCCCAGCCTGAAGGTGGACACTAAGGAATTGTCCTCACCGGTGTTGGTGTAGACGCGATCGGGCTGCGAGGCATGCTGTGACAAGAGCAGAGCCTGGGCCCTGCCGAAGATCTCAAAGGAGGTGTCCTCGTCTGCATAAACGGTGGCGGCCTGGGCGTTAAAACCGCACAGGGCGGCAGCCGCAGCGGCACTAAATAGCTGTAACTTCTTCATACAAGAATTTTTTTAATTTTTTGGTCAACCTGATGTCTTGAGATTATAGCGCAG
>JADINH010000064.1 GCA_017694225.1 Candidatus Avisuccinivibrio stercorigallinarum
GTTTCCTTATTGCCGTTAAAGAGCACGTAATCTGACATCTTGGCCAGCGGCGAGGAGGGATGATGGGTGATGCACACGCAGGTGGCGCCGGCCTGCTTGGCGATCTTCATGATCTTGTTGACCTCATAGCCCTGCCCCTGCTGTGAGATGGCGATGGCTACGTCACCTGGCTTTAACAGGGCGGCGGCGGTATACATGTAATGAGTGCTGGCATCATAGGCGGCGTTCAGGCCGATGCGGGCGCATTTGTTCTTGAGGTATTCAGCCGAGAGGCCGGAGTTGCCCATGCCAAAGCACAAGGTGCGGTCAGCCTGCAGCATGGCGCTGACCACTGAGTGCAGCACGCGCTCATTGACAAACTCGATGTTCTCGTCCAGGGCGCTGCACACATAGGCCTTGATCTTCTTGGACAAAAGCTTGGGATCATCCTGCTCTTCAATATCGAGCTCCACCAGGCTGTCCTCAGCCTCCGAGCGCTCATGCTGTTTGGTCAGCTCCAGGGTGAGCTCAATCTTAAAATCCTGAAAGCTCTCAAAGCCCAGCTGTTTAACCAGGCGCACCACGGTGGCCTCACCCACATGCGCGGCATCAGCGAGATCAGATAAGTTGTGCTTTACCACCGCATCGGTGTTGTTCAGAATGTATTCAGACAGGCGGCGCAGCGCGTTGGGCAGCGTCTGCTTAACTTCAGTCAAAACGGCTAAGATCTTGCCGTTGTAAGTTTTGGCTATGGTCTTCATTTTTAATGGTTTGTATGTCTAATTCGGCCTGATCGTAAGCCTCAATGCTCCGATCTGCGCGTCTTTGCTTTATCTTGCTTCAGAACTAATAATACACGATATTTCTGAAATTTTGCTCCAAGAAAAAGTGTTTTTCTGACGGCACAGCTTCCTGTTCCAGCGCGGTGCAGCAGCGTTTTCATCGGCTCAAAAAGTGCTTATCTTCCGTGGTTTTACCTGCAGACTGAGAAATATGTGAGATCTGCGTCACAATTTTGTGAAATGCGGCTTGTAAAAGTTTACTCCAAATTTAAAATTACATCTGAAATTTTACTTCAATAGATTACAGTAAAACTGAGGCATGAAGCAGTGAACAGCATTAAGTCATTAAATCCCCTTTCGGCCGCCGCCGCAAGCAGCGCCGCGGCCGCTTATTTACCCAGGCTCCCCTACGCCTTTAAGTACGGCTGCGGCTGCCTTTTGGAGGACGTGATTTATTTGGGCCTGGGCAGCCTCGGTGCGTCCTGGTACAAACTCGATTTAACTCTGGGTGAGCCGGTATTTGAAGCGCTCTCTCCCTTTTCAGGCCCCCTGCGCGAACAGGCCCAGGCTGCAGCCTTAAACGGCAAAATCTATATCTTCGGCGGCTGCGGCAAACTGGAGAACGGCCTTACCGGCGTGCTCAACGATGTATGGTGCTATGACCCCAAAGCCGATCACTGGTCAAAATGCATGACCCGCGCTCCTTTTGGGCTGTGCGGTCACAGTGCCTTGACCCTCGATGGCAAAACCGCTTTAATCACCGGCTCGGTCAACAAGGCCATTTTCGACGGCTTTTTTGAGGACATGGCCGCAGCCGGGGATGATGCAGCAATGAAGGCTGCGATCTCGGCAGCCTACACCGGCAAGCGGGTGGAAGACTACTGCTTTAATGCGGGCGTTCTGACCTACAACCCTGAGCACAATGCCTGGGGTATGGCCGGAACCCTGCCCTGTGGGGGCAGAGCCGGTGCAGCCTTTGCCGCGATCAATGGCAGTGCCGTACTCATTGGCGGCGAGAAAAAGCCCGGCCTGCGCTCGGCCTGCACCCTGGCCATAAAGCAGACAGGCAGTGAGGTCAGTTTTGAAGCGCTGCCCGATCTGCCCTGCCCTGAGGGTGATGCCCTGCAGGAAGGTGTGGCCGGTGCTTTTGCCGGAGCCTGCGGGGAAGTGCTGTTGTGCGCAGGCGGCGCCAACTTCCCGGGCTCCACCAAAGCTTACGGGGAAGGAAAACTCTTTGCCCATCAGGGACTTGTCAAGACTTACCGCCAGGAGATCTACGCCCTCACGGACGGCAGATGGCAGCAGGCAGGTCAGCTTCCTTACGGCGCAGCCTACGGCCTGTCTATAAGCCGCGGGAATGAGCTGTGGCTTATCGGCGGCGAGCTTGCAGACGGCTCGGGCAGCGATGCCATCGTGCGCCTGTGCCTTAAAGACGGCCGGGTGCTGTGCACTGAGGATTAATGCGCAGGCGCAGGCAAAAGCAAAATTAAAGGAAAAAAGCTGCAGAAAGTAAATAAAGCTTTAACAGATTTTTATAAAAACAGCGCGCAGCGTGCCCGCCCCACAAAGGCAGGCCCTGCGGCAAACATGGAAAGCACAAAATGTTATTGGATGAATTTAAAAACAAATTAATTATCTCCTGCCAGGCTCTGCCTGACGAACCGCTGCACAGCCCCTTTATCATGGGCCGCATGGCCCTGGCGGCAAAGCAGGTGGGCGCAGTGGCCATCCGCTGCCAGTCCGTGCCGGATATTGTGGAGATCAAGGAAGTGACCGGCCTGCCGGTTATCGGCCTTATCAAGCGCAATTACCCGGACAGTGAGATCTACATTACCGCCACCGCAAAGGAAGTGCAGGAGTTAATTGACTGCGGCAGTGAGATCATTGCCCTGGACGCCACTTTGCGTGAGCGCCCCAAAGGGGAGAAGCTTGAGGATCTGGTAGCTCAGATTCACGCCGCCGGACGCCTGGCGCTTGCTGACATCTCCAATGATGCCGAAGGCGAGAATGCAGAAAAGATTGGCTTTGATGCCATCTCCACCACGCTTTCAGGCTATACCCCCTACAGCCCCAAACTCAAGGGCCCGGATCTGGGTCTGGTCGCCCGCCTGGCCGGCAAACTTTCCATCCCGGTCTTTGCCGAGGGGCGCATCAACACCCCCAATGATTTAAAGCGCTGCTTTGAAGTCGGTGCCTTCGGGGCCATCGTGGGCTCTGCCATCACCCGCCCGCAGGTTATCGGCTCATGGTTTATTCAGGCTCTGCCTCAACCCTAATTTTTGACTATGGAGAACATCACAATGTCATCTACCCGTGAACTTAAAGGCATTTACTCTGCTTTATTAACCTCCTTTGACCAGGACGGCAATATCAATGAAAAGGGCGTGCGCCAGCTCGTGCGCTATAACATTGAGGTAAACAAGGTCGACGGCCTCTATGTGGGCGGCTCCACCGGTGAGAACTTCCTGTTGGGCACCGATGAGAAAAAGCGCATTTTTGAGATCGTAAAAGACGAGGCCAAAGACGAGATTGCCCTTATCGGCCAGGTGGGCTCCCTGAACATCAAGGAGAGCTGCGAGCTGGCCCGTTTCGTCACCGATCTGGGCTACGACGCCATGTCAGCCGTGACCCCGTTCTATTACAAGTTTTCCTTCAAGGAGATCAAGGATTACTACAACACCATCATTGCCGCCGGTGATCTGCGCATGATCGTGTACTCCATTCCCTTCCTCACCGGCGTGAACATCAACGTCGAGCAGTTTGGCGAGCTCTTTGAAAACCAGAAGATCTGCGGCGTGAAGTTCACTGCAGCTGACTTCTATCTCCTGGAGCGTCTGCGCAAGGCCTACCCTGAGCACTTAATCTTTGCAGGCTTTGATGAAATGATGCTCTCTGCTGCCGTGCTCAACGTCGACGGCGCCATCGGCTCGACCTTCAATGTCAACGGCCAGCGTGCCCGCCAGATCTTTGAGCTTGCCAAGGCAGGCCGCATCGAGGAGGCCCGCGCCATTCAGCACGTCACCAATGATTTCATCTCTGATGTGCTCGCAAACGGCCTGTACGGCACCTTGAAGATCTGCCTGCAGGAAGCCGGCGTCGAGGCTGGTGTGTGCCGCAAGCCCATGGGTGAGTTCACCCCGGAGCAGATTGCACGCGCCAAAGAAATTTACGCCAAATACTTCAAGTAATGGCGGCATCTGCCAAAGGCTGCAGGGCTGCAGCTTGATGTGCAGTTAAAAAAGAGGCTCCGGCATGGCTGTGCCGGGGCCCGCAGAAAGCTCCCGCCCCCTTAAGGCGGGAAACTCAACCAACCTAATTATAAGGCTTTAGAGAACATGGATTACACACAATTACAGGGCTTTACCTGGCTTGATAACACCATTTTGGTGGTCTACATGCTGGCGGTGCTGGCAGCCGGTCTGTACTTCTCCAAAAAGGAGATGCAGGGCAAAGAGTTCTTCAAGGGAGACGGCTCTGTGCCCTGGTGGGTGACCTGCGTGTCAATTTTCGCCACCCTGCTCTCGCCCATTTCATTTCTGGCCCTGGCCGGCAACTCCTATGCCGGCTCCTGGATGCTGTGGTTTGCGCAGATCGGCATGATCATCGCCATTCCGCTGACCATCAAGTTCTTCCTGCCGGTCTATGCCAAGCTCGGCATCGACACCGCTTATCACTATCTGGAGCTGCGCTACGGCTCACGCGCACTGCGCGTGCTTGGCGCCCTGATGTTCGTGATTTTCCAGTTAGGGCGCATGTCCATCGTGATGTACCTGCCCTGCCTGGCTCTTGCCTACCTCACTGACATCAGTGTGGATGTGCTCATCATCGCCATGGGCGTCATCGCCATTATTTACTCCTACACCGGCGGCCTCAAGGCCGTGCTCTGGACTGACTTCATTCAGGGCGTGATCTTAATCGGCGGCATTACCCTGACCCTGTTCTATCTCATTTACTCCCTGGACGGCGGCGTCAGCGACGTCACCCGCTCACTCACCACCGACGGCCGTTTTCTGATGGACAGCGAGAAGTGGTTTGACTGGTCAAACATGCTCGGTACCTCCGTGCTCCTGACCTTAATTGGCGGCGGCTTTACCACCTTCTGCTCCTATGTGTCCTCACAGGACGTGGTGCAGCGTTTTACCACCACCACTGATGTCAAAAAGCTCAACAAGATGACCATCGGCAACGGTGTGCTCTCCATCTTTGCCGCCTCAGTGTTCTACTTAGTGGGTACGTGTCTGTACCTCTTTTACACCCAGAACCCTGAGCTTATTGCTCCGGACATCGTTGACCGCCGCGACCTGGTGTTTGCCTACTTCATGACCTATCAGCTGCCGATGGGTGTGACCGGCATTCTGCTGGCCGCCCTGTACGCCGCTGCGCAGTCCACCCTGTCCACCGGCATCAACTCTGTGGCCACCTCCTGGGTGCTGGACATTCAGTCCCTGATTACCCCGGACATGGATCACAAGCGCCAGACCAAGATCGCCCAGTATGTGTCATTAGGCATCGGCATCTTCGCCATCGTGGTGGCGATGTGGCTGGCCCGCTCTGACGTCAAGTCCGCCTATGAGCTCTTCAACTCCTTCCTGGGCCTGGCCCTTGGCGCACTGGCCGGCATCTTCGTGATGGGCGCTTTTACCCGCCACACCACTGCAGCCGGCGCCTTTATCGGCTTTGTGGTCTCGATGCTTGCTGTACTCTACTGCAAGTACTGCATCCCGAGCATCAATTTCTGGGCCTATGCCATCATCACCATTATCATCACCACCCTGGTGGGACTTCTGGTCTCCTGGGTGCAGAAGGCAGCCACCGGCAGGGAGTTTACCGCCCCTGAGGGCTCTACCTTCTGGACAGCCAGGGTAAAGGAGCAGTAAAAGCTGCCAAAAAGCAAAACAGATTTAGCATCCATGCTGTTTACAGCATCCAAAGCAGGCAGGCGCAGGCCCGCCTGCTTCTTAACTCAAGCGCTTTTCGCTCTCAAAGCGCTTGAGTTAAGGCAAATTGATTAAAGGTTTTTAATTTATTGATAAAGCAGGTTTCAAGCATATGAGCCACACTGAGCACTGCATCTTAATTGACATCGGCGGCACCGCCATCAAGTACGGCCTGACTGACTTTGAAGGCAGTTTCGTGGAAAAACACGAAATCCCCACTGAGGCCCAGGAGCACGGCGGCCCCGGCATTGTCCGCAAGGTTTTGCAGATCTGTAAGGAACTGCAGCAGACGCACGGCCCGCTGCGCTGCTGCGCCATCTCGACCGCCGGCATGGTCGATCCGCACAGCGGGCAGATTGTCTACGCCCTGCCCGATGCCATCCCCGATTACACCGGGGTCAACTTCAAAGCACTGCTGCTAAAAGAATGCGGCCTTGTCTGCGAGGTGGAAAACGACGTCAACTGCGCTGCCCTGGGTGAGCTCTGGCAGGGCGCCGGGCGCGGACTGCACTCAGTGTTCTGCCTTACCGTCGGCACTTCCATCGGCGGGGCCATGATCTGCGAGGGCAGACTGGTATCGGGAGCCTCGCACTCGGCAGGTGAAATTGCCTATATGCGCATCCCGGGCGGAACTTTGCATCAGCAGGCCACCACCACGGCCCTGGTCAGGAATTTTGCACAAAAGTCAGGCCGGGATCTGCATGCGGTCAACGGAAAGGTGATCTTTGATCTGGCAGAAAAGGGTGATGCGCTGGCGGTGCAGGCCATCAATGAGCTCATTGAGCCGCTCACCGACGGCATCGCCAACATCATCAGCGTGCAAAATCCGCAGATGGTGATCTTAGGCGGCGGCATCATGGCGCGCTCAGCTTACCTGCGCCCGCTGATTGAGGCCTCACTGTCGCGCAAGATCCGGCCGATTGTGGCACAGGCCACACAAATTGCATTTGCCCTGCTCAAAAATGATGCAGGCATGCTGGGGGCGCTCTATAATCTCAGACAGCGCCAGGGTTTTACCAAAAATATCTACAAGGCATAAAAGCTACAGGAGTTAGTCATGCGTATTTATCGTGCTAAGAACTATCAGGAATTAAGCCGCAAGGCTGCCAACATCATTTCCGCGCAGGTGATCATCAAGCCCAACTGCGTGCTCGGCCTGGCCACCGGCTCCTCCCCGATTGGCACCTACAAGCAGCTGATTGAATGGTACAACAAGGGCGATCTCGACTTTTCCGAAGTCAAGAGCGTAAACCTCGATGAATACCGCGGTTTAGGCATTGAAAGCGATCAGAGCTATGTCTACTTCATGCACCACAACTTCTTTGACCACATCAACATCAAGCCTGAGAACATCAATCTGCCCAACGGCAAAAACCCGGATGCAGCCGCCGAATGTGCCCGCTATGAAAAGGTAATCGAAAGCTTAGGCGGCATCGATCTGCAGCTTTTGGGCATCGGCCGCAACGGCCACATCGGCTTTAATGAGCCGGGCTCTGCCTTTGAGCGCCTGACCCACTGCGTGGATTTAACTGAGAGCACCATCGAGGCCAACAAGCGCTTCTTTGCCTCAGCTGACGATGTGCCCCGCCAGGCCTATACCATGGGCATTCAGTCCATCATGCACGCCCGCCGCATTGTGCTCATTGCCTCCGGCGAGGACAAGGCCCAGGCTGTGCACGATGCCTTCTTCGGGCCGGTGACCCCGGAAGTTCCGGCCTCGGTGCTGCAGCTCCATCAGGAGGTCTACTTAGTGGCCGATGAAGCTGCACTGTCCCTGGTCAAATAGCCAGGCTGCAGGAATAGCAAAGCTGATTGAGCTTTGGAGGTAAAAATATGCAGATTGTAAACGCTCAAATCTACGGCACAGATTTCACCTTTCATCAAGGGGCCATCGGTGTTGAAGGTGACAAGTTCACCACACCCTCTGAAAGTTCAGGCGAGGTGGTGGACGCCAAAGGCCTGTATGCCATCCCGGGCCTTGTGGACATCCACTTTCACGGCGCTGACGGCGCGGACTTCATGGACGGCACCCCTGAGGCTCTGCACACCATTGCAAGCTATGAGGCCTCAGTTGGTGTGACCTCCATCTGCCCGGCCTCCATGACCATGGGCAGAGAGGACATTTTAAAGGCCTGCGCCAATGCCGCCGCCTTTAAGGCAGGTGAGCATGAGGCCAATTTAGTGGGCATCAATATGGAAGGGCCCTTTGTCTCCCATCAAAAGGTGGGCGCGCAGAACCCGGCCTTTGTGTTGAAGCCCTCAGCTGAGTTTTTCCGGGAGGCCCAGCAGGCTGCAAACGGGCTTATCAAGCTCATGGCCATTGCCCCGGAAACTGAAGGCGCCCTCGATACCATCCGCGCCTTGAAGGATGAAGTGCTCTGCTCCATTGCCCACACCGGCGCGGGCTATGAACTTGCCTGTAAGGCCATCAACAGCGGTGCCACCCACATCACCCATCTGTACAATGCCATGCCCTCACTCCATCACCGTGAGCCCGGGCCCATTGCCGCCGGTGCCGATGCCCCCTGGTGCGAAGCTGAGATCATCTGCGACGGCATTCACATTCACCCCGCGGCTGTGCGCTGCGCCTTTAAGCTCTACGGCCCGGAGCGCATGATCTTAATTTCCGACTCAATGATGGCCACCGGACTGAAGAACGGCGTCTATCAATTGGGTGGGCAGAGAGTGACCGTGACTGACCGCAAGGCCCTGCTCGATAACGGCACCATTGCAGGCTCTGCCACCAATCTTTTTGACTGCATGAAAACTGCAGTGACTAAGATGCAGATCCCCTTTGAGACCGCAGTGCGCTGCGCCTCCTGGAACCCGGCCCGCTCCATTGGAGTGCTGGGTACTGTGGGCAGCATTGAGCCTGGCAAAGAGGCCTCCCTGCTGCTTGTTGATAAGGAGCTCAACCTCAAGGCCGTGCTGCTGCGCGGGCGCTGGCTTAAATGTGAGCTTTAAAAAATCCATGCTGTCTGCAGGTATGCCTGCAGGCAAAGCTTCCTTACTTGACTGCAGCTTCGGCTGCAGTTTTTTCATCTTTTGGCATTTTACAGCTTGGGCGCAGCGCGCCTTCCCGGCGCTTTGTGTTATGGTTTAATGGCAGGCGCACCGCGTGCAGCCCTGGGTGCAGCATTAAGAGGACAGGAATATGCAGAACAAGCAACGCAAAATTATCATCGACACGGACATCGGCATTGATGACGCCTTTGCCCTGCGCTACGGCTCCCTGCTCTTTGACCTGGTGGGGATCACCACGGTCAACGGCAATGTCACGGCGGATATGGCCACCAAAAATGCCAAACTTTTCTGTGAGCATTACGGCCTTAACATTCCGGTATGCAAAGGCGCCACCCGCCCGCTGGCAGTGCCGCCCTCCCCGCCCATCACCAATATTCACGGCTCAGACGGCCTGGGCGGCTGCTATGACAATCCGCACAATGCCGATGCTCCCAATGCCGTGCAGTTCTTAATAGACATGGTCAAAGCCCATCCGCATGAGCTCACCATTCTGGCCATTGGCCCCCTCACCAATATCGCCCTGGCGTTAAACTTCTGCCCGGAATTTGCTGAGCTGGTGCAGGAAATGGTGATCATGGGCGGGGCTTTTGGTTTTAATCAGCACACCGGCAACAAGACCAATTTCTCGGAATTTAACATCTGGTCAGATCCGCATGCGGCCGATCAGGTTTTGCACAGCCACATGAAGATCACCATGCTGCCCCTTGATGTCACCTACGAGGTCATCATCTCAGGGGAGGAAGTGCAGAACACCCATGACCAGTTTCTCAATGACATCAGCAAATTTTACTTTGAGTTCACCTTAAAGGAAGAGGGCTTTTACGGCATTGCGGTGCACGATGCACTGACCGTGTCCTACCTCAACGATCCCACGCCCTACACCGTGATCTCCAAGCCGGTGCGGGTGGTGACTGAGCCTGGCATCACCTTTGGGCAGACCGTGATCCCGCACAGCTCCATGCCCGTGCCCATCGATTACTTCAAGGGACTGCCTGAGCATCAGATCTGCATCGGGGTTGATGCCCCCAAGGTCAGGGAACATCTGCTCCGGACACTTACGGTTAACTAAGGCAGCTGACAGGCGCTGCTGGAAACTGACTGGAGCTGAATGGTGCTGACGGGGATTGTCAGAGGTTTGAGTTTTATCAAAGCCCCGCCAGCGGCCAAAATCCTGACCCCGGGAGATCGGCAGGCGGGGTCAGAACAGCGCCTGAAGCTTACCCTCAATTAAATCAAAGGGGGTCAGCGCAGGCTGCCGGGCCGGCACTTGAAAAGCCCGGGTTTATACTGCTACGGATGCAGCAATGCCGCAAGGAGAATGTATGACAGAACCACAGAACAAGCAGGAGACCTTCAGCGAGGTGCTCTCTGCAGTTGACAGACAGCAGCAGGGCAGAAAAATTCCCCTGGAGCTTTTAATCGGCCGCATTCTGGCCTGCAAGCACTGCACCTTAGGCCGGATCTCCCTTGATGCCATTGAACCCATCCCCGCAGATCTGCCTGCAGATGACAAAAAGCCTGAGGCACAATACCTGATAGCCGGCAAGCTGCTGATCTCCTGGTACATGCACCCGGAGGAAAGCCATGACGGGGCCCAATACGAGCTGCGGCTTATCCTGCCTTATCAGTGCTGGGAAGGCCCGGACGACCTGCCCCGCCTGCGTGCGCATATGCCGCTTTGTGCAGATGAGGCCGCCCTGCTGCGCAGCATCAAGCCGGTGATCCTGCGCAATGAGCAGGTATATTTTGCTTTCCCTATTGGAGAAAGCGCCAACAGCGACCTGATGCCGCGCCTTGATTGGAAAAATTTTGAGCGTCTGGAAAGCCCTGCCGATCAGGACTATGAGCGCCTTGAGCTTGCTGCCGCGCTGCTCAGCGGCACTGACGCGGAATGCCTCAAAGCCGCAGAAACCATGCTCGATGAAAATTGCTGCCCGGATGCCAGGCGCCAGTTTGACGATTTTCTTAAAGCCCATGCCAGTTTAACTGCCAGGGCCGAAGCGCTGCTGCAAAAAATCAATCAGCAGGAAGCCAGGGCGCAGGAGCTTAAAACCAAGATCCTGGCTGAAACAGCTCCCGGCCTGAAGCCTGAGAAATGAAACAAGCCCATCAAGCCTGCAAGACTTAATTGAACCGCTGCGCTTTTTCTGCAGCGGGTCACACTTTGAGTGCGCGGGCGTTGTCAGTCTCAGGCAGCGGGCATAAACTAAACTTACTAGTCTTTTTGTGCACAAACAAAAGGAGAGCACCAATGACCGAAGAACTTAGCAAACAGGACATTTTTAAACATGAGCTAGAGGCAATTGAGCAAAGCCGGCAGAGCAAATACCATTC
>JADINH010000065.1 GCA_017694225.1 Candidatus Avisuccinivibrio stercorigallinarum
TCTTCCTTGATGGCCGTAATGCGCTCGCTGATGGCACGGCGGTCGAGCTCAATCTGGGTCTCACCCGGGCCGCCGCGCAGGCCAAAGCCGCCCTTCTGGCGCTCCAAATGCGTCCAGCCGCGCACCAGGCGGGCGCGCTCGTAGCCAAGGCGCGCCAGCTCCACCTGCAGCTTGCCCTCATAGGTGCGCGCCCGGCGCGCAAAGATATCCAAAATCAGGGCAATGCGGTCCATCACGCGCACGTTAAGGGCCTTTTCCAAATTGCGCTCCTGCGCCGGGGTGAGGCGGGAGTTGAAAATCACCACCCTGGCCTCATGCAAAGAGACGGACTGCAACAGCTCCTCGACCTTGCCCGAGCCCACAAAGGTCTTGGGATCGGGGGCCTCCCTTTTGCAGATCAGGGCGTCAACCACCTGCGCGCCTGCCGCTTCGGCAAGGCGCCTTAATTCTTCCAAATCTTCTTTATTTTCCTCGCGCGGCAGTTCCACGTGCATCAGCACAGTACTGCCCAAAGGCTCAAATTCCTGTTCAGCCATAAAAGCCAAAAATTTCCTGTGATGTAAAAATATGTATCAATAGAGAACTTGCTGCCGCCAGCGGCACCTCGCGGCGCGGCTGGGGTCATGAGATGTAGGACAAAGAAAAGGACAGTGCTCTGCGGCGCGGGTATTAAGACTGACTCTCACCGTCGAGCTGTTGTGTAATTGAAATCGCCCGTGAAGGCACAATAGTCGAAATGGCATGTTTGTATACCATCTGGCTTACCTGATTTTTCAGCAGCACCACGAATTGATCAAAAGACTCAATCTGACCCTGCAGTTTAATGCCGTTGACCAGATAGATTGAAACGACCACTCTTTCCTTGCGCAGTGCGTTAAGAAACGGATCCTGCAGTGACTGTACTTTTGCCATAGCGTTATTCCCTAAGTTATTCTAGTTTTAAGCGGGCATACAACCTTAAGTTTGGCGATAATCCCTGTTTCAGGAGTTTTAACAACTTCCGTTTTCAAGCAGCCTGCATTGCTAAGCGCACAATGCACTTAATTTAACAGGATATACTTCTCGATTTAGTATAGCACACAACTGCAGCTGCTAAGAGTGCACAAAACACGGAGAAAACAGCGGATTTAACTGTTTTTAAGCCTGGCTGCATGCTGTTCCCCTATCGTCAGCAGTGCCGCGTTTAACCATTATAGTGCCTGACTAAGGCCCCGTGCGTCAAGCCTGCAGATTTAGTGCGCATCTTTGCAAAAATGTGATAGGAAACGCATTTTTGGCTGCAAATGTGCAGATCACTGCTGCAAAATTTTCGCAGCACTCAGGCCTGATTGCGCAATGGCAGTGCAGATCCCAGCCGCTCCTGCAGGCGCTGCAGAATCAGGTCTGCGTTCTTTTCATCATGCGGTTTTAACTTGATGCGCTTTTCATCTTTGAGCGCACCGCGCAGCCAAGTCATCTGATGTTTGGCCAGCTGCGCCGTGGCGATCACGCCGCGCTCAATAAACTCGTCATACGTCAGCTCCCCCAAAAGAAACTGCCAGGCCTGGCGGTAACCCACACAGCGCATGGAGGGCAGGTTCAAATTAAGATCGCCCCGCGCCATCAAAGCCCGGGTTTCATCGATGATGCCGCCGGGCTCTGCCATTTTCACAAAACGCTCGCGGATGACTTCACGCAGCGCTGTGCGATCCTCCGGGGGCAGCAGCACGAACTCCAGAAGCGGATAAGGGCAGCCGCCGGTCTTGTGTGCATAAAACGAAGTTAAAGGCCTGCCGGTCATGGCAAAGACTTCAAGCGCCCTTGAGATGCGCTGTTTGTCATTGGGCGAGTACTTGTCAAAAAGCAGCGGGTCAATCCCGCGCAGGCGCTGATGCAAGGCAGGCCAGCCCAGGGTCTCGCCTTCTTTTCGGATTTGTTCGCGCACCTGTTCATCGGTCGGCGGCAGCGGTGACAGGCCCTCGGTCAAAGCCTTGTAATAGAGCATAGTGCCCCCGCAGATGATGGGCAGCGCCCCGCGCGCTGAGATCTCCTCAATCAGGCGCACACAGTCCTGGGCAAAGGATGCTGCGCTGTAACTTTCCGCCGGATCACAGATGTCAATTAAATGATGGGGCACCAGGGCCAGTTCCTCCTTAGAGGGCTTGGCCGTGCCGATGTCCATGCCCCGGTAAATCAGGGCCGAGTCCATGCTGATGATCTCGCTTTTCACCGCGGCTGCAATCTGCAGAGCAAGTGAGGTCTTGCCGGTGGCGGTGGGTCCTAAAATAACTAAGGCAAAGGGCTGCATAATTTGTCCTGCTTACTAAACTTACTGATGGTGTTTCTGTCTGCTGCTGCAGGCTGTATCTCCGGGCCGGGCTAGAGCGGGCTGATGCCGCACAGCTGCGCCGCCCACTGGCCGATTAAGAGCTCTGAGGCCCCGTCCAGGGCGGCAAGTTCGGCCGCCGTGCTTATCTTGGCACACAAAGACTGCGCCTCATCCATGCCAAAGGTGCGCGGCTTTACATGCTGTGCACACAGAGCGGCGGCCAGCTGCTTTGGCAGCTCCCCCTGTTCAATGGACTTGGCCCCGGCGGCCAAAAGATGCAGCACCCGCCCGAGCACTGAGGCCAGCTCCGCCCCCTTAAGCTGCTGCGGCAGCGCCGTAAACTCAATGCTCTCGCGCTTTAATTTCCAGGCAAAACCAAGACGCTCTGCCGCCTGCGGACAGGTCTTTAAGGCCCTGACCAGGGCCGCCTCACAGCGCAGGGTAAAAGGCAGGGTCAGGGTATAACTCTCCAGGCTGCCCGCGCGCACCCGGGCACACAGATCCTGCACGTACAAATGCTGCAGCAGGGCCGAGGCCCTCACCAGGAAGTAGCGCCCCTCGATTTTAAGGAGCAGCACCTCAGGCTGCGGGCGGTCAAGCAGCAGCGCCTGATGTACATCAGGAAGCTTAATCTCCGGCAGAGCCTGTGCCAGCACCTGCTGCACCGTCCCCTTTAAGGTGCTGACCCCTTCGGCAATTTCACGCTGATACTGCGCGGCATAAGCACCCACGCGCTCGCTGCCTGCAGTGAGCACGCTCTGCTTTACATGCAGATCAGGCTGCGCTGATGTGCTGCCGGACTGCGGCGCAGGAGTTGATGACGGGGAAGGAACTGCATCGTCAGCCAAATCGACCACCGTGGTCTCAGAGATGCTGATCTGAGTGGGCGCAGGCTCAGCTCTGTCTGCGCTGTCTGCTGGCGGAACACCTAAAGCCTGCCCGAGGGCACTGAGATCAGCATTACGCGCAAAGTCATCTGCCGCCTGATTTAACTGCTCAGGCGCCGGGGCGGCCGGTGACGGACTGCCTGAGACCAGGGGCACGCCGCCTTTTAGCACTTCATGCTGCCAGATGCCCTGCACCGCCGCCCGGGCAGCC
>JADINH010000066.1 GCA_017694225.1 Candidatus Avisuccinivibrio stercorigallinarum
ACGGCATCAACAGAGCTCTGCTGCGCCATTAAGGCAGCCTGCACTGCACCGGCATAAACTGCCAGGCGGGATGATGCTTCCACGGCCTTGCCGCCGTCCTTGGCATTCATGGCAGCAATATAGCCCACGCCTGCCTTGGAGGTGTCATACTTCTCCTCGCCCTCATTGCCCATGACCTTAAGGGTCATGGCCTTAACCTGACGGGACTGATTGAAGAGCATGCCCTCAGCCTTATCAGATAACTTGAAGGTCAGGGTGTTGCCGGCCTTCTGATCGGCTGTAAGCAGGCCGTTGGCGGCAATCACCTCTGCTGCGCTGATATCGACATCGAGAGCTGCGCCGTCCGACTCTGCAATAGTCAGAGTGTCGCCGCCCAGCATCGCGGCGCTGTCGATCAGGATTTCTGCACCCTTTTCAGCCTTTACAGAAGCAGTACTGCCAGCTGATGCACCAAAGCTGAAGATGGCACTCGGATCTTCGGCAGAGAAGAGCGCATCAGCAAAGTCCTCAGAGATCACCAAGGCAGAGCCATTGCTCAAAGTAACGCTGTTGGAAGTGCCGGAAATAGCATCGTCAAGATCAGAGTTCAGTTGGCTCTTATCGACCAGCACGCTCTTGCCGGCATCAACCTTAAAGGTCTGGCCGAGGTACATCACTGCGCCGACGCCGTTTTCTGATAACCGCCCACCCTTGAGGTAACCAAGGCGGGACAGAGCAGCCTGAGCCTCTGCCGCATCAGCACCGAACACGCCCACAGAGTTGCGGCCGATGCCCACGGAGCCCTTGACGTTCACCACATCAGAGTCAGCATCCGGATTGTAGACATTAACCACGGAAGCAGCGGAATCCCAGTCCGGATCGATAAGCAGCATACCGCCCTGCAAATCAAGGCTCTTTAAGCTGATGGTGCCGCTGTTCTCTGCATCACCGACGGTCACCTTTCCTTCCTTTGACACGGTCAAGCTGTCAGCAGCCAAAGCACCGGTTACGGCAAGCGAGCTGCCAGCCTCAACTGCACCTGCCACCTCTAGGACGCCGGACACTGCGCTCTTGCCCTCAACCTTAACGGAAGCTGCAGACATGGCGCCGGAGACATTAAGATCACCCTTGGAGCTGAACTCGCCTGCAGTCAGAGTGCCGCTGATCTGGGCACCTGATGCACCGACTGAAACATCACCTGAGCCATTGCCCACGGTCATGGCACCGGTGAGGTCAAGCTTGCCTGCGGACACGGACTGCACATTCACTGCACCGTTTGACACAGCAAGCTGGCCCTTGGTGTCAATCTTGCCAAGGATGTTGGTTACCTGATCGGCCTGCTGCTGCACGGTCACCACGCTGCTGGCATCACCGCCGGTCACCTCACCGATGTCACCGCCGTTCTTGAGCACTAATGAGGCTTTATCTTTCAGCTCAACACCGCCCACCTTGCCGTCTGCAGTAGTCACGAAATTGCTGCTGCCGGCTGTGCCGTTTAAGGTCAGCGAAGACTGATTGCTGCCATCGCCTACGCTGACAGCACTTACATCCTTATCGAGGATGGCAGAGCCCCAGCTGTTGGAGCCGGTAACTTTGGTATCTGTATTGACGCCGGAGACATCTTTGTCTGCCAGAGCATCGCTGCCTGCGTAATCATGCACATTGTCTGCGCTGATGGAGCCGTCAGGATTCTGATCGGCCGCAGCGATCTGCAGGCTGACGCCTTCGAGCTTAAAGGTGCCCAGAGCATTCTCACCCAGCACTGCCTCACGGATCGCAAAGAAGTCATCTTTTGCAATAGTGCTGCCCAGCACAGAGCCGGCACCATTGAGCTGGAACTCTGCTGAAGCACCAAGATCGACCGCGCCCTGAACAAATCCGGAGGTCAGAGAAACGGTTTCATCTTTAATGCCAGACACTACCTTGGAATAGCCGGTGGAGAAGGAGCTGGTGTCCTTAACCTGCACGGCATCAGCCTTGGTGAGAGAGACGTCAGAAGCAGTCAGAGAAGCCTGATTGGATAAAGTGACTAAACCAGACTGAGAGGCGGTCAGCTTGCCCATGGAAGCGGAAGCGCCGTCCACGCTAAAGCTGTTGCCGGTCACATTCACATTGCCGATGCCGGACCAATTGCCGCCCACGATGTGCAGGCCAGGGTTCTCAGCCGCAGCTGCCTTAGATACCTCTTCTTCAGGTGCAGACACAGCCGCAATCTCAAAGTTCAAGCCGTTGGCAGAGGCTGCAGCGCTGCTGCCTGCCTTGCCCAGGGTCAATGAGCCCTCGACCTTAACGCTGCCGGCATTGCTGTCAATTGAAGTCAGGGCGGTATAGCTGCTGACCCCGGCCAGATTAAAGGTCTTGGCAGCATCTTTCTCACCCTGCGCGGTCAGCTCAAGCTTATTGGCCGTGATGGTCTTAAAGCTGTAATCAGCCTTTTCGCCATCGCCCACGGTCACGGTGCTTAAGGCTGCCTCTAAGGTATCTGTACCGGCATTGATGAAATCAGCTTTCTCACCTGCGGCAGCAAAAGCAGCCAAATCAATCTCATCCTCGCCTGCCACCACAAAGGTGTACTTGCCGGACTTGTTCTCAGCTAAAGTCAGGGAGGCGTCAGCTTTAATCAGCTCAGACAAACTGTCCACGATCACCTTGCTGCCGGCAGCGCCGGTTAAAGTAAGATCACCAGTATTGGTCAGTCTGCCGGAGGAGAAGTCCATATCACCTGAGGCTTTAGCCAGCTCTAAAGTGCCGGCGTTCTCGATTGAGAAAGCAGTACCTTCGGAGATGAAGTCAGCGGCCTTTAAGGTGTAATCCTTGCTGATGGTCAGGGCACTCTTGCTCTTGTCAAAGCTCAGGGTATCGAGCTTAGCGGTATTACTGCCGGTCAAGATCACAGCAGCACCGTTGGTTAAAGCAAAATCGGTTGAAGGCTGGACTTCTTCCCCAAGCTTAGCAGCTTCTGTAACAGCCTTATCCTTCTGCTCAAAGGTCTGGAAATCAAGCTCACCCTGATAGCCGTCAAACTCAATGGCATTGCCGTTACCAAGATAGACCGCGCCTTCAATTTCGCTGCCTGAGTGGATGACGAGCTTATTGCCGGTGGTCTTAGTTGTGTATTCAGCAGCACCCTCCTTGATATCCAGGATGTGGCCGCCCATCACGATGGCTGCGCTGCCCTCGTCTGAAACTTCAATCTTGCCGTAATTGTGCACCGTAGTGCCTGAAGCGCCGTCACGCACCGCAATACCCATGGCGCCGGAGCCGTTCACCGTGATGGTGCCGTAGTTCTGCAGCACAGTATCCGGTGAATTTACGTTGGCAGCCTCCATACCGACTGCACCCTTGTTGTAAACATTGATAGTGCCGTGGTTAATCACCAGAGAGCCCTTGCCGTTTGACCCCACGCTCATGGCAATGGCACGGTTTGCATTGATTACGCCGTTTTCTGCATTAATCAAAGAAGCGCCGCCGCTTTCGGAGCCGCCACAGGCAAACATGGCAAAGCTCTTCCAATAGGCGTCTTCCTCTGCTCCGGTATTGATGTAAATGGTGCCCGCATTGATGACGGAACCGCCGTCCTGGGCCATCATGCCCTTGATCTTGCTGCCATCTGAGGAATCGATGTAAATAGTGGCATGGTTGGTAATTTCACTGTAAGCCGCGTCTTCCCTCTTTGAGGTTTCCACGATCCAATTATCTGTACCAGTGGTTGCGCCGCTGTGGCCGATCACCGCATTGCTGTCCTGCAGAGCTGAATAATTGCCCGAGGTGTCATTCTTAGTTGCCCAGGTAATATTGTCACCAGGGAAAGTGCCATTCCACTCCTGAGCATTGGCTGCGCCGGTTGATAATGCGGCAGTTAAAACAACCGCTCCGGCCAGACCCTTAACCCAGGCCTGACGTACTACGGAGCGATAGGCATTGAGGAGCATGCTTAACGCGCTCTTCGTCAGCTTCATAAAAATTTCTCCAAAACTTACATTTATAGACAATCCAGGAACACCAGTTCCCAGCTGCCGGAAAGCCATTTCTGCTGGAATGCATGGCTCACAACACTGAGCAAAACAGGCAATTTTTAACACTGCACTCCAATTTATGCGGCCGCACAGCATAACCCGGGAAATTAAAAATATAAAATTCAGGTGATTGAAGGTTAACAATGGTGTTTTATATTTATAATGCTGTTATTGGATCGTAAATAGTCAGCGCTTTTATTAGCACAGGATAATTTTACAATGCATGATTAATTTATACTAAAATCGAATTTGAAATTTACAAAATTATGTTTAACCGCTTATATATCAAATTTCTTAAGCTGGAATTAAATTATCCAAACTTAAAAACAACCAGATTTGTTTTGATCGCCAAAATTAACTCAAGGAAATCACTCTGCAAGATTAATTTAGATTTTAATCTAATAAAAACACCAATTCTATAAAAATCCATTCAGCGCAATTTGTGAAGTTTTTTACGGTTAAGGCTCTGCAGCTCCTGTATAGAGAATTGTCCAGAGCTTAAATTAGCTGTTTTCCACCCCGCGTAAATCTGCTGATATAAGCTGACCGCTTCTGCGGCAGGGCGGGCAGAACAGAGGAATGTTAAGTGATTTTAAAACTCAAGCCGCCGCGTGGTTTACAACTTTTCAGACAGCACAGCGTTTTTAAGAGCTCAAGCTCACAGCGAGGCTGCTTTAAGCAGAAACTGCCGTTGAATACTGCATGCTGCTAAATCTCTTCGTCGATGAGGCGCTGTAAGGATATGTAAACTGGTGCATCCCAGGCAGCAGGATTAGTTCAGCGCGCGAAAATCCGCACAAATGCGCTAAAATGTGCGCTGAATTTTCCGTACCTCACAAAGGCTGAAGACAGCCTTTACAGATTAAGCGAGTTACCCATGTCCGAACGTTTTAAACCTTTTGCCACCGTAGCCCTCATCATCGAGCATCAGGAGCGCTTTTTAATGGTCGAAGAGCTCGACGAATACGGCAAAAAGGTCTTTGGCATGCCCTCCGGGCACATCGATGCCAAAGAAGGCATCATCACGGCAGCCCTGCGCGAGGGTTTTGAAGAGAGCGGCTGCAAGGTCGAGCTTACCGCCCTGACCGGCATCTATGACTATGTAAAGGATTACGAGACCATCTACCGCTTCTGCTTTGCCGCCAAACTGAGTGAGATCCCTGAGGTGCTGCATACTGCTGATCCTGATGGGGAAATCTTAAATGTATCCTGGTATACCAAAGAAGAAATCTACGCCCATAAAGACAAGTGGCGCACCCGCCTGGTGGGCAGATGCATGGATGACTACCTCAAAGGTGAGCGCTATCAGCTCTCTCTCATCCACTTTCTTGAGCCGTAATTGTGCGCTCTTGCCAACTGATGTTTATGCTGCAAAAACAGGAGCCGTGAATGCCGGAGTTTAACTATCAGATCCCCTATGACAAGCTGCAGGGCCGGCACGTAGTGCTCGGCCTGTCCGGCGGTGTGGACTCATCGGTCAGCGCCGCCCTCTTAAAGGAGCACGGCCTTAAGGTCACCGCCCTCTTCATGAAAAACTGGGAGGAGGATGACACTGAGAGCTACTGTGCTGCCGCGCAGGACAGAGAGGATGCCCAAAAGGTCTGCGACAAACTGGACATTGAGCTTAAGACCATTAACTTTGCGGCTGAATACTGGGATCGAGTGTTTGAAAACTTCCTCTCTGAGTATCAGGCCGGACGCACCCCCAACCCCGACATTCTGTGCAACAAAGAGATCAAGTTCAAGGCCTTCTTTGACTATGCCTGCCGGGTGCTTAAGGCCGACTTCATCGCCACCGGCCATTATGCGCTGCGCTCATTTGATGATGCAGACGGCAAATCACGTCTGCTGCGCAGCCTCGATGAGAACAAAGATCAGAGCTACTTCCTGCACGCCATTGACGGCAGCGTGCTGCCGCGCGTGCTCTTTCCGGTGGGCCATCTGCACAAGCCGCAGGTGCGTGAAATTGCAGAAAAGTTAGGGCTTGCCACCGCAAAGAAAAAGGACAGCACCGGAATCTGCTTTATCGGCGAAAAGCGTTTCCATCAGTTCCTGGAGCACTATCTGCCGGCAAAACCTGGCAACATCGTCACCACTGAGGGCAAAGTCATCGGGCATCATGACGGTCTGATGTTTGCCACCATCGGGCAGCGCAAGGGCCTGGGCATCGGCGGGGTAAAAAACTCCAGCGGCGAGGCCTGGTATGTGGTGGACAAGGATCTTAAGAAAAATGAGCTTATCGTAGCGCAGGGCCATCAGAGCGGCGCGCTTTACTGCAAATCCCTTCTGGCGGTGAACGAGACCTTTATTGTGGAGCGTCCGCCGCTGCCGCTTAAGTGCACCTGCAAAGTACGCTACCGCGCTCCGGATGTACCCTGCACGATCACAGAGGAAAACGGCGCCTTAAAGGTGGTGTTTGACACCCCGGTGCTGGCCGCCGCACCCGGACAGTCTGCGGTGTTCTATCAGGGGCAGGAATGCCTGGGCGGCGCGGTGATCGACCAGGTGCTCAAAAAGAGCTTCTTTTAACGCCCTGAGCTGTACATCAGGTGCAAAGAGCCTCAGACGCTTTAGTCTGAGGCTTCTTTTTATCTGAGGGGCATTAACGCCAGCTGCTGTGCTCGGCGCTGAAATTGCAGCTGCGCCCGCCCTGGGCTTTAAAAAGCTCACACACCTGTGCCTTCAGGGGTGTGCTGCCGCAGGCAGAGCAGTAAGTGCTCTCGCTTATAAGCGCTGTAAGCTGCTCTGTGCTCACCCGCCCGTGCTTTGAAGAAAGATGCACCGATAACTTCACCTTAAGGCTTGATGGCAGCTGGCGCTGCTGCCCTGCGGGTGCGGCCGCGCGGAGGCTCCCGGCGCCCTCAGAGCCCTGTGACAGAACCAGCACCTCACAGGCATCTGCGTTGAGCTCAGCCTGCGGGGCAAGGGCATACAGCTCTGAGATCAGCTGCATTAACAGAGCATCATCCGCCCTGCGGGCAAGCAGCAGAATATCAAGCCTGCCGTCTCCCGGTGCACCGTCCTGATCTTCCGCATCGGCAGGCGTGATCTGCTGACTTATCTGCCCCTGCCTTAACAGCTCACAAAAAGCCAGGCCCTGCGTCATGCCGCTGCCCTGCAGCACCCAGGCGGCTTTGCCCTCAGGATCAGGCAGGTTAAGGCAGTTCTCCCCGTAAGGGCCCTCACACCACACTGCAGCCCCCGGCTGCTCCTTTTGCAACTGCGCGGCAAAAAAGCCCTTATCAGTGATAAAAAGCTCCAGAGTGAGCTCAGCCCCTGAGAGGTTGAGCACCCGGGCAATGGTAAAGGGATGCTTGTTGCTGTCCTTGAGCTTGAGCAAAATGAATTTGCCCGGGGCAAAAGCCGTCTGCGCCGCGGTATTGGGCAGCCCAAGCCCCACCCGAAGGTATGGAGCCTCCTCTTTGATAAAGCGCAGCGTGCCCTGCTGCGTACTGGCACTGCCCTCTCTGGCAAACAGGCTTTTTACGGCACCAGGCAGCGCGGCCAGGGTAAGTGCAGTCAAAAACCAGGCAAGCGGCGATCTTAACTGATAGCTCTCAGTTAAAACCCAGCAGTGCACGCACATCACAATGAACACCAGGGCCAGCAGGCGGTGGGTCTGCTGCCAGATGCGGTACGGGATTTTGGAGACAAAGGTGATGATCACCAAAAACAGCCCGAAATAGGTCAGATAAGCGCTGTCCTCAGCAAACTGCCGCAGGCTGTAACCGCCCGCGCCGCCGGCCCCGCGCGGCGCTGAGGCTGAGGCTGGAAATTCAATGGAGAAGAGATCCATGAGCGCAATGCAGAGATCTTTGGCAAAAAAGTGCAGCAGGCCAAAAAGCGCACATAAAATGCCTAAGGATTTGTGCAGCTTGTAGGACTGGTCCAGCGCGATAAACTTCTCCAGCAGGCGCGGCCTTGATGCGGTGAGCATAATGATGCAGGCACAAAACCACGACAACCCACCCGAAAGGTACTGCAGCTCCCGGATGATGCCCTTGCGATTATCCGGCACCTCATAAAAAAGCAGGCTGATTAGATACAAGATCACCACACCAAGGCACATCAGGCCTGACAATGCCCATGGATTGAAACTGCGGCGCAAAGCTGCCCGCTCCATCATGACGGTCATGACATCCTCCCCAAATTTATCCTTAAGTCTCGCTGCTGCAGCTCTGTATGCTGACAGGTCAGCCCCCTGAGGCTGCCTTGTCCGGGCCTGATGGCTGTTTCTGCCCGAAAGTCTCCTGCTGCAGCGGATCTTTTATCTGCTGTTATCTTCAGTGCGTGTCATTGTAAGCGCGAAAACCAAGCTCTGACTTAGCAAAATCTGTCTTTTTTCAGCTTTAAGCCTGATCTGCCCAATTAAGGCAGCGCCAATCAGGCACAGCCTGGGCCCCGCCCCGGCGCTTCTCCTGCTTAAGGCTTTACAGCAAGGCCCCATCGAGTACAATGGACTTAAAGGAAAAATTAAGCACCAAGTAAGATTTAGAAAAAAGGAAGAGCGCAATGAGTGACACCGCAAATGAGACCCTGGCATTAGCCGCCCTGTTTCAGGCCTGCACCCAGATTCAGCGTGTAGCCCGCACCGGCTATGTTGATCCCCATGCTGCCGCTGCGGTGATCCGCGGACTTATCATCACCAATCCGCAGACCTGCGAGGACATCTATGCGCCCAACAACCTTTTGGTGGGCTTTCGCCAGGTGGCCGCTTCCTTCAGCTCAGCGGCAGCGGACAAGAGCCCGGAGACCATTGAGATCACCAAGAATGCCTTTAAGGTGATTTCCCTGGAAAGAACGATTGAAAAGAACGCCGCGGTGTTTGACAAGCTGGGCAATGACATCGATGCCGCCCGCGCTTCTATTTTAAGCCGCTACCCCGACTATGAAAGCGGCCGCCCGGAGATTGTCTTAAGCCAGGACTGCC
>JADINH010000067.1 GCA_017694225.1 Candidatus Avisuccinivibrio stercorigallinarum
CACAAACCCGCCTCCCGGCGGGCCTGTTTCTATCAGCTTGCGGCTGATAATTATTCAGCTGCGATGACGAGCTTGATTACGCTCTTAACATCGGCGTGCAGCTGCAGAGTGATCTCATACTCACCCACAGAGCGCAGAACGCCCTCAGGGAGACGAACCTCTGACTTGTGGATCTCGCAGCCGGCTGCGGTAACGGCCTCAGCAATATCGCGGGTGCCGATTGAACCGAACAGCTTGCCCTCATCACCGGCCTTGGCGGTAACGGTGACAGAAGCGATCTCAGCGATCTTGGCGGCTCTGTCCTGAGCAGCCTGAAGCTCAGCTGCAATCTTAGCCTCAAGCTCAGCACGCTGTGCCTCGAACTTGGCTAAGTTTTCCTTAGTAGCCATAACGGCTTTCTTTTGAGGTAACAGGTAGTTGCGGGCATAACCATTGCGAACCTTAACCTTGTCACCCAGACCGCCCAAGTGGCCGATCTTATCTAACAGAATAACTTCCATTGAAATTCCTTCCTGTATCCGTCAATCAGGATTAACGGCTGTGTAAATCGGTGTAAGGCAGAAGAGCTAAGAAGCGTGCGCGCTTGATTGCAACTGCGAGCTGACGCTGATACTTAGCGCTGGTACCGGTAATACGGCTCGGAACAATTTTGCCAGACTCAGTGATGTAGTTCTTTAATAAAGCTACATCCTTGTAGTCGATCTCAGTTACGCCTTCTGCAGTGAAGCGGCAGAACTTGCGGCGGTGGAAATAACGTGCCATTTAGTTCTCTCTCCCTTATTAAGCTTCAGCAGCTTCGCCCTGCTCTTCAGCAGGAGCATCCTGGGCTGCCGGTACATCGATGTCAGACTTGGAACGCTGACGACGCTCGCCGTCCTCGTCACGGGCACGACGCTCTTCGCGGGCCTTCATCATCGGTGACTGCTCGGTAACAGGACCATTGGTGCGGATGATCAGGTTGCGGATCACGGCATCGTTGAAACGGAAATTGTTCTCGATGCTGTCGATCACTTCCTGCTCTGCCTCAACGTTCATGAGAACATAATGAGCCTTGTGAATCTTCTCGATCGGGTAAGCCAGCTGACGGCGGCCCCAATCCTCAAGGCGGTGAATCTTACCGCCGGACTTCTCGATCTCGCCCTTATAGCGCTCGATCATGCCTGGAACCTGATCGCTCTGATCCGGGTGCACCAGGAAAACGATTTCGTAGTGACGCATACTAACAAATGCCCCTTACGGTTAAAAGTCTCAAAACCTCAGTAAAATTTCAAGACAAGGAAGCTCACGCGGAAAAATTCCGTCGTTACTGAGTGCGCACTATTCTAATCACTTTTTTGCCATTTGCAAGCCTTTTTTACACCCCGCTTACCGGGATTTTGCCGTGACAATTTTTTGCAAATCTCTGCAGCTGCCTGCTGCAGACTTATAATCAGTAAAAGGTTAATGCGTTTACGTTTGTTTAAGTTAAAGGAGTTCTCATGCGCAAGATATCACTCTTTACCGCCATTGCCGCCGCCCTGCTGCTCTCTGCCTGTGCCGCCCAGGCCCCTTCTGCTCCGGCAGTACTTGAGCCGGTTGACCCGCAGCCTGCCACCCCGCTTACCTTTGAGCACCCCGCCTACCACAAAATAACCCCGGCGCAGGCTAAGGCCTTAATGGATGAAGGCAAGGCTGTGGTGGTGGATGTGCGCTCACCTAAGGAATACGCCGCAGGCCATATTCAGGGCTCGGTCAATGTGCCCCTGGACACCCTGGTGGCGGGGCAGAAGCTTGAGGCCGCACCTGATCTTAATCAAAAGCTCTTGGTGCACTGCCGCTCAGGCGTGCGTGCCGAGCAGGCCTCACGCATCTTAGTTGAGACCGGCTACACCGACGTCAACAATATGTACGGCACGCTGCAGTGGCCTTACGGCTTTGTCAACGCCCATGGCGAAAAGATAGAGCAGGTGCCTGAGCTGAACTAATCCGCCGTAAGCTGCCCGGCTGCAGCATTATCAGGTGTAAAACGACACTCTGCCGGGCAGCTGCGCTAAGATCATGTCAGTTTTCTAAAGGACATTGCCGATGAACGCCATCAAATCAAATACCACCAAACCAGACGCTGCTCCGCCGCGCTACAAGACAATACTGTGGTTAAATCTCTTTTTGGCTCTTGCGCTGCCTGCAAGCTGCCTGTCATTTTTCTTTATGGAGTATTCAGATATGCTGATCCTGCTTATCGGGATCTTTGCTCTGGCCCTGAACATCGGCCTGCTCTACACCGTGCGCTTTAATAAGCACTGCACTGAGCGCGAGAAGCTGACTACAGCCATCCTCGGTGTGGTAAGCCTTGGGGCGGCGGCACTGCTTATTGCAGCTTTTGCAGCTGCAGGCACTCAAGTCAGCGGCAGCGTGGTAAACAGTGCCATCTGCATGGGCCTGTGTGCTTTTTGCTATGCCTTTATCGGCTTTGATTTATTTAAGTCCGTGCGCAAAGCCAAAAGCGCTGACTGAAATTTCAGCAATCCAAAAAGAGCAAAGCTCCTGAGGACAAACCTTGCAGGAGCTTTGGGTGTGTTCAGCGCCTTAGAACTATTGTGCAGCTAGGCGCTGGCGGCGGGCCTCAAACAGGCTGATGCCGGCGGCCACCGAGACATTCAGGCTCTCAACGCCCTGCGCCATCGGGATCTTGGCCAAATCGGTGCACTTTTCACGGGTGAGGCGGCGCATGCCGCTCTCCTCTGAGCCCATGATTAAGGCCAGCGGCCCGGTAAGTTCACACTCGTAAAGTGACTTCTCTGCCTCACCTGCAAGGCCCACCACCTTAAACTCACGGTCAACCAAAAGGTCAAGCACGCGGGCTAAATTGGTGACGGAAAAGAGCGGCAGTGCATCAGCAGCTCCGGAGGCGGCCTTGCGGGCAGCGGGATTTAAGGCCGCTGACTTGTCCTTGGGGACGATGACCCCAAGAGCACCGGCAGCCCAGGCAGAGCGCATGCAGGCGCCTAAGTTGTGCGGATCGGTTACGCCGTCGAGCACCAAAAAGAGCGCGTGTCCGGCATCAAAATCCTCACTGTCGAGCAGATCTTCAAGATCATGCTCGCTCTTGGGCGGACGGGCCTTGAGCTCCAGCACAATGCCCTGATGCACCCCGCCATCGGTCTTTTCATCGAGGAAATGGCGCTGGGCAAACTGCACTCTGACGCCGCAGGCATCGAGGGCATGCAGGAGCTTGCTGATGCGCTTGTCCTCTTCACGGCCCTTGACCACCCAGGCGGCGATGATGCTCTCCGGGCTGTTCTCCAGGGCTGTTTCCACTGCGTTGATGCCGTAGCACAATTCGCGGCTGCGGCCTTTTGCTTTACTAGCCATTGTCCTTCTTGTTCCCTTTTACT
>JADINH010000068.1 GCA_017694225.1 Candidatus Avisuccinivibrio stercorigallinarum
TTAAAAAAGAATATAGCGGGTTAGGGGCGGGCAGTCCCGAGTGAACGCTTAAAACACACAGAAGCCGATGTGCCTCCCCTGAAAAGGAGGTGCTTGGAGTCAGGAGCAACCCCCGGCAACAGGGGCCAGAATTGACTTGCAGTCGGAACCACCAAAGCGGCAGGTCTAACCCATCTGCCGCTGAGGAACCTCAAAAATAGATTCAGGAATCCCCTGAATTTATTCAGGGGTGGATGTCAATTGGCGCGCAGATAAAAGCTCCGGCAGCCTGCGTCCTGACCGTTAATTTTAATGGTAATGGTGTTTCTGCCCAGGTGATGGCGCCTGGTGGTCATTGGTGCAAAGGACAGGGCTTTGCTGATGGTGCAGCTCTCTCCGGCTTTAAGTCCGCACAGCCCGAGCTGAAAGACTTTTTGATGGGTGCCGCCTTTGGCATCGACCCACCCAAGCTGATATTCAAGGCGCACGCTGCAGCCGTCAAGCGCTTTGAGCTCCACGCTAAAATGCAGCTTTTCACCTATGCTTATGCTGCGCTCAGTGAGCACAAAGCGCTGTACTTTGACCTTGTGGTTGTCCTCGGCCGTTAGCCCAAAAAGCTTTAAAGCCTCTTTGTCCCCGCGCTTTAACAGGGTGCGCAGGCCGTGCTTGACTATCCAGCGCACGCGCTCTGCTTCTTCATTACTGTATTCACCGCACAGCCAGCGCCTGGCGGTCTCAAGGGCCAGAGCGGGATGATCCTTTGAGATGTCATTTAAGTGATTGGCCACGCTTTTTCGGACATAGAGGCTTGGGTCGGTGCGCAGTTGATCGAGGATCTCAACTGTTGGCCTGGGGTCTGCAATAAAGTTCTTAAGCTGCATGCTCCAGGGCAGGCGCGGGCGGCTGCCCTCTGAGGCCAGGCGGCGCACATGCTCATTGTCACTTTGCGCCCAGATCTTCATTTGCGACATCATGCGCCCGGGATCTTTAAGGATAAAGGGGCGCACCGCAAACTCAGAGCTTGAGAGCTTGGTGTAGTTCTCCAGAGCCTGCATCGAGCGCTGCCAGAACTTGTCATCCTGCCCGAAAACTTCGACAAAATCCGGGAAGATCATGAGATTGTACAGCGGCAGGTCTGTATCCTGGCTGTAAGAGCGGGCCGCCTCGTCAAGCACTGTAAGGGCTGCGGGGTAATCCTGCGGCAGGAAACGCCTAAGGCACAGGGTGATGTGCCGGGTGCGTGCTTTGAGGGCAAGCTGGTTCCAGCCCTCATCAAGCACCGCCTGCACAAAGTCTGCCTCCTGAAAATCAGGCCGGGCAGCTTTGATCCGCCGGGCCAGATCCTGCACAAACTCACTGCTGTAGTATTGATCTTTTAAAGCCTCTGCCATTTTGGCGCCTCTTTTCTTTGCTGCGCTTAATGCTGCCCGGGCGGCAGATGGCGGTAGGGTGTGCTCTGCTGCAGGGCTGAGAGCAGCACCAGATCGCCGGTCTCACCCTTAAGCGAGAGCATGATGAGCATAAAGGTTTTGCCAAGATAGCAGCGATCTTCAGCAGAAGCCTGATCCCCCTGCTGCAGGATTTGCCCAATCTTCGCTGAAGCCTCCGGGTTTAACTCCCGCCATTTATCGAGCGCGCGGCTGTACATGATCTGGCCTAGGGCGGAATCCTTAGCAGACAGCAGATTGGGCTCCGGGCTTTGATGGGCCTGTGACTTTAAGGACGCAGCCACTAGGCCGAGGTATTCCTCCATCGCCTGATAATTAATGCCGGCAAAGAAGTCCTGCATAGCCTTGAGATCAGCCCGGCCGTCAACCTGTCCTTTGCCGCTTAAATAAGCGCTGCAGCTTTCAGGGTCGAGCAGTTCAGCGCGGCTTAAGTTGTAGATCATCAGGCGCTTGCGCTCGGGGGCAGTCAGGCGCAAAAGTCCCGCGGCGGCTGCCTGTGAGCTGGGGCTTAAGATCAGGCTGTAGAGCTTGTGCACAATGCGCTGCTCTTCGTCAGCCGTAAGACATTTTTCAGCATCTGTGGGCAGCTCAGCTGCAATCAGCCCGCGCACTTTTTCATCTGCGATCAGCTCCGTTAAAAAGGTCTTGAGCAGGGCTGACTTGTCCGCATCGAGGGTAAAGAGCCCGGCAATCTCTGCGCTTAAAGCCTGCTGCTCGTCAAGGCGCGAGGAGAGCTCGGCCTTTAAATTCGCGGCAGTAAGGCAGTCCTCAGCCAGGGCCGGGGTGCTCAGGGCGGCAAACAGCGCAGCAGTGCAGGCGATGGCTGCGGCCGTCTGTTTTAAATTTTTAACTGCGATGCTGCCTGCAAAGTGTCTGCCTGCGCTGCTGCCGCTTAGGGTGCACAGGCTGGTATTTTGGGTGTTTTGCTGCATGTTAAGCTCGTTTTTTCTCTGTTTGGGGCCGTTTTCCCGGCTTTTGCGCTTTGCGGCTGTAAGCCGGACGTTCCTTGCTTGGTGCTTTGTAAATTCTAGCGTATTTGCAGCGCTTTGCCCCGGGCGGGCGTGCATTTTGCTGTGTCTGCCAGGCCGCAGCTTTGCTGCCTGTCTGCTGCTCAAGAGGGAGGGGCTTACTAAAAACCCGCCTCAGGGACGGGTTTGCGGACAGTTCAAGTTGTCAGAGTGTTGGAAATCAGCAGAAGCGCAGGTCAGGCTGCCCTCCCTTGGTATGATGCTGCTTAGTTGACCTCAGTCTCCTCGTCCATTAAAAATTCCGCGTAATCAAAGTCGGCGCACTGGCGGCGCAGCAGGCGGTCTGAGCAGCTGATGCCGGCAAAGGTTCCGGTAAACTCGCCGTACTTGGAGTATTCATCAGAGAG
>JADINH010000069.1 GCA_017694225.1 Candidatus Avisuccinivibrio stercorigallinarum
CAATCGGCTCATGGCGGCTGACTACAGCCCCCGCGGCCTTTAAAGCCTCATCAATGGCCTTGGCTTTAAGGGCATGCTGCAATTTCAGGGAAGCCTGCTGCAGCGAACAGCCGCCGCAATTGGCGTAATGGCGGCAAAAAGGCTGGCAGCGCTGCGGGTGGAACTTTAAAGTCTCAAGCACTGCGGCAGGAGCGCGTTTTGAGCCTTTAACAAAAGGCTCACCGGGCTCAATTGTCAACTCTTCACCGGGAAGCGGACCGTCCATGAAATAAAGCATGTCCTGATGACGGGCCATGGCCTCGCCTTTTTCGCTTAAGCCTTCAATAAAAACGGTGATGCCTGTAGTGCTCAATTTTCCAACCTGTATTTTTTTGAATTGTGCGTGAAAACTTTTTAAAGTATGCTTAGTCTAAGATGTATCCTGTAACAAGACAAACCTACAGATCATAAAAACAGGAAAAAGTTGCTAAGGAGTTTTCAATGTTCAACTTTTCAAAAACCAAAGCTTCAATCAGTGCCGCTGTCATTTCATTGACTTTCGGTCTTACTGCCTGCACTAATCCTACCGGTTCTGCAGGACAGTCTATGTATTTCACCGAGGGTGTGATCACCTCGGTTGAAGTTATCGATAATATGCAGAAGAACCGCTATGATGCCACCTCGACTGCAGTCTTAGGCGGTGTCGGCGGTGCGGCGGCCGGACAGATCATCGGCCATGACACCAAGTCCACCATCATCGGCGCCGGCATCGGCGCAGTGATTGCCGGTTTATCGGCAAAGATTGCCGATCAGGGTGAAGGCATGCGCGTCACCGTCAAGACCGAGCAGGGCCAGCTGCTTATTGATCAGCCCTATTCCTGTTTGCTGCAGCCCGGCCGCAAGGTGCGCATGATCAACAACAATGGTTCTTATCAGCTGCAGGTGTTTGACGGCAGCACTTACCGCACTGCTGAGCAGCAGAGCCCGTCTGAGTGCAACTTTTAAGCATTTTTAATGGGAAAATCTGCAATTTCGAGGCGTTTTTGCGGAGAAATTCAAAGAAAACGCCGGAATTTTGACGATTTCAGGCTGCGGGATGGTGGCCCATTCCCGGCTCGAACGGGAGACCCAACGATTATGAGTCGTTTGCTCTAACCGACTGAGCTAATGGGCCGCAACGGCATGCATGATACCATTTAGACCTGGTTCCTGCAAGACGCAGGAACCGCATAAAACCGCGCACTGCTATAACTTTAAGGTGGAAAGCAGGCGGTTTAACTCCGTCATCAGCAGCATTTCGCTTCTTCCCAAATCTTCCTCACGGTTGTACTTCAATTCCTCAGCAAAACGCTTTAAGGCCTCACGCAGCACCTCAAAAATAAGCTTGGCCAAAAGCTCCGCCCGGTCTTCCATCGAGAACTCCGAGCCGTCAGCGCGCTTGGGGATGAACTCTGCGTCAATCAGCTTGCGGCTGTACTGCTCGCGCGGAGTGCCGCGCATGATCTCAATTAAAGTGCCCGGGGTCAGCGCCCCGTTGTCGCGGATGGTGTGCAACAGAAAGACCGCATCATCAGCGCCCTTGAGCTTTAATGACTGCATCAGGGTGCACAGTTCATCGAGCCTGAACTGCTGATAGACCGCGGCAGTGACAGTGGGCTGCTGCAGCAAAAAGGCAATGAGCTTGCGCATCGGGGTGGTGAGATAACGCCTGCCGTCATCTTTTTGCGGATCTTCGCTGCGCACGGCGCCTTCCTGGCGGCGCATTTCCTCTTTGCTCAGCACCACCTGATCGAGCATGCGGTACAAGCGCTCGGTCTCCACGCCCACCTGCTGTGACAGGCGTTCAATCACCATAGCCTGCAGCGGCTGATAGCTGATCAGCCGGGCGCTGTGCAGCGCGGCGCTGATAAAGGAAGTGCGCTGCCCTAAATCAGCCAGATCATAATCAAGCTTTAAGTGCTCAATTAAAAACTCGGGATAAGATATGGCTTCATCGAGCACCTTTAAGAAAGCGGCAGGGCCGAGCTCACGCACCATGCTGTCAGGATCATGCTCCGGAGGCAGGAAGGCAAAGCGGATCTCAACACCCGGCTGCATCACCGGCGTAACCGTCTGCAGGGCATGCCAGGCTGCCATGCGGCCGGCATTGTCACCGTCATAACAGCAGATCACCAGTTTACTGTAACGGAACATCAGCTTGAAATGCTCTTCAGTGGTGGCGGTGCCCAGCGAAGCCACAGCGTAATCAATCCCGGCCTGCTGCAGCGAGATCACATCCATGTAGCCTTCCACCACCACAAAGCGCTCCGGACGGTTGCGGTATTTCTCCAGGGTCTGATAGAGACCGAACAGCTCCCGGCGCTTTTGATAAATCGGGGTCTCGGCGGTGTTTAAGTACTTGGGCTTGTCATCCCCTAAGGTGCGCCCGCCAAAGGACACAATATGCCCGCGGCGGTCCACGATCGGAATGATCACGCGGTCACGGAAAAAGTCGTAGGTTTTGCCATTCTGCGAGCGGGTCAGCAGGCCCACGGTCTCCAGGGCAGAAAGCTCAGTGCTGTCTCTTGCGATGTTCTTGATAAAGTCCCAGCCTGCCGGGGCATAGCCCAGGCGGTCTTTGATGATAATGTCACGCGACAGGCCGCGCTTTTTGGTGAAGTATTCCATGGCGCGCGGATTTTCATTCAGGGCCTTGGTAAAGGCTGAGGCCGCCCGGTCCATCAGTTCAAAAAAGAGCTTGTAGCGGTCGGCAAAAGAACTGCTCCGGCCCTGCTCGTATTCAAGCGGGATGCCGGCAAATTCGGCCAGTTCCTCCACGGCCTGATAAAAGGGCACATTTTTGTACTTCATGATGAAGTCGATGGCATTGCCGTGCTCCTTGCAGCCAAAGCAGTAGAACATCTGCTTTGAAGGGGTCACAGTAAAGGACGGGGTCTTTTCATGATGAAAGGGGCAGCAGCAGATGTAATTTGAGCCGCTGCGCTTTAAGGTAAGGTAACGGCCGATGACTTCCTCAATATTGATCTGCGGCATCAGCTTTTCGTGAATGAATTCTCTCTTAATGAGCGGCATGGTTTCGACCTTTGACAATTTATCCTTGTGTGCTTAACATTCTAGCAGGATAAAAAGAGCAAGAATTGGAGTTTAATTTGTAATGGCTACCTACTGCATCGGCGATCTGCACGGCTGCTACAACGAATTTATGAAGCTGTTGGATTTGATTAAATACGACGAGGCAAAGGATGAGCTCTATTTGACCGGAGATCTGATAGGCCGCGGGCCGCTGCCGCTGGAAACCATGCAGGCAGTGCTCAAGTTAAAGCACGTGCATGCAGTGCTGGGCAATCATGACGTCAACTTCCTGGCCGTCGCTGAAGGCATCTCCATCGCCCGTCCCAAAGACAATCTGGAGCCCCTGCTCAACTCCTCCCTGCTGCCTGATATTGTTGACTACTTCGTCAACAATCCCTTTTTAATTCAGCACGAGAGCAAACAGCTTATCGTCACCCATGCCGGCATTTATCCCCTGTGGGAACTGTCTACTGCCAAGAAGATGGCCAAGGAGCTCTCCAAGGTAATGCGCGATCCGGTGCGCCGCCATGTGCTGCTCTCAAACATGTACAACGATGAGCCCTCGCTTTACACGCCGGAACTCTCCGGGCTGCAGCGCTGGCGTTTTGCCTTAAATGCCTTTACCCGCATGCGCCTGTGCTACCGCTCCGGCGTGATGGACTTTAAGAACACCGCCATCAGCCCGGAGCTCGTCGAAAAGGACGGACTCTACCCCTGGTTCAGTCTGGGCAATGTGTCAAAGAGCAAGAAAAAGCAGTACACCGTAGTCTTCGGGCACTGGGCGGCCCTCAACGGCTTGTGCCGCCGTCCGGGCTTTAAAGCCCTGGACACCGGCTGTGTGTGGGGGGATAAATTAACCTGCTGGTGCTTTGATACCGACAAGCTGACGCAGGTCAAGAGTACGGGCTATATTCAGATCAAAGCCCAGGTTTCAAAGGTATAGTCAAAGTCATTTTCCAGATCATGGTGCTGCTCACAGGCAACCCGCTTGAAGGGCAGCGCTGAAAAATGCGGGAAATATGTATCGCCCTCAAAGGCCTGATTAAGGATGCGGGTCACATGCAGCTTTTTAAGGTTTAACTCAACTGCGCGCGGCAGTACGCTCTCATAAAGGCGCTGACCGCCGATCACAATTAAAGTCTCTCTGTCATCTACCAGCGCCACGGCTTCATCAAGAGAATGCACAACTTCGATATCAGGTGCATCGATCTTTTTGGATGAAACCACAATATTGCGCCGTCCAGGCAGTGCCTTTCCGACAGACTCAAAGGTGCGCCGCCCCATCAGAATGGGATGACAATATGTCACAGCCTTAAAGCGCTGCAGATCGGTCTTAAAATACCAGGGCATATGACCTTTAAAGCCAATGACCCGGTTGCGGTCCATGCAGACGATTAACTCCAGCTGTGCCATTTAGTTCTCCATATCCAACTTTTTGTACATCCTATCAAAAAAGTTGGATATTTTACCCTAAGTCTACCTCTGGTAGATGAACTCAGGGCCTTCATCATCGTCATTCTCCTCAGCATCATCTGACTTAGGCTCACGCACCTCAGGCTCAGTCCACACAAAGTCCTCATCGCTGAACACCGGCTTGTCCTCAGGAGCAGCAGCTTCAGTCTTAACGCGGTCAACCAGTTCCTGCAGCGCGTAAACGAGCTCATTGACTGAGGTCTTATTAAGCGCGGAGATGATAAAGGTGCGCTCGGGCTTGACCTCAAGACCTGCCACCACACGCTCAAGCAGAGCTTTGGCCTCAACGTCTGAGATTAAATCTGACTTGTTAAGGGCAATAAAACGCGGCTTTTCATAGAGCTTCTGGGCATACTGCTTTAACTCAGCTTCAATCACCTGGGCATTGCGCACCGGATCGCTCTCATCAGGCGGCAGCACATCAATTAAGTGCAGCAGCACACGGCAGCGCTCCAGATGGCGCAGGAAGCGGTGACCAAGGCCCGCGCCCTCAGAGGCGCCTTCAATCAGGCCCGGCACGTCGGCAATCACAAAGCTCTCCCCTTCGCCGGACTTCACTACACCCAGGTTCGGCACTAATGTGGTAAAAGGATAATCGGCCACCTTCGGGCGGGCAGCGGAGACCGCGCGGATAAAGGTGGACTTGCCGGCATTGGGCAGGCCAACGAGGCCCACATCAGCCACCAAAAGGAGCTCTAAGCGCAGCTGGCGGCGCTCACCTGGTGTGCCGTTGGTCTTCTGGCGCGGGGCGCGGTTGACCGAGCTCTTGAAGTGGGTGTTGCCAAAGCCGTGGCGGCCGCCGCGGGCGGCAGTAAGCATCTGGCCTTCCTTATCGAGGTCGCCTAAAACTTCGCCGGTTTCCACATCGGTAATGCGGGTGCCCACCGGCACCTTGAGGATGATGTCAGCGCCGCGGGCACCGGTGCAGTCGGCAGAAGAGCCGTTCTCGCCGCGCTGCGCCTTATAAAACTTGGTAAAGCGGTAATCCACCAGGGTGTTGAGATTGGTGTCGGCCATGATGAGCACATTGCCGCCGTCACCGCCGTCGCCGCCGTCCGGGCCGCCGCGCGGAATATACTTTTCACGGCGGAAGGAGACCACGCCGTTGCCGCCGTCACCGGCCTCAACCTTAATTACTGCCTCGTCGACAAACTTCATTACAGCACCTCAAAAGTTGTGTGGGGGAAGAAGGGGTTTGGTTAAGGAAAGAATAATCAGAAGCTCTGCAGCGCTTAAAATCACTCTGTTGCCTGTGCGCTTAAGTTTTGCAGCTCCAGATACTTAAAAGCCCCGCACAGGGCAGGGCCTTTATACATTCAGAGTAACTTAGGCTGCAGGAGTCTCAATTACCTGAACATACTTGCGGTTCTTGGGGCCGCGGGTGACGAACTCAACCTTGCCGTTCTTGGTGGCAAATAAGGTGTCGTCACGGCCGATGCCGACATTGGCACCCGGGTGGAAGTGGGTGCCGCGCTGACGCACGATGATGCTGCCAGCAGTAACCATCTCACCGCCAAAGCGCTTTACACCAAGGCGCTGGGCCTGTGAATCGCGGCCGTTGCGTACGGAACCGCCTGCCTTTTTGTGTGCCATTTATACCTTCTCCTTACTCGGTAATACCGGTAATCTCTAAATCGGTGTACCACTGACGGTGGCCGGTGACCTTCTGATGGTGCTTGCGGCGGCGGAACTTAACGATCTTAATCTTCTCACCACCGTGTGCGCCGATAACCTTCGCGCTGACCTTTGCACCCTCAAGGAAAGGAGTACCAACCTTGATGTTAGTGCCGTCAGAAATTAACAGGACCTTGTCCAGTTCAATAGTGCTGCCAGCCTCGGCATCGAGAAGCTCCACGCTTACGATTTCGCCCTCAGAAACCTTGTGCTGTTTGCCGCCGCAAAAAATAACTGCGTACATGGCTCAAACTCCGGAATGAATTGCAGGAGTTTGTGCTCCCGCTCTGTCTTCAATAAACAATGCAAATTACGCCCGTCCTGGGGCATAGTGGGGCAATATTATATCTAAGTTAATACTGCTTGACAATAGATCTTTTGCCCGCCGGTGCAGTCTGCCACATTCAGAATCATAGCTGAGGGATCTGACGGCATCAAACTGCTGTCCCATTTGCAACCGCGGCGCATTGTACATGAGAAGCGCCGCTTTGTAAAGATCAGATGTTAAGGCTGAAAAGTACTGTGCTGCAAACTTGACTGCAATCTTTTTTCTCAGCCGCGTTTTGCAGCGCGGCGGGCGTTTCGGTGCTAAAATTGCAGAGCTGAAAAACACTTCTGCCTGCAAAATATGCCTGAATGTAAGCAGATTAAATACAAAATCAGGCAGGTTCAGCCCGGCGCCTGCGTCTTTGCACGCCTGGGGCTTTTGTCCTGCCACCGACCGGAGATGTAATTGAATCCATTTGCCCCGCTGATTGGATCCGAGCTTGAAGCCGTCGAAAAGGTGCTGCATGAAACCTTGACCGGCTCAGCGCTGGAGGAGCACGTAAACCGCCTTTGTCTTTCCATGGTGGACGCCGGCGGCAAGAGGATCCGCCCTGTCACCGTGCTGCTGTGCGCGCATCTGCTTCCTGATTACAATCAAGAGCGGGATCTAAACAAGACCCTGTGGCTGGCCTCAGCGGTCGAGCTGTTGCACACTGCCACCTTAATTCACGATGATGTAATTGACAACTCCAGCCTGCGCCGCGGCGTGCGCACCATCAATGACACTTCAGGCAATCACATTGCAGTGCTCGCAGGCGACTACCTCTTCACCCGCTGCTTTAATCTGCTGCGCCATCTGCAGAGCCTCGATGCCATGGGTGAGGTCTCAAACACCATCGCCACTTTGGTCTCAGGCGAGCTGATGCAGCTTGAAAAACAGTCCTGCCTTGAGCTTAGTGAAGATGATTACCGCTATACCATCTATGCCAAGACCGGCGCACTCTTTGAGATGTCAGCCTCGGCCCTGGCTGTAGTCAATCACGCCGATGAAAAGGTCATTGCAGCCTTAAAGGCCTACGGCCGTGCAGTGGGCTCGGCTTTTCAGATTGTGGATGACAACCTTGACTACGCAGCTGACAGTGAAGTTTTGGGCAAAAAGGCCGGCATCGACTTAATGGACGGACGCATCACCCTGCCAGTGATCCTGGCGCTCAAGCACACAGAGGATGTTAAAGAACAAGAGGCCTTAAAGGCCGCCATTGAGGCCGGGGATTTCCCGGCGGTGAAAGCTGCCATCGACAAGTGCGGCGCGCTTGCCCTGTCACATCAAAAAGCGGAAGCGCAAGCGGATAAGGCCGTGCAGGCTTTGGACATCTTCCCGGAGAGCGCCTATAAGAATGCGCTCATTGAGCTTGCAAAGCTCACCCTGTCGCGCAAGAGCTGAGATTTTAAGGATTTAGCATTGGTAAGCAAAAAGCCGGGCCTTGGCCCGGCTTTTTGCTGCCCGCCTGTGCGGGCAGCTTTGGTTTTGAAGATCTCTGTGCTCTCTTAAGCGAACGGATCTTCGATATAAATGGTCTGATTGCGCTCAGGACCGGTCGAGAGGATCACCACCTTGACGCCGGAGACCTCCTCCAGGCGCTTGACGTAGTTGCGGGCATTGACCGGCAGCTTGTCAAGCTCAGTCACGCCAAAGGTGCTCTCCTTCCAGCCCGGCAGCGTCTCATACACCGGAGTGACGTTCTCATATTCATAGGCAGCAAGCGGCGGCAGATCGGTCAGAGTGCCGTCCGGAAGCTTGTAGGCGGTGCAGATCTTGACCTCATCCATGCCGTCGAGCACATCAAGCTTCATTAAGGCCAGGCCGCTTAAAGAGTTGATGGCGGCAGCGCGGCGCATGGCCACGGCATCAAACCAGCCGGTGCGGCGCGGACGGCCGGTAACGGCGCCAAACTCAGCACCGCGCTTGCGGATGCCTTCACCGATGTCATCATTAAGCTCTGTCGGGAACGGGCCGCCGCCCACGCGGGTGGTGTAGGCCTTGCCGATGCCGAGCACGTAATCCATGTGCAGCGGACCGGCGCCGGAACCGGTGCAGCAGCCGCCGGCCACGGTATTTGAGGATGTTACATAAGGATAAGTGCCGTAGTCGATGTCCAGGAAGGTGCCCTGAGCGCCCTCAAACAGCACCTTTTTGCCCTCAGCGCGTGCCTTTGTAAGCTCAGCTGAGACATCGGTGATCATGGAAGTCAAACGCGGGGCTAAGGAAAGCAGATCGCCGTAGACCTGGTCAAAGGAGATCTCAGGCTCGTTGTAATAGTTCTTAAGCAGGAAATTGCGGTAGTCCATTAAGGCTGCGAGCTTTTCCTTTAAGATTTCAGGGTGGAGCAGATCGCCCACACGCACGCCGCGGCGGGCTACCTTATCCTCATAGCACGGGCCGATGCCGCGGCCGGTGGTGCCGATGGCATTCTTGCCGCGCTTCTTTTCAGCGCCCTTGTCGATGGCCGGATGAATGGGCAGCAGCAGTGCACAGCCGGCTGAGACCTTGATGCGCTCTTCGGCATCAGTGACGCCTGCGGCCTTGAGCTCTTCAATTTCGCCAAATAAAGCGTCGGGATTGACCACTACGCCGGAGCCGATGAGGCACGTGCAGGTGGGATGCAGAATGCCGGACGGCACCAGTCTGACCACAATTTTCTTGTCGCCTACCACCAGGGTATGGCCGGCATTGTTGCCGCCCTGACTGCGCACCACCAGGCTGGCCTTGCCGGTTAACAGATCAGCAATTTTACCCTTACCCTCGTCACCCCACTGAGTGCCGAGCACGATAACATTATTTGGCATTTACGATATTTCCTATAAAAGAAGTGTAAAGCTGCAAGCTTATCCGGCGGACATAAAAAATCCCTCCGCCGGGGAGGGATCTTAACAAATTTTGGCTGCTTTGGCTTATTTTCCGTGAGGATCGTCAAAGTAGCGGAAGAACTCACTGTCAGGCCCGAGCACCAGCACGTCATTGCCCGACTTCATGGCCTCGCGGTAGGCGCCAAGCGAGCGGACGAAGTTAAAGAGCTCGGGGTTGCGGGTATAGGCCTCAGCATAGATGCGGGTGGCCTCGGCATCACCCTGGCCCATCAGGCTGCGGCCCTTTCTCTGGGCCTCGGCAATCTTGATGGCCACATCGCGGTCAGCCTGGGCGCGGATGGTCTCAGCTTCCTGACGGCCCTGTGAGCGGTGCAGCTTGGCCACGGCATCACGCTCAGCGCGCATGCGCTGATAGATGGAGGAGGACACCTCAGGAGGCAGATTGATCTGCTTGATGCGCACGTCCACGATGTCGATGCCAAGTTCAGTGGCGGACTGCCCGATATCGCGCAGGGCATTTTGCATCACCTCATCGCGCTTGCTCGAACCGATGATGGCATTCTCGCCGTCCTCGTTTAACTGACTGTCAAAGGAGCTTAAGGACTGCTCTTCCTTGCCCGAGACGATCTCATGAATGGTCAGGCGGCCGATCTGGCTGCGCAGGCTGTTGGTAATACGCCGGCGCAGCAAGTCCTCAGCCTGCATCTTATTGCCACCTGCAGTGGTGAGGTAATAAGTTGCAGGGTCTGAAATGCGCCACTTGACGTAAGAGTCGATAATCAGATCTTTCTTCTCGGAGGTCACAAAGCGGTCGGCCTGAGAGTCCAGGGTCTGAATGCGGGCATCGAGCACGCGCACGCGATCGACAAAGGGCAGCTTGAAGTGCAGGCCGGGCTGTGAAATATTCAGCTGCGCGCCGTCAGTTCTGACCACCTTGCCAAAACGGGTCACGATGCCGACATTGCCCTCGCGGATCACAAACAGTGAGTTGAAGGCCACAAAGCCGAGCACCAGCACCAGGGCGATTAACAGATTGATTACATTCTTATTCATGTCTAACGTCCTCCCAACATGCGCTCAGTGCGTGCATTGTCACGGCGGGTAAGCGGGGTGCTCTGCCGGCTCTGTGTGGAAACGGGCTGCTGCACCTGCTGCTGCGGCACGCTCACCTGCGGCACGCTGGAGCTTTCGGTGTAGACCGCATCACTGTCAGAGCTCTTGCTGTCAGCGGCAGGCTTCACGGCATCGGCCGGCAGCGGCATGTAAAGCAGCGGACTCTGGCCTTCCTTGGTGTCGATGATCACCTTGCGCGACTTGCCCAGGACCTCCTCCATAGTCTCCAGATACATGCGGGTTCTGGTGATCTCCGGGGCGGCTAAATACTCAGGCAGCACCTGCTCAAAGCGTGAGACCTCACCCTGGGCCTTTAAGACCACATTGGAACGGTAGGCTTCAGCTTCCTGCAAAATACGCTGCACCTGGCCTTCAGCACGGGGCAGCACCTCATTGGCGTAGGCCTCAGCCTCACGCTTGTAGCGCTGCTCGTCTTCCTGGGCGGCGATGGCATCGTCAAAGGCTTCCTTGACCTGATCCGGAGCACGGGCCGGCAGGAAGTTGACGTCCACCACGGTAAGGCCCATGTTGTAAGGCTCGATGATGGAAACGAGCAGGTCACGGGTATTCTGGCGCACCATCTCACGGCCGGAGGTTAAGATGTCATCCATCAGGGTGTGGCCGACTACATAGCGCAGGGCTGAGTCGGTGGCCTCAGTGAGCGAATTGTCCGGATCAACCACTGAGTAGAGATAACGCACCGGATCGGAAATGCGGTACTGCACGTCCATCTCGACTATCACTACATTCTCATCTTCAGTGAGCATGGTGCCTGAGGACTGAATGGCGCGCACCTGCTCGATGTCGACCATGGTCACTTCATCAATGCCGGTGAACTTCCACCGAAGGCCCGGCTCCACCACATCGTAAACCTTGCCAAAACGCAGCACCACGCCGCGCTCGGCCTCACGCACGGTGTAAAAGCCGCTGAAGACATAGATGCCGATGACCACCACCGCGGCAATACCGAGGATAAAGCTCTTGTTGATATTGCTGCTGTAATTTGAGGACTGTTTGCCCCAGCCGCTGCGCTTCTGGCTGCCGAAGATCTTTTTGAGGAATTTGCCAAGCTCCCCAAAGGGATCTGAGCCCTGTGATCCTGAACGGCGCTGGCGGCCCCAGGGATCATTGTCCTGCGGTTGTTTTTCAGGTCCCCCGCCGCCCTGTCCGGGACTATTCCAGGCCATGTAGTTTTGAAGATCGTCTTTCATAAAATAAAAAGATCCAATATTTGATTAAGTAAACTGGTCCAAATTAATCTCTGCAAAATTTTGATCCTGCAGCCAAGGCGCGGGCTGAACTTCACAGCAGGCGGCCAGAGCTCCGCCGCAGGCTTTGTCAATTCTGGCAGCATCAAGCCTTCTGATCTTAACCTGCAGGATCTGCTCGCCGTTTTCATTGTAATGTTCGGCTGCTACTGCTTTGCATTGATATAAATATGCGCGCAGCCTGCCCTCTGCAGGTAATATCTTAGCAGTAAATTCGCACAAATCCAGTGAAAGAAGTTCACTTACCGCCTGAATTAAAGAGCTCATGCCAAAGCCGTTTTTGGCGCTGACATTTACCCGCACCGGCCGGCCGTCATCCCCGCGCACGATACCCTCACTGATGCCCTCAATTAAATCGGCCTTGTTAAACACCAGAAGGCGCGGCACGTCGTAGGCATCAATCTGCTTTAACACCGCATCCACCGCCTCGATGTTTTCGTTCACCCGCGGATCAGAGGCATCAATCACGTGCAGCTGCAGGTCAGCCTTGGCGCTCTCCTCCAGGGTGGCGCGGAAAGCGGCGACCAGGTCGTGCGGCAGATGGCGGATAAAGCCCACGGTGTCGGCCAGCACCACCCGGCCCACCACCGGCAGATCGATAGTGCGGTGGGTGGGGTCCAAAGTGGCAAACAAGAGATCTGCAGCAAAGACCTCAGCCTTGGTGAGATAGTTAAAGAGGCTTGATTTGCCGGCATTGGTGTAGCCGACAAGGGAAATCACCGGAATGGCGTTTTTCTTTCTTTTCTCGCGGTTCTGCTCACGGCGCGCGGCCACCA
>JADINH010000070.1 GCA_017694225.1 Candidatus Avisuccinivibrio stercorigallinarum
GATCATGTTCTTCACATAGTCAGCGTGGCCTGGGCAGTCAACGTGAGCATAGTGACGCTTGGCAGTGTCATACTCAACGTGAGCGGAGTTAATGGTAATACCACGTGCCTTCTCCTCAGGAGCCTTGTCGATCTCATCGAAAGCTAAGGCAGCGCCGCCGAACTTCTCGGACAGAACCTTGGTTAAAGCTGCGGTCAGGGTGGTCTTGCCGTGGTCAACGTGACCGATGGTGCCTACGTTTACGTGTACCTTAGTACGCTCAAACTTTTCCTTTGCCATTTTAAATTTTCCTATATGTGGCGCAGCGGCAAAGCTGCGCCGTATTTAAAAAATTACTTAGTCTGACGAGCTGCAATCACAGCATCAGCGATGTTCTTCGGGGCCTCAGCGTAGTTGCCGAACTCCATTACATAGGAGGCGCGGCCCTGGGTCTGAGAACGCAGATCGGTTGCATAGCCGAACATTTCAGCGAGCGGAACCATAGCGTGGATGATCTTGCCGGTAGGGCCGTCTTCCATGCCCTCCACCAGGCCGCGGCGGCGGTTCAAGTCGCCGATCACATCACCCATGTAGTCCTCAGGGGTCTCAACTTCCACCTTCATGATAGGCTCAAGCAGCACCGGGCTGGCTTTCATGAAGCCTGCCTTGAATGCCATGGAACCTGCAATCTTGAAGGCCATTTCTGAGGAGTCAACTTCGTGGTATGAACCGTCGAACACGGTAACCTTGACGTCAACTACCGGGAAGCCGGCGAGCACACCGTTGGCGATCTGCTCCTGCACGCCCTTGTCCACAGCCGGAATGTATTCCTTGGGAATAACACCGCCCACGATCTCGTTGACAAACTCATAGCCCTTGCCCGGCTCAAGCGGCTCGATACGGAGCCAGCAGTGGCCGTACTGGCCGCGGCCGCCGGACTGGCGCACGAACTTGCCTTCCTGCTCAACCTTGGAGCGGATGGTCTCACGGTAGGCTACCTGAGGCTTGCCGACGTTGCAGTCGACCTTGAACTCACGGCGCATACGGTCAACGATGATGTCCAGGTGCAGCTCGCCCATGCCGGAAATAATGGTCTGGCCGGACTCTTCATCAGTGTGCACGCGGAAGGACGGATCTTCCTGAGCGAGGCGGTTTAAGGCCAGGGCCATCTTTTCCTGATCGGTCTTGGTCTTAGGCTCTACGGCCACGGAGATCACCGGATCCGGGAACTCCATGCGCTCTAAGATGATGGGCTTGTCTTCGGTGCAGAGGGTGTCACCAGTGGTGGTGTCCTTCAGGCCGATGGCGCCCACGATGTCGCCTGCATAAATTTCCTTGATCTCAGTACGCTCGTTGGCGTGCATCAGCACCAGACGGCCAAAGCGCTCACGCTTCTGCTTGACGGAATTGAGCACGGTGTCGCCTGAGACTGCGGTGCCTGAATAGCAGCGCAGGAAGGTCAGGTTGCCCACGAACGGATCGGTGGCGATCTTAAAGGCCAGAGCGGAGAACGGCTCCTTGTCGTCAGCCTTGCGCTCGTCTTCCTTGCCATCCAGGGTTTCACCCTTGACCGGAGGAATGTCCACCGGAGAGGGCAGATACATCACCACAGCGTCGAGCATAGCCTGCACGCCCTTGTTCTTGAAGGCCGAGCCGCAGGTCATCGGAATGATCTCGCCGCGCAGGGTGCGCTCACGCAGACCCTGAACGATTTCTTCCTCGGTGAGCTCCTCACCGCCGAAGAACTTCTCCATTAAGTTCTCATTGGCCTCGGCTGCTGCCTCGACCATCTTGGCGCGCCACTCTTCAACATCAGCAACCATGTCAGCAGGCACGTCTGTATAGTCGAAGGTAACGCCCTGATCCTCATCATGCCAGTCAATGGCCTTGCGCTTTAACAGGTCAACCACGCCGATAAAGCTGTCTTCCTTGCCGATAGGCAGCTGCAGCGGAACCGGATTGCCCTTCAGGCGGGTCTTGATCTGCTCGACCACGCGCAGGAAGTTGGCGCCGGTGCGATCCATCTTGTTGACGAATGCAATGCGCGGAACCTGATACTTGTTGGCCTGACGCCATACGGTCTCAGACTGAGGCTGTACGCCGCCCACGGCGCAGTAAACCATCACGGCGCCGTCGAGTACACGCATGGAACGCTCCACCTCAATGGTGAAGTCCACGTGGCCCGGGGTGTCAATGATGTTGAAGCGGAAAGGCTTCGGGAACTGATGGGCCATACCTTTCCAGTAGCAGGTAGTTGCTGCTGAGGTAATGGTAATACCGCGCTCCTGTTCCTGGGCCATCCAGTCCATGGTGGCAGCACCGTCATGAACCTCACCAATCTTGTGGTTCACGCCGGTATAGAACAGAATACGCTCGGTAGTAGTGGTTTTGCCCGCATCGATATGCGCACTAATACCGATATTGCGGTACTGAGAGATAGGTGTTGAACGTGGCAATTTAATAAACCTCTATGATTACCAGCGGAAGTGAGCGAAGGCCTTGTTAGCCTCAGCCATACGATGAACGTCTTCACGCTTCTTAACAGCAGAGCCCTTATTTTCGGCTGCATCCATCATTTCGCCTGCCAGGCGCAGAGCCATGGTCTTTTCGTGGCGGGCACGGGCGGCATCAACCAACCAGCGCATGGCCAGTGCGTTGCCGCGGGCCGGACGGACTTCAACCGGGACCTGATAGGTGGAACCGCCGACGCGGCGGGACTTCACTTCTACTGCCGGGCGGATATGCTCAAGGGCTTCCTCGAACAGGGCGAGGTGCTCCTTGCCGCTCTTCTGAGAAATGGTATCTAAAGCGCCGTAGACAATGCTTTCTGCGACGGACTTCTTGCCGTCAAGCATCACGACATTGATGAACTTTGCTAAGAGCTCTGAACCGAACTTAGGATCAGGCAGAATCTTGCGCTGACCTACAACACGACGTCTTGGCATTGATAAATCCTCGTAACTTCAGGGTTTTCCAAAACTAATTAATAAAACATGCACTAAAAAGCTGTTTGGCCTTACTCTGCGGGGATGTCCGATTAAGCCTTAGGCTTCTTGACACCGTACAGAGAGCGGCTCTGTCTGCGATCCTTTACACCGGCGCAGTCTAAGGTGCCGCGGATGGTGTGATAACGCACACCCGGCAGATCCTTAACACGGCCGCCGCGGATCAGCACCACGGAGTGCTCCTGCAGATTGTGACCGACACCGCCGATGTATGAAGTAACTTCAAAACCGTTGGTTAAGCGGACACGGCAAACTTTACGCATAGCCGAGTTCGGCTTCTTAGGCGTAACGGTATAGACGCGGGTGCACACGCCGCGCTTCTGAGGGCAGGCTTCTAAGGCCGGAACCTTATTCTTTGAAACCACCTTCACGCGAGGCTTACGCACCAGCTGATTAATAGTAGCCATTAAATAAAATCTCCTGTTAGTCCAAACTTTGGACAGACTTTACTCTTCCCAGACATCTGGGAGCACCGTATTCTAATGCAAAAAACAAGCGAGATCAATCAAAGAAATGTGAAAAATTCGGGCTTTTTGGGCCCTTGGGGGCCGTTTTTGCCCCGGGATTTGACAAAGAGCGCAGTCAGCGCTTCGCAGCTCTGTTAAAATCTTGGCAGCAAAAAGTAAAAAGCATCCAAAAAAGGCAGAGCGTCAGGCTGCGCGCGCCATTTAAAGCGCGCGGAACCAGGGGCCTGCAGCTTTGCACTTAAACGCGCTTAAACACGCTTAGACAAAAGCTTGAACATAGAGTTTGACCATGGCTTCAAATACAGGGGAGCTGCCGGGTAAACAGCGCCCGCGCCGTCTGCTGCAGCGCATGCTGCCGGCATTTTTAATCTCCCTGCTCTCGCAGCTGTTCTTTATTGTGCTGCTGTCCTCATCCTTTTCAGACTACCGCGCTGAAACCTATGGACAGCTCACCGCCGCCAACTGCGCCATGACCGCGCAGAAGCTCACGGTGGTGGGGCAGCTTGGGCGCCGGGTGGAAAACTATGCCGGGGCGGCACAGGATCTCTACGATCTTAAAATGTTAAGCCATGCCGCGGACGCCTTTATTATTAATGAACAGGGCAGCGTCATCGTAGGGCAGAGCATTTACGGCCTGACAGCGCTCAATCCAGCGGACATCAAAGACGGGCAGTATCTGGCGGGCAGCGGTCTCTATCAATTAAGGCCCTTTTACGACAACAGCGGCAGGCTGCAGGGTTATGTGGCCGCCCTGCCGCAGCTGCCGGAGGCTGAAGGCAGCGCGCTTGCCGCGGCCTTTGGCGACGGGGTTTATCTGCGCTTTGCCGGTATGGTGCTCTGTTCCCTTGTCTTCTTTGCCATCGGCATCAAGGCCGCGCTGCACTTTAAGTTGGAGGGCTTCAAGCGCAAGGCCTGCGCCCTGCTGCTGCCCTGCCTGCTCTCGCAGCTCATTACCGCAGGCCTCGCCGCCCCGCAGTTTTTTACCCTGGTAAGCGAGCATGGCAGCCGTCTGGAGCAGAGCATCAGCGCCTCGCTTTCACAGCATTTCCGTGAGGTCAAAGTCCACGATATTGCCCTGCAGGACATCTCAGGCTACGAGCGCTATTTTGCCGCGCTCAAGTCAGAACTGCCCGCCGCCGGAGCACTGTCCGTCTCCGATGCGGCAGGGGTCTTAATCGCCGGGGATAGTGAAGCGGCCTCCGGCACTGTGCTGCCGGTGTTCTCAGACAGCCGCCTTTTGGGCTTTATCAATGTCTCGGCCGCAGGCAGCGTGATTGCATCGCTCGGCCGCGAGCTGGGCCTGACGCTTCTCACCTTGTTTATTGTCTCGGCGGTGCTGAGCTTTGAGCTCTCCTCTTTGGTGGCCTTAGAGCAGACGCGCCTTGAAAAATACAAAGCCCCGCAAAAAGGCCCGTTTGAGCCGGAGCTGATCCGGCCGCTCAGCTTCCTCAACATCTTTGCACTCTTTCTGCCCATCACCATTGTGCCGGTGCATATGGCGGACTTTGCGGCAGATTTCCCCGGACTGTCGCTGCAGCTGGTGCAGAGCCTGTCGGTCTGTACTGAAATGGTGTGCATTGCCCTGTGCTCTTTCTATATTTTGCTTACCCGCTCCTATGCCGGGCGCTGGCAGGTGCTGGGGCGCGGCTGCCTGGCGCTTTTAGGCGCGGCGGCCCTGATCGCCGCCCTGGCGCCCAACGGTTATGTCTACCTCTTGTCGCGGGCTTTGTACGGCCTTGGGTACGGCGCGCTTTTAGCCTACTGCCAGCTCTTTGCGGTGGCATCGAGCACCGAGGCGACCCGCGGGCAGAGCATGACCGCGCTCTCGGCAGGGCTCTATTCGGGCGTGCTGTGCTCTGCGGCCGCAGGCGGCATCATTGCCGACAGCCTGGGCTTTAACGCGGTGTTTTTGACCTCAGCGGGCTTGTTCGCGCTCAATCTGCTGCTCTTCTTCTACTTAAACTCAGGGCGCAGCATCGCAGCCGCAGCGGGTGGCAAAGCTGCAGCAGCGCAGGAGAGCACTCAAGCTGCGGCGCAGGAGGCCAAAGCTGGCGGCGCTGCCGCCATTGCCGCGCTGCTGCGCCAGCCTAAGATCTTAAGCCTGCTCCTGTGCCAGGCCCTGCCCTACAGCATCATCGGCATCGGCTTTTTCAACTATCTGCTGCCGGTGAGCTTTGCTGAGCATCAGTTAGGCGCGGCCATGCTCGGACAGTTAAACTTTGTGTATGCCTTTATCATCATCTTAATCTCGCCGCTTACCGGCAGGCTGATTGACAAGCTGCAGCAAAAGGCCTTTGTGGTGCTGGCTTTAAGCCTGGTGGCTTCATCCCTGGTGCCGCTTTTGTTTAATCTGCCCAATTTCATTGCCGCCGCTTTCCTGGTGATGGTGATGTTAGGCCTTTCAGCCTCCATCAATGAAGGCGGACAGCCGGCCTTTATCTCCAAGCTCGCGGCCGCACAGCACGGCTCGCCTGAGAGCGCAGTACTGCTTTTGGACGCCGTACTGCGCATCGGACAGAGCTGCGCCCCGCTTTTAATGGCCCTGATTTTGACCCTGGCCTCAGCCCAGGCTTTTGCGGCGCTTGCAGGCCTTATTATCTGCTGTGCGCTGCTCTTTTTACTGCTGCAGACCGCCGCCCTGCTAAAAGACCGGCGCCAGGCTGCAGCGCAGTCTGCTGCAGGAGAATAACCATAAATAACATGCAGAACCCCAACTTAAATCCCCTTGACATCAAGGACGAGAGCTTCAGCGTGCGCTTAAAACGCTTTTCTGCGCGTTACGGCAAAGAGAGCATCGCCAGCTATTATCAGCAGTTTTTTACCCACGGCTCGGTGCCCTCCCAGGCCTTTACCCGGGTGCTGCTAAAGCTCATTGCGCGCAATTTCCCTGAGGCTGATTTGCAGGAGCTCTCGCAGAATTTTGCCAAAGAGCAGTTTATCTTTACGGCCAATCACGGCGGCTTTGAAAATCACCCGCAGCTGACCGCAGGCTCGCTTTTGACCTGCATGGGCGCGTACCTTACGGGGCACAGCGCAGTGTTTTTAACCTGCGCGGCGCTCACTCCCACACATGTCACCATGCCGGCAGGCTTTATGCTCCATGCACTGCGCCCCGATCTCAAGCGCTCGCAGCTGCGCTTTCTCTCGAATAAATACAATGAAGTTTTCATCAATCACTGCCCCTTTCCGGATCTATCCATTGCCAAAAAGCGCGTGCAGGCCCTGCCTGAGGGCGCGCTGCTGCCCCATGAGCTTGAAGTGATTGAAAACCTGCAGCTGAACACTCAGGCCGCCTCTTTTTCCGATGCCCTGCTGCAGCACAATGCCCACAGCTATGAAGAGGCCCTGTCAGAGCGTTTCCCCGGACTTAAATGTTATTTTGCCGACATCGACGAGCTGGCCTCCTTGCTTTTAATTGAAGATCTCAAAGAGCACGGCCCTTTTTATGATCTGCTCTCCTCGCCCAAACTTATCGCCGAGCTTATCGTACAGATGGCAAACTCCGGCCAGGCCTGGCACTCCGCGCAAATTGGCATCAATGCCGACCCGGACAGATACACCGCAGGCACGGTGCTCTTTTACTGCCTCAACGAAAAGTTTGAACACAGCCGCCTGGGCTGCCGCATCGACGACAAAGACGGCAAGACCAGCATCACCCTGTTAAACCACAAGGGCTTTGTAATGGAGCTGACCCCGGACAATGTGCTGCAGGGGCTGCTGCAGGGACGGCTGCACCCTAACACCTTTACGGTCAATGTGCTCTTAAGCCTGTTTCATCACTGCACGCTCGCAGGCGGGATCTTCTTTGACGGCTATATCCACAAGTTAATCGGCATTCCGGCAAAACTGCTGTCCGTGCCAATGCCTGATGGGGTGTTGGAGCGCCGGGTGCAGAGCGTGATGCTGCCCTTTAAATGCCTTAATGAAAGGGCGCGCGGCAGCTTTGATGAAGCAAGGCCGCTTTTGCATATCGACCTGCTGGCCAAAAAGCGCTTTTCCTGCGCCGAGCTTGACGCGGTGTTAAGCGCCCCGCTGTCCTCTGCCCTGCCCCTGTCGCTTACTGAAGTGTACTTCGGGGTCGAGCTGACGCCGGCTGAAGCCGCCGCACGCAAGGATGAAATGCTCAGTCTTTTGCGCGCTGACAGCCCCTGCGTGCTGCGCTTTGATTAGCCTGAAGGTGCAGCAGTTTTGCTGCACCCTGAGTGAAAAAAGAGAAGTTTAATCAGAGTTCTGCGGCGCAGCGCCGCCTGCAGCCACCACCTCAAGCTTCTGCTGCGGGCGTTTGATAGTCTGATAAACCTGATCGATGGCCATCAAGAGCTCAAAATCAGGCTTCCAGTCAATCAGGCGGGCAGTCTCCAAATTGAGGTTTAAATTAAGCGGGGCGTAATAGTACTGTGAGATCTGCTCTGGTTTGCGTCCCTGATAAATGGCCTCAGCCACCCGCGCCTCAAAGGCGCCCGACTCGCGCAAGTCCATGTCGGAGAGCGACAGCAGGGCCCCAGCCTGCACCTCAGAGCCGCCGGCCTGTGAAAAGGTCGGGATCTGCCGGTCAATTAAGGGCTTAATCTGACTGAAGAGATCATCAGGCGAGGCTCCGTTGCCCAGGCTCAGATACACCGCATCGCACTTGTCAGCAAGCTCCACAATGCACTTGGAGTAAGCCTGCTGCGCCTTTTTGACATCCGTGTCAATAACAGGTCCCGTGCAGCGCACCAGGCTGACGCCCAGTTCCTTAGAGGTCTCCTCCAAGGCCGGCAGAGACTGCCCGGCCCAGTTCTCCGGATCGTCATCGATGATGATGCCGAGGTTTTTGAACTTAAAGATGCGGTGGAACATGGTAAGTTCGTTTTTGGTGCGGTTGATTTCCTTTTGCACATGGATATTGGGCTTGTCCGAGAACTCGCCCGGTCCGATGATGCCGGCGCTCTCGGGATCAGACGGGGTCATCACCATCACCGGCACCCCGAGGGTGCTGTCGGCAAACTGCAGGCCGCCTACGGTGCCCAGCGCCCAGATAAGATCCACATCGCCCGCGCTTTTCACCCGCTCTTTGAGCTCTGCGGCCTTGTCATCCACATCATTGCCGTGCCATCTGCCGTTGTAAAAGCCATCAGGCAGAAACTCAAAACAGCCGCCTTTTGTCTCCAGGGCCAGTTTGCGGTAATTGTCCCCGGCATCAAAGGCAAAGTCAGGCTCCAGCACTGAGCCTGCATTTAAATAACCGTCCGCGCTTAAGGCCAGAGCCGTCTGCAAAAAGACCTTTTGAAAGTCGATATAGGTGCCCGGCTGATAGACCGCCACCTTAAGGGTGCGGCCAAAGGGGCAGTTTCCTGCGCCAGCTGAGGCGGCATTGCCGGCAGTTTGCTCTGCCGCTGCCTCTGCCGCAGCGGCTGCCGGCGGCAGTACTGCCAGCACAGCAAGGGCCAGCGCCCTGCAGGCCCGGGTTTTAAGCTTAAAGACATTAATCTGATGGTTGCGGCGCACGAAACTCTCCTTTAATCTAAGCCGGGTTAATCTCAGCCTCAGCTGCAATCCGGTCTGCAATCCGGCTTGCTGCTCTCTTATTTTACCGCCTCATAGAGTGCCTGCAGGGTTTCTTCAAAGGTGGACTTTTCATCAAGGCCCTGCTTTAAAAAGGCGTTGACCTTGTCAATATGGGCAATGGCAAAGTCAGCCTCGGCATCCGCGCCCTTTTTGTATTCGCCCAGCTGCACCAAGAGCTCAATTTCCGCATACTTGGCCAAAATCTGGCGCAGGCGGCTTGCCGCTGCCTTATGCTCTTCTGTCACAATGGCGTTCATCACGCGCGAGACCGACTGCTGCACGTCAATGGCCGGGTAATGGTTCTGTGCGGCCAGTTTGCGCGAGAGAATGATATGTCCGTCCAAAATCGAGCGGGTTTCATCGGCAATGGGTTCGGT
>JADINH010000071.1 GCA_017694225.1 Candidatus Avisuccinivibrio stercorigallinarum
GTACCCAGGGACAGGCGCCTGGGATTGCCATAAGGGCTGTCATCGACCAGGGCCTGCAGCTCGACGAGCAGCGGGCGCGAGCCCTCCCACACCACCATGGCAAGTGACCCCGGCGCCGTCACCTCCTGTCGGTTAAGAAAGATAGCCGATGGGTTGCTCACTTCCTTCAGCCCGGTGCCGGTCATGGCAAAGATGCCGATTTCATTGACTGCGCCAAAGCGGTTTTTCTGGCAGCGCAAAGTGCGAAAACGCGGATCGGTGCCGGCCTCAAGCAGCACCGAGCAGTCCACGCAGTGCTCCAAAATCTTGGGGCCTGCCAGCGTGCCGTCTTTGGTGACATGGCCTACCATAAAGACCGCAATGCCGGTGCGCTTGGCAAACTGCGTCAGGGCGGCAGCGCTCTCGCGCACCTGCGAAACTGAGCCTGGCGCGGACTCAATGCCCGCCACATGCATCACCTGAATGGAGTCAATCACCAAAAGCGCCGGTTTTTCCTGCGAGGCCAGCTGACAGATGGTGTCAATTGAGGTTTCAGCCGCAATGCTGACCTGCTCCACCGGCAGTTTAAGGCGCTGCGCGCGCAGGGCCACCTGCTCTAAGCTCTCCTCGCCGGTGATATAAAGCACCTTTAACTGCTGGCTTAAGCGGCATACGGTCTGCAGCAGCAGCGTGGATTTGCCCGCACCGGGATTGCCGCCGATTAACACCACGGAGCCCGGCACAATGCCGCCGCCGAGCACCCGGTCAAATTCCTTATAGCCAGAGGGCAGACGGGCGGTCTTTCCGGTGTGCACGGCCGAGAGTTTCTGCACCCCGCTGCCTGAAGCTCCGGCAAAGCCTGCCATGGCACGGGCCGCGGCGCTGCGCCCGGGTGAGGCCTCAGGCTGCAGCTTTACTTCCACAATGGTGTTCCACTCGCCGCATTCCCGGCACTGCCCCTGCCAGCGCACATATTTGGCGCCGCAGTTCTGGCAGACATATTCGCTTTTTACCCTGGCCATGTAGACACTCCCTGCTGCCTGGCAGCACAGCCGGAGCTGATCCCGGCTGATTTAATTCCAATAATTAAAATTTAATCAAAATACTGCGCAGCAAACTGCAGGCACAAAGCCAGAGCCCGGTGATCGCAGTAAGTCAGGGCATGCGGCGCAGCTGCAGTGACGGCGGGCTTGGCGTGGTAGGCCAGACCAAAGCCGGCCTCGCCTATCATCTTCAAGTCATTGGCGCCGTCACCCATGGCAATGCTCTGCTCTTTCACTATGCCAAAACGCCCGCGCAGCTCAATTAATGCCTGGCGTTTGCCCTCTGCATCAATAATAGGCCCCTCCACCCTGCCGGTAAAGAGCCCGTGCTCCACCCCGAGGGTATTGGCCCGCACCAAATCAAGCTGATACTTCTGCTCCAGCACACTGATCAGCTGATGAAAGCCCCCGGAGGCAATGGCGCACTTAAAGCCGTGCGCCTTTAATAAAGTCAGCAGCTCCTCAAGGCCCGGCATCTCAAACATGCGTGCCTTGACTGTTTCAATCACGGCTGCGCTGCCGCCCCTGAGCAGTGCCACGCGGTTTTGCAGCGAAGAGGCAAAATCAGCTTTGCCGTGCATGGCAGAGCTCGTCAGTGCCGCCACCTGCTCGTAGACCCCGAGCTCTCGTGCAATTTCATCAATGCCCTCGATGGTCACCGAAGTCATGTCCATATCCATGATGATGCAGCCAGGCTTATTAAGCGAAGGCAGGGCATCAAATGAGAGCAGATCTGCCTGATCCTGTGCGCACTCAGCCTTTAAAGCCTCAAAGTGCTTGTCCTGCAGGCTGCAGGCTGCACAGAGCAGAGCGCTGCAGCCAAAGTCCGAGGCAAAGGCAAGTTCCTGTGCGCCCAGGGCCAGGGCATCAGCACACAGGGCGCGCAGCGCAGAGTGCTTGTCCTTTCCGGGCTTAATTACAAAGAAGTACTTGTTCATTTAAAAAATCTCTTTCATTTTGATAAAGCTGCGCCTCAAGCAGAGCCTCAGCTGTATGGTTTTTAAAAGCCTCCCCGCCCGCAGCAGCGCCAAAACCCAGCAGGGCGGCTGCACGCTGTTTTAAGCAAAGATAATAGTGCTCCGGCAGCGGGCGGCCGTCAAAATCGCTTTCAAGGAGCAGACGCTGTAACAGCAGCGCACTTACCTCAGCTGCCCGGCTGACACTGACAGCGCCATCCCCGGTGCAGAGCCTGACACCCTCCTGCTGCTCTTTGCCTGTAATGTGCTCTTGAGCTTCAGCTTTAGTTTGAGCTTTAGTTTGAAGTAAAGCTGCGATGGTGCGTGAAAGCCGGGTGTGTGGATTGAGGATCAAAGCCCCCACCCCGACATAGCCGCCAAGGCGCAGGTACTGCTCCAGAAGCTCCGCAGAAAGATTGGCCCCGTGCAGGCAAAAGCGCAGTCTGCCCTGATAAGTTTTAAGCAATGAGAGCATTTCGTTATGGGCTTTAACGCAGTGCAGGCTCACCGGCAGATCGAGCGCTGAAGCTGTATCGAGGAAATATTTAAGGAAAGACAGCTGAGCGCCCAGCGGTGTCTTATCAATAAAGCGCCCGTCAAGGCCCACCTCTCCAATGCCGGAGATGAAGGAAGAGCGCAGACAAGCTTCAAATTCCTGCTGCGCCTTGTCATCAAAAAGCGGCAGATAAGCGGGGTGACAGCCCATAAAGATCTTAAGCTCAGGCTCCAGGGAGCATTTAAGCTGCAGCAGCGCTTTTAAATCAGCAAAGCCGGCGCACATGCAGTAAAAGCGCTGCACCCCCTGCGCCCGGGCCAGGGCTGTATAGGCACGGGCCGAAGGCGCGGCCTGCAGATGCAGATGTGTATCAGCAAGGCCGGGCTTGTTCAAGATTAATGCTCTCGGGTGGCGCTGAACTTAACCTTGGGATAACGCTCCATCTGCAGGTTTAAGTTCACCATTGAAGTGGCAAGATAGGTGAGATTGTCACCGCCGTCCATGGCCAGGTTCTGCGGCACCTTACGCTCGAGTTCCTCGATGGCCTTCGGATCATCTGAGCTGACCCAGCGCGCCGTGGTCACCGGGATGTTCTCGTAGCTGGCATCCACGCCGTACTCATGCTTTAGGCGTGAGACCACCACGTCAAACTGCAGCACACCAACCGCACCCACAATCAAGTCATTGTTGATCACCGGGCGGAACACCTGCACCGCGCCCTCTTCGGACAGCTGCACCAGGCCCTTTAAAAGCTGCTTTTGCTTTAACGGATCTTTAAGCGTAATGCGCCTGAAAAGCTCCGGGGCAAAGTTCGGGATGCCCTGAAAGCGCATGCTCTCACCTTCCGTGAAGGTGTCGCCGATGCGGATGGAGCCGTGGTTGTGAATGCCGATGATGTCCCCGGCCACCGCGCTCTGGGCCATATCGCGCTCACCTGCCATAAAGGTCACGGCATCAGATACGGTCATCTCTTTGCCAAGGCGCACGTGAAAGAGCTTCATGCCCTTGTGGTAGGCGCCGGAGACAATGCGCATGAAGGCGATGCGGTCATGGTGCTTCGGGTCCATATTGGCCTGAATTTTAAAGATAAAGCCCGAGAACTTGTTTTCATCGGGGTTCACCTGCCGGGTGTCGCTCTGCCGCCCCAGGGGG
>JADINH010000072.1 GCA_017694225.1 Candidatus Avisuccinivibrio stercorigallinarum
GCCCCGGCAGGGCGCACCCCGCTGCGCATGCCGCATCCTGCCGCTCCGGCAGCAGGACAGGCCGGTGCAGCACCTGCAGGTGACAGACCTGCCCCCAAGCCGCGTGGACGCAAGGGTGGACGTCAAAAGCCTGATATTACCGGCTGGCAGCCGCGCGCCATCGCCGCTGAAATCGTGGCCAGCGTGATCGCCGGACATCCGTTCCGTCAGATCGTGCAGCAGGGCGAGCACATCATGGATCCGCGCGATGTGGCTTTGTGCTCAGAGATTGCCTACGGTACGCTGCGCCACTTCAGATGGCTGGAGTTCAACTTAAGACCGTATCTGCAGAACAAGCAGAAACTGCAGCCTGTGGTCAAAGCCCTGCTGCTGACCGGCCTGTATCAGTTAGGCGTGATGAAGACCCCGGATTACGCTGTGGTCAACGCCATGGTGGGCGCAACCTACCGCCTGTATTACAAGCGCTGCCAGGGCCTGGTTAACGCCGTGCTGCGCAACTTCATCCGCAACGGCGGCGAGCTGCAGCAGTCAGCGGTCAAATCCATCAACCTCTCCTGCCCGGAGTGGATGTGGGTGAAGATTGTCACCACTTATCCCAAGGAGCAGGCCCTCGATATCGCCGCCAAGTCCAATGAGCGCGGTCCGATGTTCCTGCGCGTGCAGACCTCAAGGATCAACACCAATGCCTACGTCAAGAAGCTTGAGGAAGAGGGCATTGAGGTCAAGCGCTCGGAGGAGAGCGGCCTGATTGAACTGGCAAGCCCTGTATCCGTGACCAAACTGCCGGGCTTTGATCAGGGCCTCGTTTGCGTGCAGGACTTAGCTGCCCAGCGTCCGGTGCAGCTTTTGGATCTTGAAGAGGGCAAGAAGCTTTCCGTGCTTGACTGCTGCTGCGCCCCGGGCGGCAAGAGCGCCCAGATCTTAAATGCAGCCTCAGATCTGACCTTAACTGCCTGCGACACTTCGCTTGAGCGTCTTGAAACCACAGTGCGCAATCTGCAGCGCCTGGGCTACATCCCGGCTGAGAAGACCCCGGTTGTGGTGCCTTATGCCACCTTTGATGATCCGGGTGCCTCCGCCATCGCGGCTGAAGCCCTCAAGGATGCAGTGGCAGCCGCTGAAGCAAAGCTCAGAGGTGAAGAGCCTGCAGCTCCCGCACCGGCTCCGGCTCCGGCAGCACCTGCCGCTGCGGCTGCACCGGCCGCTGAAGGCGCTGAGGGTGCAGGGCAGCCTCAGCCTGAGGTCAAGCGCTATCAGCCCATTGGCCATATCAAGTACCGCTCACCGGCCGATCACACCGTGATTGAAGCTGATATTGAGGAGATTAAGCCTGAGCTTGTGAAAGAGGGCGAGCGCGTGCGCCTGATGCAGCTCAATGCTGCTAATTTAAGCCCTGAGGCTGTGGGCACTTTTGACCGCATCCTGGTTGACGCTCCGTGCTCGGGATCGGGCGTGATCCGCCGTCATCCTGACATCAAGTGGCTGCGCCGCTATGATGACGTCACCGTGCTCTGCAAGCTGCAGTCTGAGATCCTTGATGCAGCCTTTGCCTGCCTCAAATCAGGCGGCATCATGGTGTACAGCACCTGCTCCGTCCTGCGTCAGGAGAACAAGGATCAGGTGGAGGCCTTCCTGTCCCGCCATGCTGACGCCAAGCTGCTGCCCTTTGAGGAGAAGGGTGAGCAGGTGGAGATGGTGCAGCGCTTCCCCGGTGATGACGGCGGCGACGGCTTCTTCTACGCCCGCTTTGTCAAGGCTTAAGGCCAGGGCCTGAAGCTTCAGCCTTTTTCAGGCAAGGCTCAGCAAAGGCCTGGGGCTGTGCCGCAGTCAAGTTTGACCTGACTGCGGCATCTTCCGGGCCATTAAGGAGCAAAGATGAAGATCATCATTGTCGGTGCAACTCAGGTTGGCATTGAGCTGGCCGAATATCTGGTGGGTGCAGGCCATGCCATCACCCTGGTGGACAGCGAGCACTCAGCCCTGTCACAGATTGCAGACCGTCTTGATCTGCGCGTGGTGCAGGGTGAGGCCTCATGGCCTTCGGTGCTGCGCAAGGCAGGTGCCGAAAATACCGAGCTGTTGGTGGCCACTACACCCAATGACGAGTACAACATCGCAGTGTGCTCGGTGGCCTCTTCGCTCTTTGCGGTGCCGCGCAAGATTGCCCGCATCAGAAGCCCTGAATACCTCACTGAAGCACAGTCGCTCTTTAATGAGCACGCCATTCCGATCGATCACATCATCTCGCCCGAGCACATCACTGCAGGTGCAGTGCTTGACCTGCTTGAGCTCTCCGGCACCACTGCAGTAGGCTCTTTTGCCAACAAGCGCGTGGTGATCGCCTCGGCTGTCTGCACCAGGGGCGGGCGCCTGTTGGGCTTTCCTCTTGAAAACCTCTGCCAGGCCGATCCCAAGGCCCGGGTGCTGGCTTTATACCGCAATCACGAGCTGGTGTCTGACTTTAAAAAGGAAATGCTCGCTGAAGGCGACGAGGTCTTTTTCTGTGCCGAGCGCTCGCGCGTGATGTCCTTTTTGTCATCCATTGTGCCGCTTGAGACCGGCGCCAAAAATATCACCATTGCAGGCGGCTCGCATACAGCAGACGAGCTCGCGCGCACGCTTTCCGCCCGCTACCGGGTCAAGCTCATTGAGCCCGATCCTCAGCGTGCCGCGCGCATCTTTCCGCGGATGATGCAGTACAGCTCACTGGAGCTCTTTTGTGCCGATCCCTGCGACAAGGAATTCATGATTGAGGAGCACCTCGATAAGTCAGACCGCTTTATTGCAGCATCCCCCAATGATGAAATCAACATCATTTCAAGCCTGATGTTAAAGCGCCTGAACAACATCAAGTCCATTGCGGTGATCCGAAGAAGCAGCCTGCACGATCTCAGCACCAGCGAGCGTGACGGGCAGGGGGCGGATACTGTGGTCTCGCCGCGTGAGGCGGTGATTTCAGCGCTGCTCTCTGACATCCGCCAGGAGGGCGTGCTCAAGATGCGCCTGTTCCGCTCCGGCCTCTCCGAAGGCATTGAGCTCATGGTGCAGGGCGGGCGCTTCAGCTCGCGCGTGGTGGGCCGGCGCATTGCTGATTTGACCCTGCCGCCCGGCGTGGTGCTTGGCATGGTGCTGCGCGACAACAAGCTTTTGGCCTGCACTGACGATCTTAAATTTGAGGACGGCGACCGCGTCATCGCTTATCTTCACGATCACAAGCAGATGCGCCGCCTGGTGGCCCTCTTCAAGCCGCGCGCATTTTGGATCCCCAGAGGGCGCGTATGGTCGTAAATCTGCCTTTGGTCTTAAAGCTGCTGGCTCCGGCGCTGTTTTGGCTGGGCATCATCGGACTAATTCCGGCGGCTTACGCTTTCTTTCATCATCAGAACTCAGATGCGGTGTCCTTTGTGACCATGAGCCTGTGTGCGCTGGTGATTTCCAATATTCTGCGCCTACTCAGCCGCAGGGCCAAAAGCATCATCACCATCCGTGATCTGTTTATTTTCACGGTCAGCCTGTGGATTGCCGCCACCCTGGTCACCGCGCTGCCCATCAGCATGATTCTGCCCGATCTCAATTACACCGGTGCGGTGTTTGAGACTGCCTCGGCGCTTTCCACCACCGGCGCCACGGCCATCAACGGTCTGGACGGACGGCCTCAGGCGGTTCTGTTGTGGCGCTCCATTTTGCAGTTTTTGGGCGGCATCGGCTTCGTGGTGATTGGTGTGGCCGTACTGCCAAGCTTTTTGATGGGCGGTCTTAACCTCTTTAAAACCGAGTCCTCCTCCTTTGACGGACAGGCCAAGCTTACTCCGCACATCAAGACCATGGCCTTGGCACTGCTCTCCTGGTATCTGGGCACGGCAGTGGCCTGCACTATCTGTTATGTGCTCTCGGGCCTTGATATTTTCCTGGCGGTCAACGCCGCTCTGTGCACGGTGGCTACCGGCGGCATGATGCCGCTTGATGCCTCCATGAACGGTCTGCCGCCTGCGGTGCATTACTTTGCGATCTTTTTCAT
>JADINH010000073.1 GCA_017694225.1 Candidatus Avisuccinivibrio stercorigallinarum
GCAGGTATTAATTGATCTGAATGGAAGAGCGGGCAGCTCTGCGCTGCACCTTGGGCAGCATCACCGTGAGCACGCCGTTGTCAAAGGAAGCATCGATGCCGGAGGCGTCAATATCCTCAAAGCCCAGGCGGCGGCCGTACACTCCGCTGACGCGCTCCTTAACCAGGAAGGCGCCTTCAGAGGAAGGACTGCTCTCACTCTCCTGATGGTGCGGAGCCTTGATGGAGAGCACATTGTCTGCAAAATCAAGCACAATGTCCTCCTTGCGGGCACCGGGCAGATCGGCCTTTAGCACATAGCACTCGGCAAATTCCTCAACGTCGATCTTGATTTTGTCAAAGCGCTCAGATGAGGACGTGCCCTGCCAGATGCTGTCTGCATCATCACCAAACTCCACCAGCGGGCGGGAAAACAAATCCAAAATGGTCACCGGGCTGTGTCTGCTGTCTCTTCTATCCATGTTCAAAAATCCTTGTGGTTAAAGGCAGGGCCTTGGGCCCCGCCCGGGGTTTAATTACTTAATCTCAATGCTGCGGGCATTTTGTGCGGCAGCGGTCTTGGGCAGAGTGATGGTCAGCACACCATTGTCAAAGGCTGCATCAATGCCCTCAGGGGTTACATTGTCAAAGCCGAAGCTGCGCTGATAAGAGCCGGAGACACGCTCGCGCAGGATGTAGCCGTCCTTGCCGGTCTCTTCCTTATTGCTGTGGTGCTCGGCGCTGATGGTCAGCACGCCGTCGTTGAAGTCGACCTTCAGGTCTTCCTTCTTGACACCCGGCAGATCAGCCTTCAGGGTGTAAGCCTTGTCATCTTCCTTAATGTCGGTCTTGAAATTGTCACCCTCAGCCATGCTGTCAAAGGGTGAGAAATCTGCAAAGCTGGCTAAAGGACGTGAAAACAGATCCCAAACAGTTAAAGGAGAATTGTTGTTCTGAGTTCTTAAATCGTTAGCCATGATATTTGCCTCTTTTAAATTTATCCAAATTTAATCTTAAACTATAAACCTTGTAAAATCGTCAGCCCACAAGCCTTACTTGATGGTGATGGACTTGCGTGCAGGAGCCTGAACCTTCTTGAGGTTCACGGTCAGCACACCCTGATCAAAGGCAGCCTCAACGCTGTTTTCATCCACATCCTTAAAGGCAAAGGAACGGGTCATGCTGCTTTGAGTGCGCTCGCGCAGCAGATAGCCTTCCTTGTTGTCTTCAGTCTTGCTGCTGTGCTGTACATTGATGGTCAGCACGCCGTCCTGCATCTGCAGGTTCAAATCCTCTTTGCTGCAGCCCGGCAGATCTACAGTGAGTTCATACCCGTCTGCGTTTTCCTTAATGTCTGTCTTCATTTCACGGCTGTAGCGCATGGTGGGCATGTAATCACCAAATGAGTTCAGCGGGCGGTTGAACAGATCCCAAATGGTAAGACCAGTCTTGCCACTGCGCTGTGCCATTGCCTTTTGCTGCATCACTTGATCGTTACTATTCATATCTTTACCCTCCAAAGCTTTATTGCTTTATTGTTCTTTCCTTTTACACCTCAATAAGTGGGGTCAAGAACAAAAATTTAAAGGGCTTTTTTCAACTTTTTCTGCAATTTCTGTTTTTACCCGGTTGAGCGCTTTGTCAGCGCGCCGGCATGTGCTAAGCTCCCTGACTAAGGTCTTTAACAGAACATCAGAAGAACAATAAAAGCCTGCGAGGACACCCATGCCCAAAGCTTTACTGCTGATCAACACCGGAAGCCCCCTGCAGGCTGACACCTGGTATATCAAAAGCTTTCTGGCAAATTTCTTTGCAGATCCGCATGTTTTCCGCAGCTCGGCCCTGTTGCGCCTGCTGCTTAAAAAAGTGGTGCTGCCAAAGCGCGCCCCCAGGCTGCAGCCTAAGTACCAGGCCATCTTTCAAAACGGCAAAGCCCCGCAGGATCTGTACTCGCGCCAGCTGTGTACACAGCTCTCCACCGCCGGGCTGTACTGCACCTATGCTTTTTTGTACGCCCCGCCCTTGGTTCTGGGCGCCCTCGATAAGTGCAGGCGCCTGAACATCGACGAGCTTTACGTGCTGCCTTTATATCCGCAAAGCTCCATTACCACCACGCACAGCGCCCTCGATCAGGTAAATGAGGCGCTGGAAAAACTAAGCTGGCACCCGGATGTGCATGTGATGCCCGGCTATGCAGAGCATCCTGCCTATATCAGCGCGCTTGCGGGGAGCATTAAGGACGGCCTTGAGGACTTAAGCCCCGGACGGGAAAAAGTCATCTACTGCTCCTATCACTCCCTGCCTATGTCCTATTTAAAGGATGCAGCGGATGCCGCCTATATTGAGCAGTGTCATGAGACTACGGCCCTGCTTTCCCGGGCTTTGGGCGGCCTTGACTGCCGCTGCGCCTTTCAGTCAGCCTTCGGCCCTGCCGCCTGGCAGGGGCCTTTTTTGCAGGATCTGCTGCTCTCGCACGATTACAACCGCAGCGCTGCCGTTGTGATCTGCCCGGGCTTTGCCATGGACTGCCTGGAGACTTTGCATGAGGTGGAGATCAAAATCAGGCAGGAGTTAAGACACAAAAACCCCGCGGCGGACTTTAAGTACATCCCCTGCTTGAACGCCAGCCGCGCACAGGCGGCGCTGATTGCTGCGCTGTTAAAAGACACGCAGGCAGAGCTCAAAGGCCGCATCAGGCGGCCGGAGCAGGTGTCTTAACCTAAAGGCAGCCTGATGTCAGGCTGACATCATGCGCTTTGGCACCAGCAGGCCCTGCTGCAGCACGGCTACGCCTAAGAACCTGCCATCCTGCGCGCGCACCTGAATGGGCTCGCCCTCTTTTACCTCGCGCGAGAAATGAGCGGCGGAAAAATCCGGGCCCTGCCTGACCCCGTGAGTTAAGGGCTCGGCCATAAACTGCGGCAGGGTAAGCATGGGCAGGGCCTGTACGGCCAGTTCCAGGGGCAGCAGCAGCTTGTCAAGCTCGGTGTAGTCGTCCTTATTCTCCCGGGCATCGGCGATGGCCTGCAGCCTGCTTAAACTTGTCATCTGCTCCGGCAGCCCGGCCACACAGGTGCGGCGCAGCGCCGTGACATAGGCCCCGCAGCCCAAATACTCACCAATGTCGGCTATCAGT